>JAKJJQ010000137.1:0-2600 GCA_021713415.1 Thiotrichales bacterium 19X7-9
TCTTTGATTAAAATTGGTACTGAAACTATTGCTAAATCGCTAGCTAGAGCCATTAATTCTTCAGAGTATATCTGTAATATTATCAAAGCTACATTTAAACCTAAAATATCAATTAGTCAAAGAATGGATCTGGTAGGTGTCATGTAGTGTGATTTATATGTTAATGTATAAATTTAATTATTTTTGGAATCAAAAAATGTAAATATTTAAAATATTTCGCTTTAGAGGGTTGAGTCAATGAAAAAAGATAATAAAAAGAAAAAAAGTCTCATCTCAATTGCATCTGAACTACTTAGTGATAAAACATTAAGTTATAAAGATCAATCAATTACAATTTCTAGCATCATGCAGCCTTTAGAGCCAAGGTTTATGTTTGATGGAGCTGCAATTGCAACGGCTAGTGGTGCCGATGCGCTATCAGAAACTGAGGCGAATGAATTAAGCACAGCATTTCATATTAATGATAATGTAACACCCTCAGATAGTGTTTTAGAATTAATTGAAAGTGAAGTATTTAGCCATAGTAAAGAGTATAGCGTATTTAAAGAAGTTGTCATTATTGACTCAAAGGTGGCAAATCCTCAAGATATCATTAAAAATATTTCACGCAAAGCTTCAGTTGAGATCATTAATGCTCAAGCAGATGGTATTGCACAACTGACTCAAATTCTTAGTAAATACAATCAATTAGATGCAATTCATATTATATCACATGGTAGTAGTGGGTCTTTAAATTTAGGCAATAGCGTTTTAGATGGTAATACAATGTCTCTTTATCAAACTGACTTAATGCAGTGGGGTGATGCACTAACAACTCAAGGTGATATTTTATTTTATGGTTGTAATATTGCTGAAGGTGAAACAGGTCAAACATTTATCAATAGACTAAGTCAGTACACCCAAGCAGATATAGCCGCCTCTAATGATTTAACCGGTAGTGAACATCTAGGAGGAGACAGTATTTTAGAAGTTGGTGATGATATTGATGGCGAAGCAGCTACGGATCACTCTGGTTACTCAGTTTCAACGAATACAGATGGTAGTATTGTTAGCCATTGGCGCAAGACAAAATGACGGTAATGGTGGTAATAGCGGTCATGTGCGTGTTTATCAGTTCGATGGAACAACTTGGAGTCAAATGGGTTTGGATATTGATGGTGAATCTAATGGTGATCGTTCTGGTGAGAGTGTTTCGTTAAGTGATAATGGCATGCGCTTAGCTATTGGTGGAACACGTAATGATGATGGTGGTAATAATAGTGGCCATGTTCGAGTCTTTGATTGGAATGGTTTAGCCTGGGTTCAAGTAGGAGGTGATATTGATGGGGAAGCAGTAAACAACTGGTTTGGCGGTAGTGTTTCATTAAGTGGTGATGGTCAAAGGTTAGCTGTAGGTGCTAGATTAAATGATGGTGGTGGTGGTGATAGTGGCCATGTAAGGCTATTTGAATATAATGGCTTAGCTTGGGTGCAGATGGGTGCTGATTTAGATGGTGAAGCAGCATTTGATGATTTTGGTATTAGTGTCTCTTTAAATTCTGATGGGTCTAAAGTTGCAATTGGTGGCAGTGGCAATGATGGTAATGGTAATAATAGCGGCCATGTTCGAGTATTTGATTGGAATGGTGTAACTTGGAATCAAATGGGTAGTGACTTAGATGGCGAAGCAGCTAGTGATGAATTTGGTGAGGATGTTTCATTAAGTGCTGATGGTACCCGAGTTGCAATTGGTGGGCGATTTAATGATGATGGCCCAGGTAATAATAGTGGTCATGTGCGTGTGTTTGACTGGAATGGTGTAACTTGGGTCCAAGCAGGGAGCGATATTGATGGTGAAGCAGGGGGTGATCAATCAGGTAAAAGTGTCTCTTTAAGCAATGATGGCTATCGTTTAGCAATTGGTGCCAGAAATAATGATGCTAGTGGCGGTAATAGTGGCCATGTGCGTATATATGATTGGATTGATGGCAACTGGGTACAAATTGGTATCGATTTAGATGGTGAAGCAGCAGGCGATCGTTTAGGGCGATCTTTACAGCTAAGTGGTGATGGTAATCGCCTAATTGCAGGTGCGCATTTAAATGCTACTGATGATCGTGGTCATGCACGAGTTTATAGCCTGGTTAAAGATTCAGTGACTTTAAATTATACTGAAAATGACTTACTAACTAATTTTTATTCAAACTTTTTGGTTTCAGATCCAGATACAGGTACTTTTTTCTCATTAGGCACCCCCGTTGTCTCAGCTACGATTACCAATCATTTGATAACCGGTGGTAGTAGTGAAAACTACCTAGGTGGTGCAGGTAGTTATAATCCATCGACTGGTCTATTCACAGACGGTACATTTTTATTTAATTTTAATCGTTCTGAGGTTGAAGGCATTTTAAATTCAATTGGCTATTATAATATCTCAAATGATCCAAGTATAACATCACGTACGATTGAAATTAAAGTCAATGATGGTATAGATCAGGGTAAACGCATCAAAAAGTTAATAAATATAGTGCATTGATCTGATTTTTATAGCATTTTATTTATCAGGTAGAATTATCTGGAAAATAAAATGAATTCAATATTTGTAGAATGTTTTGGCTCAA
>JAKJJQ010000138.1:0-2596 GCA_021713415.1 Thiotrichales bacterium 19X7-9
TGCAACAACAGGTAACTTTATTGATGGTGCAGAAACGGTTGATAGCTTTACTTGGAGCTTTGATTCAGGATTAGAGGCCTTTGATTATTTAGCAGCGGGTGAATCATTAGTATTAACCTATACCTTAACAGTAACAGATAGCGAAAGTGCTACCGATACACAAGATGTAGTGATTACTATAAATGGCACCAACGATGCACCAGTTATCTCTATTGAAGCCGGTGATTCAGCAGCTGAAAGCTTAATAGAGACCAATGCTGGTTTAACAGTTAGTGATACGTTAACAACAACCGATCTTGATTTAACCGATACAGTTTCAGTTGCTGTTACTTCAGTAGTTGAGTCAGGCAATACTTCAGGCATTGCCAATGCAACTCTTTTAGGCATGATGAATGCAACAACAGGTAACTTTATTGATAATACAGAAACGGTTGATACCTTTAGTTGGAGCTTTGACTCAGGGGTAGAGGCCTTTGATTATTTAGCAGCGGGTGAGTCATTAGTCTTAACCTATACCTTAACAGTAACAGATAGCGAAAGTGCTACCGATACACAAGATGTAGTGATTATTATAAATGGCACCAACGATGCACCAGTTATCTCTATTGAAGCCGGTGATTCAGCAGCTGAAAGCTTAACAGAGAGTAATGCTGGTTTAACAGTTAGTGATACGTTAACAACAACCGATCTTGATTTAACCGATACAGTTTCAGTTGCTGTTACTTCAGTAGTAGAATCAGGTGATACTTCCGGCATTGCCAATGCAACTCTTTTAGGCATGATGAATGCAACAACAGGTAACTTTATTGATGGTGCAGAAACGCAAGATACCTTTAGTTGGAGCTTTGACTCAGGGGTAGAGGCCTTTGATTATTTAGCAGCGGGTGAGTCATTAGTATTAACCTATACCTTAACAGTAACAGATAGCGAAAGTGCTATCGATACACAAGATGTAGTGATTATTATAAATGGCACCAACGATGCACCAGTTATCTCTATTGAAGCCGGTGATTCAGCAGCTGAAAGCTTAATAGAGACCAATGCTGGTTTAACAGTTAGTGATACGTTAACAACAACCGATCTTGATTTAACCGATACAGTTTCAGTTGCTGTTACTTCAGTAGTTGAGTCAGGCAATACTTCCGGCATTGCCAATGCAACTCTTTTAGGGATGATGAGTGCAACAACAGGTAACTTTATTGATGGTGCAGAAACGCAAGATAGCTTTACTTGGAGCTTTGACTCAGGGGTAGAGGCCTTTGATTATTTAGCAGCGGGTGAGTCATTAGTCTTAACCTATACCTTAACAGTAACAGATAGCGAAAGTGCTACCGATACACAAGATGTAGTGATTACTATAAATGGCACCAACGATGCACCAGTTATCTCTATTGAAGCCGGTGATTCAGCAGCTGAAAGCTTAATAGAGACCAATGCTGGTTTAACAGTTAGTGATACTTTAACAACAACTGATCTTGATTTAACCGATACAGTTTCAGTTGCTGTTACTTCAGTAGTAGAATCAGGCAATAATTCCGGCATTGCCAATGCAACTCTTTTAGGCATGATGAATGCAACAACAGGTAACTTTATTGATGGTGCAGAAACGCAAGATACCTTTACTTGGAGCTTTGATTCAGGATTAGAGGCCTTTGATTATTTAGCAGCGGGTGAGTCATTAGTATTAACCTATACCTTAACAGTAACAGATGCACCAACAGGCGCTACTGATACCCAAACTGTTGTAATTACCATTAACGGTACCAACGATGCACCAGTTATCTCTATTGAAGCCCGTGATTCAGCAGCTGAAAGCTTAACAGAGAGTAATGCTGGTTTAACAGTTAGTGATACGTTAACAACAACCGATCTTGATTTAACCGATACAGTTTCAGTTGCTGTTACTTCAGTAGTAGAATCAGGTGATACTTCCGGCATTGCCAATGCAACTCTTTTAGGCATGATGAGTGCAACAACAGGTAACTTTATTGATGGTACAGAAACGCAAGATACCTTTACTTGGAGCTTTGATTCAGGATTAGAGGCCTTTGATTATTTAGCAGCGGGTGAATCATTAGTCTTAACCTATACCCTAACAGTAACAGATGCACCAACAGGCGCTACTGATACCCAAACTGTTGTAATTACCATTAACGGTACCAACGATGCACCAGTTATCTCTATTGAAGCTGGTGATTCAGCAGCTGAAAGCTTAATAGAGAGCAATGCTGGTTTAACAGTTAGTGATACGTTAACAACAACTGATCTTGATTTAACCGATACAGTTTCAGTTGCTGTTACTTCAGTAGTAGAATCAGGTGATACTTCAGGCATTGCCAATGCAACCTTACTTGCAATGATGAGTGTGACTTCTGGTGATATCTTAGATAATACAGAAACGGTTGATACCTTTACTTGGAGCTTTGACTCCGGGGTAGAGGCCTTTGATTACTTAGCAGCGGGTGAATCATTAGTATTAACCTATACCTTAACAGTAACAGATGCACCAACAGGCGCTACTGATACCCAAACTGTTGTAATTACCATTAACGGTACCAACGATGCACCAGTTATCTCTATTGAAGCCGGTGATTCA
>JAKJJQ010000139.1:0-2382 GCA_021713415.1 Thiotrichales bacterium 19X7-9
CTTCTAATTGATCTGCATAACTAATAACCCAACGATATACAGTTGTATGATCCACTTTAAAACCACGTTCTAACAATAATTCTTCAACATCTCGATAACTTAAGGAATAAGACAAATACCAACGAATGGCTAACATGATGACCATTTTATTAAAATGACGCCATTTGAAACTGATCATTAAAAACATCCTGTGCTTAATCTGGCAGAAGTTTAGCAAAGTGACAATTTTTTGCAACAGATCCATATTCGCCTTCGCTTCGATCTCCCTGGCGAACATCGTTTGATCTAATCCACGGAAAGTAACATAGAGCCTAAATATCTCTGACTTATTAGATGGGCTCTAAGTCATTCTTAGGTAATTGTTTTTGTTTTTTTTCCTTTGAACAAAAAAATAATTTAGGATGATCAGAGATTAGAGATAGTCTTTCTCTAAAATTAAAGGCCTTATCTAAAGGTTCTGGTAAATTAGATAATGTATCCTCCATCTTACTTAATCGGTACAAATAATCTTTAAGTACCCCAGCAGATCTACTATCTGGTTTTTTTAAACAGTACTCTATAAAGTTATCTAATTTAGTTATAACTAGATCTGGAATTTCTGTCTTTCTAAAATATCCAAAAAGCCCCATTTTAGAGCTTTCAAGTCTCCTTTGATGTTCATTTAATAACAATTTTAAAACAGATGTTTCATGAAAATTTGGTTGTTTTTCTAAAATTTTTAAAATAATAGCTTTATTAAATTCAATATTATCCTTCTGCGTTGGAGTAAAAAAATGTCTAAACGGTATAATTTTTAAAACTGTAGCGTGGCTCATAAAAGGGTCATCTGCTATTGATTGAATTAATGTATTCACTACATCATGATTAGAAATAATTGAAGGCTTCAAAATAACAGGTGTTGACTTAAAAGAAGCTGCTGAAAACATCGCCAGTCCCATATTTATTGCTATTAGGTATGCAGCTTCCTCATCACCCTTGATTAATTTTTCTTGATTATATACAAACTTCATGTAACCCTGTATTTTAGAAAATAGAAACTTAGTTTTTTCAACATTATTATCTTTCATTGCATCTTCTAATTCTTGTTGCAATCTTAACTGTGCATCTATAGAGGGAAAAATTTTATCCCTCTCGTTAGGGTATAGCCTCCATTCACGAAGTTTTGCTTCATAAATACTTAGATCAAAACCAAAAGAACAACTATCCTTTGGATATTTGATTGAAGAAAAAGTATCTATTTCCATTTTTTTTCTAAGTTCAGATGATTGTTTAACATAGTGTTCTTTTTTCTTATCGTATTTTTCTCTTTTATCAACTAAGACTAACTCAGAAAATGTTTGATTATCATCTAAAGATACAGGGTCAGCAGCTTCTGCCATTTTTTTTAAACGTGATATTATTCTTTCTTGAAAAATAGTACTACCATTTTTTATATGTTCTAAATCCTTAGCAATAACAACTGCGGGCTCAACATAAGATCCACCCACACCTTCTAAATAATGACAAAAATTACGTATATCTGCATAATTATTACTTGAGTTAAAAATTCTAAATAATATAGTCTGATTTTTCCTAGTTTCAGACGTTAACATACTACTTAAATTTCCTTTTTTAGTATCTCCACCAAATAAGCGATAGATTGGCTGGGTGTTTAGACAAAAAATAATATTGCTAGCAATCTCAGCATTTCCTTTATCAGCTGCTAATCCAGCTAATGAAATATAAAAAGAATACATTCGAGCTGCATCTTCTAAATTCTCTTGATTTAAGATAGTATCAGATATCAAGAGCAACAACATATTATGAAATTTAGATATACCTTTTCTAATTTTTTCCTTTCTTTTTCTGACATAGGAATATGGTGTACCATCTTGTTCATCGAAAACACTAGATCTAAAATATTGAGACATTATATCGAGATCTTTATACACATTATTTACAAAACGTATATACTTTTCCTGACTTTCAATAATAAATTCCCGTTTCGTTAAACTAGGTATCTCTATAGCTAAAGTGTCTAAATCTCTAGATGGTTCAAAAATGAAAGATTTTAAAGGCTTCTCGCTAATACTAGTATCATCTAATTGAAGAGACATTTTTCTAAATCCAGGCATAAAAACCTTCCAATCATATTTATAGTAAATAAGTACACTCTTACTCTACATAATGCAATATATGAAATATAATTATAATGGTAATATATTTAACTTTTTTCAGTTGTAATACAAATCATATTTATGATATGACACATTTTAGGCTCTTTTCCATTTCTTGTTGGTATGGAATGTAGATAGAATAAGGGTTACAATGGTGTGATGAAAAATAAAAAGTCTTGTAAAAATGGCCCAATTTACCTTACCTCTAGATATTGATTCTCTTGAA
>JAKJJQ010000014.1:0-65349 GCA_021713415.1 Thiotrichales bacterium 19X7-9
AAATAACAGAGATTAAACTGAAATGTCACTATCTCAATAAAGTGAATAATTTATATGCTGACGGGTTTATGTAAAAACCCTAGAATAGGCAGAGTCTGACATACAATTTGAATTATGCAACAAGCCCATGTTGTGTAATCAGGTATATTTAATGCTAGCCCCATTTGACTAAATAAACCTTCAATAAAACCCTGCGTTTGGCGCAACTTAGTTTTAAATAAGTAACGAATTGTTAAAATAAATTCAATAGCTCTATCACTGTAGCGTTTAGGTCTTCCAGTATTTGAAATTTCTATTGCTTTATCGTACCACCAATCATTTATATCTTCAGAAATATTTAAAAAGATATTGCCTGCTTTGATTTTTGATCGATTGTAAGATGACCAATTCTTGGGTTTATACTGCTTCTTTGCCATAATCGCTTTTCATAAAAATGAAAAAGAGTATGAATAAAGAACATTATCATTGTCAATAGCCTAATTATGCAACAAGCCCATATATGGCTGCCGTAGCCAGTTTGAAACATTCACCGGAAATGAAGGAGTTTTACCAACGCTTAAAACTTAAAGGTAAGCCATCTAAAGTTGCATTAGTGGTTATTATGAACAAGTTGATTGCTATTATCAGTTCTGTAATAAAAAGAAGGACACCTTGGATGAAAATAAATCAGATTAATGCGTGACTTTTATAACAGATGCTGAGGTTAAGCACTATGGTGAAGATAACTATCAACTACAGGGCCATAAGAAAGGTGTACTAGCGATTACCATTGGTATCCCAGTTCGTTATGCACATTCATCTTCAGGTGTAATAGATTTTAATGATTATGAAAATGCAATTAAACTTGTTCAAGTGATTATTGAAAATGCAAATAAAGCTCAGTTACAACAGCTCAGTTAATCTTTAGTTAAGCTTTGATCGGTTTTTTCATAAGCGCTCTGACAAAATTCACCCATTTGGTTTCTAATTGCTTCAAAGCGTTGTATAAATGCATCACGTTTGCCTGCTTTTAAGCTTAATGCCATTTCTTTAATATGATCGGCATAAGCTTCCAGTAGCTCAATACGCTTCTCATCTGAGGCGATAATATCAGCATATAGTTCAGCTGACTGATAAAATAAACGCCCTAAAATGTTTAATTCCATTTGATAAACTGGACTTGCAAGTTTAAGTAATTTAGCTAAATCAACGGACTGCTCTTTTAGAAAGCTGCCTAAACAAAATGTACTGAAATGCTCAACACCTTGAATAAAATTCATTAATTGATCATGCTCATTTGCATCCATTGTCTCTATTTGAAAACCAAGTTTTTGTAGTAGATCTAAAAACCATTGGTATTTATTTTGACTACGGCCAGGACAGTGAATAATTACCTGATTTTGAGTCTCTGTAATAGTAGGGCCAAACATAGGATGTAAGCCAATGACCGGACCTGTATGTGAATTAAGCATACAGTTAAGTGGTTGAGTTTTAATACTGGTAAAATCACATAAAATGCAATCTCTTGAAAGCTTTTTTGCAGTTGCTTCAATGATAGAATTTGTTTGTGCAATTGGTACAGAGATTAGGACCAAATCAAACTGTTTATACTGGCTATCAAAAATAGAGTCATCTTTATCAATTAAATGTATCACTAAATTGGTATCTTTAGCTAAAAAGTGATTGATCATTTGCCCCATTTGGCCTTTACCACCAATAATGGCAATTGATTTTTGAGTATTATTAGAATGATTTATCATGCTCATACTTTAATCCAGAATGTAACAGGCCCATCATTGGTTAAACTAACCTGCATATTAGCGCCAAATTTGCCAGATTCGACATGTGGGTATTGTGTTTTAGTATAGTCTAAAAGATATAAAAATAAGCCTTCGGCTTCTTCTGGCTTACATGCAGATGAAAAGCTTGGTCGTAAGCCTTTTTTCGTATCAGCAGCTAATGTGAATTGCGGTACAAGTAATAGAGCTCCATTTATTTGTGATAGATTTAGGTTCATTTGATCGTTATTATCAGAAAAAACACGATAATTAATTAGTTTTTGTGCTAATTTTTGTGCAGTTTGTTGGTTATCTGTTTTCTCAACACCAATTAATGCTAAAATTCCTTGGTCTATTTTTCCAACTGTTTGATTATCAACATCAACTTGTGCAGATGAAACACGTTGAATTAATCCTATCATTTGATTGCCTTTAATATCATTATGTTAATCATCGATGTAGTTATCATCTTCATCGTCATACCAGTAGTCACTATCATCCGCTTCGTATGCTTTATAAACATCTTTTAAATGATCCATATCTAAGCGTAGAAGTTGAGTTAATGTCAGCATATCTTCTGGGGGCTTTTGTTTAAATGAGATTATCTCATTGGTTTGAGGGTGCTTAAACGATAAATGATAAGCATGTAGTGCTTGACGTTTAAAGCTTTTTAGATAATCAGCTAATTCATCTGATATACCTTTAGCCAATTTGAGTCTTGGGTTATATAATGGATCACCTAATAATGGGTATTTAAGATGTAGTAAGTGGACACGAATCTGATGTGTTCTACCTGTTTCTAATTGGCAGCGGATACGTGTATGATCACGATAGTGCTCTATGACATTAAAATGTGTAATGGCAGCTTTGCCTCCTTCTTTAACAACCGCCATTTTTAAACGGTTATGTGGGTTTCTGCCAATATTAGCATCAATGGTTGCTCCAGAGGGAATTAGGCCACAAGCAATTGCCTCATATTGGCGTTTGACCGTTCTATTTTGTAGTTGCTCCACAAGGGATGTATGTGCTTTTAGAGTTTTAGCGCAAACCATTAAACCAGAGGTATCTTTATCTAAACGGTGTACAATACCAGCTCTAGGTATAAGACTAAAAGCTTTATCATAAGCAAGTAGAGCATTAGAGAGTGTCTGATCAGGATTGCCTGCACCAGGATGAACAATTAAACCAACAGGTTTATTGATAATAACTAAATCTTCATCTTCATAGATAATATCTAAATCTAATGCTTGTGGCTGCCAGTGATCATGTTGGCTGTGTATTTTAACATCCAGTATGATTTGTTCGTTGCCATAAAGTTTGGTTTTAGCTTTTTGCTCTTTTCCATCGACTAGAATATAACCTTCTTTTAACCATCGTTGCAACATTGCCCGAGAGTATTCTGGGAATAGTTTGGATAAAATTTGATCTAGTCGTTTGCCACTTAATGCATTTGGTACAATTAAGCTTTGCTGTATGCGTTCAAATTGTTTATTATTTTTTACCAAAGTAAATTAATTCCACTTCTTCTTTAATTGCTTGGGTCATTGTAATCGAAACAGTGGAAAAATGAAAAAAAAGGTTGAGAATATGCGAAAAATATTCGCTTTTATTTGTGTTATTGTCATTATTTCTGTTGCCGGCTGTGCTAGTGATAAAGGACTTCCTTATCAAGGAGACTCGGCAAAGTTTATTTATGCGACAGGGCATAACTATATGGTTGATGAAAATTATACTGATGCCATTGAGGCGTTTCGCTCTTTAATGGCTCAGTATCCATTTGAGTATTATTCACAAAAAGGCATGTTAGATTTAATGTATTCGTATCACCAGAAAGGTGATGATCCAATGGCATTAGCAATTGCAGAGCAATATTTGAAATTGTATCCAACGGCAAAAGATCGCTATTATGCTTATTATATCCTAGGTATCGTCTATAGTGATAATGGCCGTGGATTTTTACAAAAATACTTGCCTTATGATATGACAACACATGATCCAACAGGCTATAAACGTGCTTTTTATAACTTTAAACAAGTGGTTACTTTAGCGCCGGATACACCATTTGCACAAGATGCAAGACGTCGTATGATTTATTTAAAGGGTGTCATTGCACAGTATGAACTTAATATTGCACAGTTTTATTTAGATAAAGGTGCTTATGTTGCTGCAGTAAATCGTGCAAAAATTATTGTAGAACAATACCCTAAAACAACTCAAGTTGAAGATGCTTTGGTTGTTATGCTTAAGTCATATCAACGCCTGAATTTACCAAAATTGGTTAATTCAACAGCGGAAGTAATAAAAGAAAATTACCCAAATAACAGTTATTTAACCTCACTAGAAAAATCTAGGAAACGTACAACAGCACGCTTATAAAGCTAGGTTTGACATAGCGTTCACTCTAATTAATGATTGCTATTTATTAATTTTTTGTGTTATACTTTTTAGTACCCCCCCCAGGAGCAGTGCTATGGTAAAGTTTTTATACTTTATTTAACTGGCACTACTCCTCCAAATTTCGTTGTTTTTTACACTTAAATTGTTATTTATGAATGATGGCTTAATTCAATAATTTGATTTCTAAGCCATTGATGTGATTTGTATTGATTAAAGCGTTTATGCCAATACATACAAACATCACGAGGTTCATCATCAAATGGGTAATTTAATACATTGATTGGGAGTAAGTTTGTTATAGCATTGGCAATCTGTCTTGTAGCAATCAGTATTAAGTTGGTCTGACATAATAATAGACAAGCAGCACTAATTGTCTGAACGATTAATTTAGGCTTGACAGAAATGGGATATTTCTTTAAGTAATTAATCGTATTAGAGCCAGTATAGAGATCATTATATGCAATCACAGCATATTGAAAATCAGCAAAATTATCGATAGTTAATTCTATATTAGCAAGCGCATTTTCTTTACCTACTAGACATACAAGTCTATCTGTCCATAAGCGCTTTTGCATAATATTAGGTGGGATCGGTTCAAAATAGCCTATCATTAGATCAATGATGCCAGACTCTAATTCTGTCTGATTGGTTATAACCGTTCTATTAAATATATTTAAAGTACTATTAGGCGCATTTTGTTCTAAATGGTTAACTAATTGAGGCAGTAATATGATTTGCCCATAATCTCCCATACCTATTGTAAAATTAGCCTGTGTATTGAATGGATCAAAATGATCTTTATGCGTAAAAAAATGATCCAGACTAATTATAATCTTATTAGCTTCTGGAAGTAACACTAAAGCTTTTTCTGTTAATAACATTTCATTTTTAGTTCTTACTAATAGCTCATCATTAAATATCTCTCTTAGTTGTTTAAGTGAACGACTAACGGCTGCTTGCGTAATGTTTAGGCGTAAAGCAGCCTTAGATACGTGACGCTCTTCAAGTAATACGACTAATGTCTTTAGTAGGTTTAAGTTAATGTTTTGAATATTATCATGCATGATTTTCACTTATATAAGTTATAGCTTTAACTCATTTAAATTTTGGATGTAATTTTAGTATTCTGCAAATGTTCAATCATTAAAAGAGGTATAAAAAATGAAACCAGAAACATTAATTCAAAAAAGTATCATTGTAGATAATGCATTTGGCTTTGAACCAGAAATCGAGGTTTCTTATAAGTGGGATGTGATTAATCAGTTTTATGATAATGGTTTTACACATTTATCTTTATCAGTTGCAACCGATATGACATCGTTAGAAAATACGTTGCATTATATGGCAGAAACTCGAGCTAAGATTTTAGCAAATCCTAATTATATTTTAGTTAATACAATTGATGATATATATAAAGCAAAAGTAGAAGGAAAGCTTGCTTTAAGTTTTATGTTTCAGGGAACAAATCCTATAGAGAAGGATTTAGCAATGATAGAGGTATATTCTAAGATTGGCGTTAAAAGCATGATCATAGCCTATAACATTAATAATGCTTTAGGAGGTGGTTGTATTGAATCAAATGATACAGGTTTAAGCCTTTTAGGGAAAAAAGCTGTTAAAGAAATGAATCAAAATGGTGTAATGATTGATATGTCTCATACTGGTTATCGTACGTCACTGGATGTTTTAGATTTAACAGAAAAACCTGTGATATTTTCTCATTCAAATGTTAATGCAATTCATCCTCATATGAGGAATTTAAAGGACGATCAAATTAAAAAAATTGCAGATGTTGGTGGCTTTATAGGTATTAATGGTAATGGGCCTTTATTAGGAGATAACCAAGCAAGTGTTGATAAATATATCGATCATATCCAATATATTTGTGATTTAGTTGGAGATGACTATGTAGGTTTAGGAACAGATTATGTTTATTTCCCTGAAGTATTTGATGAATTTATGCAAAAAAATAAGGTAGTTTATCCAAGTCATTATGGTGTGGGTAAGTTTGATACATTCAAGTCACGTAAACCAGAACAGTTATTAGAATTAACTGGTAGGTTGCAGACTCGAGGATTTAGTGATGACAGTATCGAAAAAATACTTGGCGCTAATTATCTTAGAGTTGTAAAGACAGCTTGGGAGTAAGGTAAATATATTTTTTGTAAAAATGCTAAAGTATAGTTTGCTGTAAAAATAAACTTTAAAATTAACATCACCCTAGCGAATTAGCACCAACTCAGTAATAATATAGCTATCATTGAGTTTAGAGTCCTTATAAGAATATAGGAGTGCTTGTGAATGTGGGCAATAATTGGATCTAGTGGTTTTGAGCATTTTGATGAATTTGAAATAATTGAAGAATTATCACGTGAAACACCTTATGGCTTATGCTCAAATGGTTTGTATCGCATTAAATATCAGCAAAAAGAAGCATTATTTTTATGTCGTACAGGCTATGAACAAAATATATTACCTTCACATATTAATTATAGAGCCAATATTTTTGCCTTAAAAAAATATGGTGCAACGGCTATTTTAGCTTTATCGTCAGTTAGAAGTATTCAGCCAAGTATGAAACCTGGTGAGATGGTTATACCATATCAGTATATTGATCGCACAAAAGCGCTGCGACAGTGTACCTTTTGTGATGATAGTTTATTAGGCTATGTTTCTTTAAGTCAGCCAATTTCTGAAGAAATAGCAGAGATTCTAAAAGAAAAGCGCAATGACTTTTCATTTGATATGCATTTTGGTGCAGTCTATGTTTGTATTGAAGGGCCACAGTTTCCAACGATGATCGAAGCACGTTGTTATCAGAGTATGGGTGGTAGTATCATTGGTATGACTGCATTTCCTGAATACGCACTTGCGCGTGAAGCAGGGTTATTTTATCTACCATGTCATTTTGTGGTTGACTATGTGCAAACAAGTACAGAGCATCATCCATTTGAGTCCGTATTACAAATTCGCTCAGAAAACCAATCAAAAGCATTAAATATGGTTAATTGGACATTAGACAATTTAGGTCAATATAGCCAAAAAGATTGTAATAATGAGGGTTTGGCAGGTTCTTTAACAGCAACAGAAGAGATGTTATCACCCAATCAGCGAGCTTGGTTTAATGTAATTACTCAAAGTAATGTACAAGTCGATGTTAAGGAAGAAGCACAAGAGAGTTTTGTTAGTGACTTTTATTATGGTACACAACCACTACCGAAAAAACTGGCAGATTTTCTTCGCTTTATTAATAAGCATAAGGCAGGTAAAAAAGAATTAAGCCTAGAGGAAATACGTAAAAATGCTGATTCGCTAATTTTTTATGCAGATAAGGCACCAGAAGTTGCCTCAGTGAGAGAGTTTACAGTCAAAGTTGGTGAGCGGCAAGTTAAAGTAAGGCTATATCATCCTGATCCAAATCAATTATTACCCATTATGGTCTATGCGCATGGTGGTGGCTTTGTCTCAGGTAATTTAGATAGTTTTGACACGCCTTGTCGTCAATTGGCATTACATACCAATCGTGTCGTTATTTCAATTGACTATCATTTAGCACCAGAGTACCCATTTCCAACTCAGATTGAAGATGTTGAAGCGGTCATTCACTGGACATACCATCATGCAGCAGATATTAAAGGCACAAATGATGCTTTTGTTGTCATGGGAGATAGTGCAGGTGCTAATTTAATTACAATGGCTGTTTCAAGATTAAGAAAGAAAGAAGAATCAATTGACTTTGCAGCACAAGTGTTATTATATCCAACGGTTGATTTTTCTCATAAGACACACTCAATGAAGAAGTTTGCACATGGCTATCTACTAGAAGCAGATGGTGTCTTGTGGTATAACAAATCTTATCTGCCAGAAGCAATGGATCCAAGATCACCTGAAATCTCACCATTGTATGTTGATAATCTCAATCAAATGCCATGCACATTTATAATGACAGCAGGCTATGACCCATTGCGTGATGAAGGTTTAATTTATGCAGAAAAATTAAAATCATTAGGTGTTACAGTTAGGCATTACCATTTTGATAGTTTAATTCATGGGTTTATTAATTTCAGTAAGTTAATACCACATGAAATGGAAGTTTTCTATAACAGAGTCGCAGCATTTACAAAACAATTGTAAAATAGAAAAAAATGGATAAAAGGAGGATAAAGTTATATGACTGAACTAGAGCAAGAATTTGAAGTGTTATTAGAGCGGATAAAAAATGAAGATATGGATTATCGCCCCAGTCAACAAGAAAAGCTAAAGCTTTATGGCTTATTTAAGCAGATTACTGAAGGTGATGTTCATGGAGAAAAACCATCGATGACAAAATTTGTTGAAAGGGCAAAATATACTGCTTGGGAACGTTGTCAAGGCATGTCAAAGGATGATGCCATGAGAGCTTATATTGATGTTTTTAAAGCACACATATAATCACTATATTGATAACCAAAATGGATTTTCTCTGATAGAAGTACTCATTTCAATTTGTATTATTTCAATTGCTTTTATAGGGGTGATAAAAGCACAATTAATGACAATAGAGTCTTCTAATCAGATACAAAAATTAATTCTTAAACAGACAGAGAAAATAAATAAGATCGAGTTAGAATGGATTGAAGTTGATCAAAATAGCTAGTGGTTTTAGTTTAATGGAACTTTTAATTGCAATGAGCCTTGGTGGTATTGTAATGGCATTTGCAATTCGAGATTATAGCTTATCTTCTTATCAGTACAATCAAGAAGTTAAATCATTAACCATCACTACAAACCAGTTAGC
Source organism: Thiotrichales bacterium 19X7-9 (assembly GCA_021713415.1). Lineage (GTDB taxonomy): Bacteria > Pseudomonadota > Gammaproteobacteria > Francisellales > Francisellaceae > M0027. The sequence continues at coordinate 8,932 of JAKJJQ010000014.1, forward strand.
GGCATTAGACTTAATTACAAAGTCAATTGATAATGCAGGATTAGCTGGTCTTAGTAATCTTAATGCAAGTCGCTTTAAAGCAGTTATTCATTCATTAAATCCAGCTATAGGTAGGCCTGTAATTTATGTGCTATCAAAAACGAGCAAACAAACAATTGCTAATTTAGGTTTGAATAAGAAAGGTAGTGGTCAATATACAAATGATAGTGATGTATTAGTGATTAATTCAACATCAAATTTATCTTATATTACGTCCTCAAATTTACTTAAGGGTAATGATATGCTTTATCTACCTAAATATTTAAAGCTAAAACTTTCTGATACACTAGTAATTGCAACTGTAAATCGTTTTTATTATTTTGATATTAAAGTGATTGAAAATGATCGCAATCAAATGCAGCGTGTTTATTTAACAAATCCATTAGCAGAGGCAATACCAAAAAACAGTATTGTATCTAAGCTAAATGAAACAATATTTTATATTGGTAAAAGTAATCACAAAGATGCTAAAAATCAGAAAATTAATTCATTATATGTCAAATTAAATAATCGGCGTTATGAAGTAATGCCCAATATTGATTCATTAAAGATAGTTGGTTTAGTAGAGCAAGAAGGACATATTATAAATAAAAAGCCAGCAACCATTACAAATTGGCATCATTTAAAAGGGCTTAAGTTACAACTTGGTAGTAAAACACATCTTATTGATAGAGTCATTGCAGTTCAAAGGTATCAAGCGTGATTAAAAAACATGGGTTTGAAGGTGGTGTGCTTGTTGGTATTTTGATGATTACGATTGTAATGAGTCTTTTTGCTTTAACCTTTGCTTATATTATTAATGAAAAAATAAATATTATTAATACGTTTAATCAAGCCAATAAATTAAGAGTTACTGGCTTTAAGCAACTAGAGCAGGCACAACAATATATAGCTTCATCACCTTTGGAGTTAATAAGGCAAAAATCAGTAAAGAAAGTATTTCACTATCCAATGTGGTTAGGAGATTATCAAATTATGGCGTTATTTAGCCAAAATGATAATATTGATAATTACCATGGCAGCTTATATCAAGTCTTTAAATTACAGTCTAATGTTTATGATAAAGGTGATAATCATAGTACGCTTTCCTATCAGAGTTATTATTGGGATATTCTATCATTTGATCAACTTGCTAATGACTCTAATAAATTGATACATAAAGTCATTCAGCCGCCAGTGGTAAATTTTATAAGGCTTTCTAATTTCCAGCAACAATCTTATATGGCTTTAATTAATCATTTTAAAAATAATGTTTATCAGGTGTCAGTAGATGGAAACTATTTATTATTATCCAAAGGCAATACTAGAAAAGCTGATAGTATTCGTATTGATTTAGGATTTAATTGTAAAGATAAGCAAGGTAAAAATAATTGTACTGTAGTGGATGGTTGGATTTATAAAAATAATAATTACAATTATATTCTAATGGTAAAAAATGATACTCATTTAATAGCATGGGAATGTCCTTATTCAGATTTAAGTAATATTAATAATCATCAGCAATTGTTAATTAATTTGTTGGATGACGAGCATAGCCAGTCTCAATTCTCTTATCCAGTATTATTGTTAAATCAAGAAAAGCAACAAGTTATCTTATCTCAAGTACACAGTAAAAATGGACTTAAATGGTTAATCTTGCCACTAGATAATAGTAATCATATGCGTAAGATAACGATTGATAAAATTGGCAAAGCAATAAATATGTTTGCAATTTCAGCAAGCTTAAACTTACAAACAAGCGGTATTTTTATTTACGATAATAAGCATGTACTTTGGTATTTAAATCAATCATTAAAGCCTATAAAAATTCTACATAATAATGCAACTAATCATTTAGTTAATGTATCGGTAATTGCTGATGATGACCAATATTGGCTGTTTGTTTTTTATGCCGATAAAATTGATATCTTTATTTTAGATGATCAATTTAAACTTAAAAAGAAAGTATTATCTAAACAGATCCATTTTAAAATTATCAATGCAACCGCTCGTTATGGCTCAGTTTGGTTATTAAGTGCGCTAAGAGAATTAACAGTTTATAACTGGGGTGATTTAGGTAAAAAGTTATCAGAAATTAAAGCTGATCAGTGTCTTTTTAATACATTTTCAAACTTTAAGCTTTTATGCAACAATACAGAAGTTAAAATAAATGATATAGTACACCCATACCAAAGACAGGCTTTGAAGGAAGTTCTGCCTTTTTAATCATCATTAGAGAAAAAAGATAGAGTTTTAAGTTGAGTAGCAAATGAAAATTGCTTGTGCGTTAGAGTATTTAGGTAAACATTATCATGGTTGGCAGAGACAAAGTCATTGTTTAAGTGTCCAGGAAAAAATAGAAAATGCTTTAAGCTTTGTCGCAGATGAGCCAATTGAGGTTATATGCGCAGGTAGAACAGATCAAGGTGTCCATGCAAGCTATCAGGTAATTCATTTTCAAACTAATAATAAGCGCTCTAATCAAGCTTGGGTTAAAGGGGCAAATGCGCGATTACCAAAAGATATTAAATTACTTTGGGCAAATGAAGTGATTGATTCCTTTCATGCCAGATTCTCAGCAAAGTGGCGAACTTATCGATATGTTATTTATAGAAGAGCTACATCTTCGGCAATATTAGATGATTTAGTAACTTGGGTGAAAGAGCCATTGGATATTCAAGCAATGAAAGTGGCAATGCAAGATTTATTAGGTGAACAGGATTTTTCATCTTTCCGTGCAGCAGAGTGCCAGTCACATAGTAGTTATCGAAATATTATCGATGTTCAATTAACCGAGATTGGGAATTTTCTTGTTTTTGAAATTAAAGGCAATGCATTTTTGCATCATATGGTTAGAAATATTGTTGGTACTTTATTAGAGATTGGATTACAAAAAAGAGATACTAGTTGGATAAAAGAATTACTCCTATTGAAAGATCGTAAATGTGCCGGTAAAACAGCACCATCAAATGGCCTTTATTTGGTTGATGTTGGCTATGATGAAGAATATTCTCTGCCAAAACTTGCTTTAGGACCTGATTTTTTGCATGCTTAAAGTAAGCTAGAGAAATAGGTCTATGATTGAATATAGGATAGGTTATGAGTGAAGCATACCAGGCAGTTTTAGAAGAGTTAAATGAATATTTAGCGACTACTTATGGAAGTCATACCCATACAAAAGGTGATAAAACATTTAAGCAAATTGAGCATATTAAACTTGATCCAAAACTTAAGGAGATGATTGCTTTATCATTGGGTATTGCAGTTCACTGTGATGGTTGTATTGGATCACATACAGAAAACTTGAAACGTTTAGGATTAAGTCGTGATGAATTATTAGCAGTTTTAGGTATGGCTGTGTATATTGGGGGTGGTGCATCTTTAATGTATGCTGCAGATGCATTAATAGCCTATGGTAATGAAAATATAGAAAAAGAGTCTTAAGTTATGAGATTATTGGTTGTTGAGGATGACCTTATTTTAGGTGATGGTATTTGTGAAGGCTTAAAACAAGCCAATTATACGGTTGATTGGATTCAAGATGGCGCCCAAGTTGTACCAGCAGTTGAAGTGGAATCTTTTGATGCAATTATTTTGGATATTGGCCTACCTAATATAAATGGTATTGAAGTTTTATCAAGATTAAGAAAAAAAGGCTTTAAAATCCCAGTAATTTTATTAACAGCACGTGACACAGTAGAAGATCGAGTTGGTGGTTTAGATGCTGGTGCTGATGATTATTTAACAAAACCTTTTGCAATCTCAGAATTATTAGCAAGATTAAGAGCATTAGTTAGACGATCATCAGGGCGTGCAGATCCAGTTATTCGCCATTTAGATATAGAGTTAAACCCAGCTAATTATGAGGTATTGAAAAACAAACAAGTCGTAGAGTTATCAAGACGAGAGTTTGCGGTATTAAATTATTTATTACAAAATATTGGGCGAGTATTAACACGGGAGCAGTTAACAGAAAGTCTTTATGGTTGGGGTGAAGAAGTTGATTCAAATGCAATTGAAGTGCATATTCATCATTTACGTAAGAAATTCGGTAGCCAGTTGATTAAAACAGTTCGAGGGGTTGGTTATATCATCAATAAAGAATAATTTCATCTACACTTAAAGATATTGTAGCTATTTAGTAGGATATATTTAAGTGAAGTTGAAATATGAACAACTCGGATATAAAAAAAGATTACTCTTAGGTAGTTTATTTTTTACCTTAGCTGGTGTGTTTTTTCTTTATGAATATTTTCTAAGAACATCATTTGGTTCAATGGAGATATTATTTAGAAAAGATTTAGCTATCAATGCAAGTTCAGTCAGTTTAATTTCATCTGCATATTATCTAGCTTATGCAATTATGCAAATACCGGTTGGCTTTTTAGTCGATCGTTTTGGCGTTAGAAGAGTTGGTGCTGTCGCAATTATTATTTGTTCTGTTGGTTGTTTTTTATTTAGCTTATCAGATAGTTTTACAACGGCTTGGTGGGGGCGCTTTGCAATTGGCTTTGGTTCTGCATTTGCTTTTGTCATGATGTTAAAGATCGCCCTTGATTGGTTTCCACATCGTATTTTTGGTGCCATGGCAGGTATGACTCAATTACTAGGTTCGATTGGTCCAATTTTAGCTGGAGCGCCTTTTGCTTATTTATTAACAACAATGGATAATGACTGGCGTGTGATTTTCCACTTTATTGCTTTAGCTGGTGTTATTTTAGGTGTTATTTTTATTCTATTTGTTCGAGATAGTACAAAGGTTGATACTATTAAGCAAATACAGCGTGATAAAACTACCAATAAGAAGGCATCTGTTTTTAAACAAGTAAAATTACTATTATCGTACCGTCAGTTATGGATTGTCGCAGCCTATGTATTTTTTAGTTACGCATCCATTGAGCTATTAGGTTCATTATTTGGTGCAAGCTTAATGATCCATCATGGTTATTCTCGTGAAGCTGCAACGGGTATGGTATCTTTACTTTGGGTTGGGTTAGCGCTTGGTAGTCCAGCAGTAGGGTTGTTATCTGATTTAATTAAACGCCGTAAAATTGTCCTTACAGTTTGTTCTTTAGTAGGATTAATTGCCATTACTTTAATTTTATGGGTGCCTTATTTAAATGCCTTTTTATATAGTGTACTATTTTTTGTAATTGGCTTAGCTACTTCATCTCAATCATTATCATTTACAGTTGTTGTGGAGCGTGTACCTAAATCTCTTGAAGCGACTGCTATGGGTGTCAATAATATGTTTGTTTTATTAGGTGCAATGGTGATTCAAATCATTGGTGGTTATTTATTACAATATTTTTGGCTGGGTAAAAAAACGGCTGATAATGTACCTATCTATTCTTTACAAGGATATACTTATGCAATTAGCATATCTATTGTCTTTTTCCTTATTTCATTGATTATTAGTATCTTTATGATTAAGGAAACCTATTGTAAAAGAATTGATAAGGCATAATAAAATCAATAGTAAATTGAAATTAATTGTTTTATGACAATGCTAGTAGCTAGCTTAATTTTTTCAAGATTATTTTCATATAACAAGATTTGAAATTTAGCAAATTTATATAGTATATTCATAATAAGCAAAGTGAAAGGATCTCTGGCTATATGAAAGAATCTAATACATTTATATACTTTGTTGCCGTAATTGCTGGAATGGGGGGGTTATTATTTGGATTCGATACAGGTATTATTGCAGATGGGCAATGGCAGATTACACATCAATTTAATTTAACTTCATGGCAGTGGTCAACGGTTGTTAGTGCAACAGTTTTAGGCGCATTTTTAGGCGCATTGTTCTGTGGTAGAATGGCCGATTATATTGGACGGCGTAAGACATTAATTGTCATTTCATGTGTATTTATTATTGGTACTTTAATTGCAGCATTTTCTATCGATTGGTATAGCTTATTATTGGGGCGCTTTATTTTAGGTATTTGTATTGGTATTGCTTCGTTTGCTTCGCCTTTATTTATCTCTGAAGTTGCTCCTATGCATATTCGTGGTAAATTGGTTTTATTTAATAGTGTGGCAATTACAGGTGGTGAAGCTGTTTCTTTTTTAGTAGGTTATCTATTACATGATTTAAGCCCTTCAAGTTGGCGTTTAATGTTTTTTATTGGTGTTATTCCGCCAATTTTATTATTGATTGGGCTTAAGTTTATGCCAAGATCCCCTCGCTGGGTTGCTTCCAAATACGGTATAGAGCAAGCAAGAAAAATTTTAAAGAAGATTCGTTTAGATGATGATGAAGTTGAAAAAGAGTTATCAGAAATTGCTCATGCGTTGGCAATTAAAAAGAATACAAAATATCGGGCAATTTTTAGAAAGCCGATTAGAAAAGTTGTTCTAATTGGGGTTGCGCTTGGGGTATTACAACAGGTAGCGGGTATTAACATTATTATGTATTATGGTCCTTTTGTATTTAATGAAGCAGGCTTTAGTCAGAATATTTCTTTATTTGCTACATTTATTATGGGTTTAGTTAATACGGTATTTACGATTGTTGCACTATTTACGGTTGATAAGGTTGGTAGGCGTCCATTATTAATTGGTGGGTCACTAATTGCAGGATTGTCATTACTTGCACTAGCATGGCATCAGTTTAATCCGCACTTAAGTCCATGGATTGCATTTTTTAGCGTGATGGTTTATATGATGGCTTTTGCGGTGAGTTTAGGTTGTATTTTTTGGTTAATGATTTCTGAACTTTACCCTACTCGAATAAGAGGTGCTGCGATGAGCTTTGCAACGGCAATACAATGGCTAGCAAACTTTGTAGTATCACTTTGTTTTTTACCATTATTTGGTGTGTTAGGTGGTGGTTATACTATGCTTATCTTTGCTATTTTTTGTTTTTGCTCAGTGATATTTGGCTTGGTCATTTTACCAGAGACAAAAGGTGTATCATTGGAGCTAATTGAAGAGAATCTTCAAGCAGGTGTTTCATCAAGACAATTGGGTGAGAAACAAGCAAATCTTAACTAAATAAAAATCAAATTAACAATGAGGTTAATTTATGAAATTAGGCTTAATTGGTACAGGGCGTATAGGGCAAGTTCATGTGCATCATATCAAACAGTATTTAAAAGGCTATACAGTTACGCATGCTTATGATCCGTTTGGTGATGATAAATGGTTTCAGGAAAATCATATTGAAAGAGTTGATTCGACAGAGATATTGGTTAAACAAGCAATTGATGCTGTATTAATATGCTCTCCATCGACAGAACATATTGCACAAATTATTTTAGCGGCAGAGCATAAAAAACATATATTTTGTGAAAAGCCAATTGGACTTGATATTGATCAAATTGAACTGGCATTAAAAGCTGTAAACCAGCACCAAATTAAATTACAGGTTGGCTTTAACAGGCGTTTTGATCCAACATTTGCTCAACTACAAAGCCAGATTAATGATAAGGTTAAAGTACCTCAAATTATTCGTATTACTTCAAGAGATCCAGCTGCACCACCTGAAGAATATATTAAAAAATCAGGTGGTATATTTTTAGATATGGCAATTCATGACTTTGATATGGCGCGTTTTCTAGCAGGTAGCGAGGCAGTGGAAGTTTATGCAACAGGTTCCTGTTTAGTTAATCCTGTATTTGCCCAGTATGATGATGTTGATACGGCAATGATTCAGTTAAAATTTGCAAATGGCGCCTTAGGAGTTATAGATAATTCAAGACAAGCTGTTTATGGCTATGATCAGCGTATTGAAGTATTTTCAAATCATGCACTACTACAGGCAGAGAATCAGCTAATTAATTATCTTGAATGTTATGCTACTGATGTAATTGAAAAACCGGTATTAAAAAACTTTTTCTTAGAGCGTTATAAGGATGCTTATATTAATCAGTTTAAAGCGTTTTTTGATTCACTTGAAAATGATAAAGCAACTCAAGTATCTGGTTTTGATGGACTGCAAGCAGTAAAAATTGCAAAAGCAGCACAGAAATCGTTTGAGCTGAAAAAGCCGGTGAGGGTCTAATTAATGTCAGATGATATATTTCAAGCAGATCAAAATAGAGCCTATGATTTAATTTGTATGGGACGTGTTGGCGTTGATCTATATGCAGAGCAAATCGATGCTCCCCTAAGAGATGTCCAAAGCTTTAAAAAATATTTAGGTGGCTCTCCAGGTAATATTAGTGTGGGAGCTGCGCGCTTAGGTTTAAAATCATTTTTATTTTCAGGTGTTGGCAAAGATGAAATGGGCCAATTTCTCAAACAAAAATTAGAACATGAAAATGTTGATACACAACTATTACAAGAATATTCAAACCACTTAACAGCTTTAGTGATTTTAGGTGTGCAGCCGCCAAGTACTTTCCCATTAATATTTTATCGTAATGATTGTGCAGATATGCAACTAAAACCAGAAGATGTTAATGAGTCTATCATTGCTCAAACAAAGGCATTTCAGTTCTCTGGTACAGGTATCTCAACAGAATCAATGCGACAAACCACTCAAAAAGCACTTTCTTTATGTCAGAGACATCAAACTCAAATAGTTTTAGATGTTGATTATCGTCCAGTATTATGGAATTTGGTTGCTAAAGGTGAGGGTGAGCTTAGATTTAAAAAAAATAAAGAGGTAACAAAGCATTATCAAGAATTTTTACCTTATTGTGATTTAATTGTCGGTACAGATGAAGAGTTATGTATTGCAGCAGGGGTTGATGATCCTTATCAAGCAATTAAAATTATTCAGGATATGTCAAAGGCAGATATTGTTTTTAAAACAGGGTTAAAAGGTAGTGAAGTTCATTTATATGCTAATAAAAAAGTTATTAAAGCAGAGGCATTTATAGTTGATGTATTTAATACGCTAGGTGCTGGTGATGCTTATATGAGTGGTTTATTAGCTGGTTTATTAAAAGGTGAAACCTGGCAGGTTGCTTTAAGTTATGCTAATGCTTCAGGCGCAATTGTTTGTGCTCGTCATGGCTGTGCGCCAGCAATTCCAGATTTAAAAGAATTAAACTATTTTATTTCTCAGTACAAAAAAATAGGTCAAGCTGTTTTAAGTGATCCAATTTTAGAACGAATGCATCAACGAGTAACTATAGGTAAACCATCTGATTATCCATTGGCATTACTTGCCTATGACCATCGTTGGCAATTTGAGAAGGTATGTGATGAAAACAATTTGAGTTATCAAAAAATTAAAGATTTTAAGCGACTTGTTTATCAAGGGTTTAAACAAGTGAACTCAAGTTATAAAGGACAGCAGCGGCTAGGTATTATCTGTGACCCAGTCTATGGTAAAGATGTTTTACGAGAAGCAACGAATGATGGTGTATTTGCGCTAGCGCCGATTGAAGCATCGAATATTGACTTAATCCAATGGTTAGAAGAAGGCAAGTCAGCCTATGAAATTTTAAATACTCAACCTCAACAGTGGGGTGTAAAAGTCTTATGGAAATATCATAGAAACTGTAATTTAGATATGAAAAAATGGCAGTTAATGAAACTTAAGTCTTTATATCAAGCATGTTGTTCGCTGGAAAGAAAGTTAATGTTGGAACTTATTATTCCAAATGAATTTGAGTTGACAGCAGAGGCAATAAAAGATGCCATTGAAGAAGTATATCAAGCATCAGTTTATCCTTTTTGGTGGAAGTTGCAAATGGTTGATAGCCAATCACAGTGGCAATTAATTGATAAAACTATCTTAGGCTATGACCCTTATGCGCGAATTATCATTTTAGGTGGGCAAGCAAAATCAATAGAAGTCTATAAAGAAGATTTTAACTTGTTGAAAAGTAGCCAATTGGTTAATGGGTTTGCATTTGGTCGCAGTATTTTCTGGGAAGCTTGGCTATTATATGCCCAAAATAAACTGACTGAAGATGAAGTGATCATTCAAATTGCTAAGCGTTATGAAACTATTTTACAGATGTGGGCAGACAGTTAGTTAAAATTAATCATTATTATTCTTTGGAGTATTATTATGTCAGAAATTGATCCAATTATTCATCAAAGTAGTCCATATATGAATGGCTATAACTCAATCGTTGAAATTAATGATGTTTATAAAACCGGTATGAACTTTGGCATACTTCATCTAAAACAAGGAGAAGTTTATGATTTAAGTTCTACATTAGAAAGTGCTTATTTATTAATGACAGGTCAAGTAGAGTTTGACTATTTAAATAAGCGCTATCAAGCATTTAGAACGAGCTATTTTGATCAAGAACCTATTGTATTGCATTTATGTGCAAATGATAAAGCACAAGTGATTGCTAAAACCGATTGTGAAATTATGGTGATGCAAACAGAGAATGGGCAAAAATTTAAATCAATGGTTTTTGATGGTAGTAATATGCTTGAATCTGAGCGTCGAGGAAAAGGATTATTAGATGATGCTTCTTACCGTATTGTTAGAACGGTATTTGATACAAGAAACCGCCCTGAATCAAACCTAGTTGTTGGTGAAATTATTACCTTTTCAGGACATTGGTCAAGTACGCCTCCACACTATCACAAACAGCCTGAAATCTACTATTATCGATTTTCTGAACCACAAGGGTTTGCTATTGGTGAGGATGGTGAGCATATCCGCAGGATTCGTCAAAATGATACGATGGTGATATTAGATGAAAAAGAACATGCTCATAGTAGTGCGCCTGGCTATGCATTATATACTTTATGGTTTATTAAGCATCTAGAAAACAATCCTTATATTATCCCAACATTTAAAAAAGACCATGATTGGGCGCGTCATGAAAGTGCTAATTTACGTGTTTGGAAACCATTAGAAGATATAGAATAAGCGTTGAAGGGTTTTATTAATGGAGAAAGCAGTTAGATTAACTACAGCTCAAGCATTACTACGATTTTTATCACAACAATATATTGTGCTAGATGGTAATGAATATCAGTTTGTTCAAGGCATGTTTAATATTTTTGGCCATGGTAATGTGACAGGTATCGGTGAAGCTTTGGAATATGATGCTTATGGAATCAAAAGTATAAGAGGTAATAATGAACAAGGTATGGCACATGCAGCAATTGCCTATGCAAAGCAAAGAAATCGATTAGGCATTATTGCCTGTACTTCTTCAATTGGCCCTGGTGCATTAAATATGGTTACTGCCGCAGGTGTTGCAACATCAAATCGACTACCACTGTTGCTTTTACCTGGGGATATTTTTGCTGACCGTCAGCCAGATCCAGTACTACAACAAATTGAGCAAGCATATGATTATAATATAACGGCAAATGATGCATTTAAACCTGTCAGTAAATATTGGGATAGAATCAGTCGTCCTGAGATGCTAATGACAGCTTGTATTAATGTAATGAGGGTATTAACAGACCCAGCTGAAACAGGTGCTGTTATTTTATCTTTGCCTCAGGATGTGCAGTCAGAAGCTTATGATTATCCCGAGTATTTCTTTAAGAAAAGGTTATGGCATCTAGATCGTCAATTACCTGCAGATCGAGCGATTAATCAAGTAGCAGCGTTATTAAAAAATGCGAATAATCCAATGATTATTTGTGGCGGTGGTGTTCAGTATGCTTTTGCTTGTGAAACATTAGCACAGTTTGCATTAAAACATAAAATTGCAGTAACAGAGACTCAAGCAGGTAAAAGTGCGCTATCTTGGCAGCATCCATTTAATTTAGGAGGTATTGGTACGACAGGTACACAAGCTGCTAATCAATTAGCCAAAGAAGCCGATGTTATTTTAGCGGTTGGTACACGTCTACAGGACTTTACAACAGCATCAAAATGGCTTTATGCCAATGCCGAAATAATTCAAATTAATGTTAATACTATGGATGCCTATAAAATGGATGCTATTGCACTTAAAGGTGATGCTAAGATTGTATTAGAGCAGTTATCTAAAGCATTAGATGGCGATGAAACAAGTTTGGATTATCAGCAAAAAATAGCCATGTATCAACAGAATTGGAATGAGGAAGTTGATCGTTTATATCACAAAGAAACATCAACGGGAAAATTAAGCCAGTTGCAGGTTTTAGGTGTTTTGAATGAATTTGTTCAGCCAGATGATACAGTGATTTGTGCAGCAGGTAGTCTACCAGGTGATTTGCATAGGCTATGGCGCTGTAAAAAACCTAAAGATTATCACTTAGAGTATGCTTTTTCTTGCATGGGCTATGAAGTTGCAGCAGGCTTAGGCGTGGCTTTAGCAAAGGAAAGTGAGGGGATTTCAGGCTGTCCTTATGTCATTGTAGGTGATGGCAGTTATTTGATGCTTCATTCTGAAATAGTAACAGCAATTCAAGAGCGTAAAAAATTTATTATTATTCTACTCGATAATTCTGGCTTTCATTGTATTAATAATCTTCAGATGGGACATGGCAGTGAAGGGTTTTGTACAGAGCTAAGATATAGAGATAATCAAGGGCGATATCAGGGTGAAACCATTCCAATCGATTTTGCACTCTATGCACAAGCTTTAGGTGCTAAATCATATAAAGCCAACACGATAGATGAATTAAAAAATGCATTAGAAGACTCTAAGTTACAGCAGCAAGTTATACTAATTGAAGTAAAAGTTGAAGCAAAAACCATGTCTGATGGTTATGAATCATGGTGGCGAGTGGGTGTTGCTGAACAGTCAAATGCACAAAGTGTTTCAGAAGCTTCTGAAACAATGCAAGTTGAATTAGAAAAAGTACGCAAGTATTAAATAAAGGTATAATCATATGACGAAATTCAATCATGTTAAACTTGGCATTTCACCGATTAATTGGACGAATGATGATGACCCAAATTTGGGCGGTGATATTGCTTTTGAAACTTGTATTAAAGAGATGAGTCAAGCAGGTTTTCAAGGCACTGAAATAGGAAATAAATACCCCAAAGATGCACATAAGTTACGTCATTTTCTTTCTGAGTATCAAATGCAAGTATCAAGTGCTTGGATGAGTACGTTTTTTACAGAAAGTGGACGCTATCAAGAAACGTTAGAAAATTTTATGCATCACTTATCATTTATGAAAGCAGTTGGTGCTGATGTTATTAATTTATGTGAATGTGGTCATGGTATTCAACAAGCTGATTACCCTGTGTTTTCTAGTCATAAGCCAGTCTTTAATCATAAACAGTGGCTGTTATTAATTAATGGTTTACATGAATTAGGAAGGTTGGCTTATGATTATCAAATGCGTGTTTCTTATCATTTTCATTTAGGTACGGGTGTTCAAAACCAAGATGAAGTTGATTACTTGATGAAACATACATCACCAAACTTACTTGGATTATTACTTGATACAGGGCATGCATATGCAGCGGATATATCGCTAGATTACTTATTTAAGCATTATGGAGCAAGAATTAATCAAGTTCATCTAAAAGATGTGCGAACAGAAGTCTTAGATCAAGTACATAAAGATCAACTAACATTTATGGATGGAGTAAGAAAAGGCATGTTTACTGTTCCTGGCGATGGCTGTATTGATTTTGATTTAGTGTTTAAACAATTAGCACAAAAACAATATCAAGGTTGGTTTATTGTCGAGGCAGAGCAAGATCCAGCAAAAGCAAATCCTTTAGAGTATGCAAATAAAGCCAGGGTGTTTATTAGAGAAAAAACTGGTTTATAAAAGGGAATCTTTATGAAAAATATCGTGTTAATTGGTTGTGGTCGTATTGGTAAAATGCACTTTGATAACTTGGCAATAATTGATAGCATTAATGTAAAGTATATTGTTGATGATTACATTAATGCTGATGATTTTTCTGAGGTAATTGTTAAAAAGGCATCACAATTAGAAGAAGTATTATCTGATGATCAAGTTGATGCCTGTGTTATCGCTGCATCTTCTAGCGCTCATATTGATTTGATTAAGAAAGCGATTGACTTTAGAAAGCATATTTTTTGTGAAAAACCGATTTCATTTGATGTCAATGCTTTAAATGAGCTTGCTCATTTAGTTAAAGAAGCAAACCTTAAACTGCAAGTTGGTCTTAATCGTCGATTTGACCCAGATTTTTTAGCGCTCAAAAATGCAATTGATAAGCAAAAGATTGGCTCTATTCAGATTATTAAGATTACTAATCGTGATCCTAGGCGCCTAGATTTGAAATTTGTTGGTAAATCGGGTGGTTTATTTTTTGATTTTAATACTCATGATTTTGATATGGTGCATTTCTTATCTGGTGAGAGGGTTAAAGAAGTTTATGCTATTGGCGATGCATTGATTGAATCAAATCTTAAAGAGTTAGGTGATATTGATACAACATTAATTACATTAAAGTTAGACAGCGGCGCGCTTGTTATGATTGATGCATCTCGTGAAACAAATTTTGGCTATGATCAACGAATTGAAGTATTTGGTTCAAAGGGTATGCTAAAGGTTGATAATCTTAGCCCAACAAATGTAAGTTGTATTTCATCTAATAACCTGCAACAATCACAACTACCTTATTGGAGCTTTGTTGAGCGCTATCATCAAGCATACTTAAATGAATTTAAAGCATTCGCTGATTATTTAAATGCTTCAGATGATGTTGGCTCACCTGTAGGGATCGATGATATGATTCAATCTGTAGAAGTCGCTATGGCAGTACAACGCTCGTATGATAATAATCAAGCGATTGTGCTTTAAGTTTGTGTGTTGGTAAAAGTAAATTTAAGACTCATTGGGAGAGTGAATGATGATAGAGCATTTTATCAATGGTAAGAAAGTAAGTAGTAGCAGTCATACTTATGATATATACAACCCAGCGACTGGTGAAATCATAGATACATTAGCTATGGGTTCAGAAAGTGAAATTGATCAAGCGGTAATAGCTGCAAAAAATGCATTTGCAAGTTGGGGTAAATTAAGCCCACTTAAACGTTCAAGAGTATTATTTAAGTATTATCAATTATTAAATGACAATAAAGAGACAATCGCAAAGTTAATTACTAAAGAGCATGGAAAAGTTCATTCAGATGCGCTAGGAGAAGTACAAAGAGGTATTGAAGTTGTTGAATTTGCTTGTGGCATGCCGCAGTTATTAAAGGGTGATTTTTCTTATCAAGTATCAACTTCAGTAGATTGCTATTCATTACGTCAACCTGTCGGTGTTTGTGCAGGTATAACGCCATTTAATTTTCCCGCTATGGTGCCAATGTGGATGTTTCCAATTGCGATAGCCTGTGGAAATACATTCATACTTAAACCATCTGAGAAGGATCCATCGGCTTCAATGTATTTGGCTGAATTATTTAAACAAGCTGGTTTACCTGATGGTGTATTAAATGTTGTTCATGGTGATAAAAAAGTTGTCGATGCAATATTACATCACCCAGATATTTTAGCCGTAAGCTTTGTCGGTTCAACACCGATTGCTCAGTATATTTATGAAACAGCAGCTAAAAATGCTAAGCGTGTTCAAGCATTAGGTGGTGCTAAAAATCATTGTATTGTGATGCCTGATGCAAATATGGATGATGCAGTGGCAGGTTTAATGGGAGCAGCTTACGGGTCAGCAGGTGAGCGCTGTATGGCAATTTCGGTTGCTGTAGCTGTAGGAGAAGAAACAGCAGGTAATTTAATTAATCAATTATCAGAACAGATTGATCAATTAAAAGTTGCCCCTGGTGATGTGGAAGGTGCTCAAATGGGGCCTGTCATTACCAAAGCGCATCGAGAAAAAATCATCGGTTATGTTGACTTAGGTGTTAAAGAAGGTGCTAAGTTAGTTAAAGATGGTAGAAGCTTTACTTACTCTGGGCATGAAAATGGTTTTTTTGTTGGACCTGCACTATTTGATCAAGTAACGCCAGATATGACTATTTACAAAGAAGAAATTTTTGGTCCTGTTTTATGTGTTGTACGAGCGGGAAGTTTAAAAGAAGCAATTCAGTTAATTAATCATAATCAGTATGCAAATGGCGTTGCTATTTATACAAGAGACGGTGCTTCAGCAAGAGAATTTGCTTCAGATATTCAAGTTGGTATGGTTGGTGTTAATATACCCATTCCAGTACCAATGGCATTTCATAGTTTTGGTGGATGGAAAAACTCATTATTTGGTGATATGTCAGTGCATGGGCCAGAAGGTGTTCGTTTTTATACCCGATTAAAAACAGTAACATCTAAGTGGTCTGCAAGCCAATTAAGTTCAGATAATCAGTTTTTTATGCCGACACTAGATTAATTTAAGGAGTATAATGGATACAATAAAAGTTGTCGTTGGTATTATTTTAAAAGATAATCAAGTTTGTTTAACACAAAGAAAGAAAGATACTCATTTGGCCCAGTATTGGGAATTTCCAGGTGGTAAAGTAGAGAATGATGAGACGAGTGAGCGCGCATTAGTACGAGAATTATCAGAAGAAATTAATATTAAACCATTAAATTATAAAGCTTATCATAAGCTTAAATATGACTATCCTGAACGGTCAGTTTGTTTATCATTCTATTTGATTGATGATTACGTGGGAGAAATAAAAGCAAATGAAAATCAAGCATTAAAATGGGTTGAAGTCAATCAATTAACATCAGTTCAATTACCAGAAGCTAATCAACCAGTAGTTGAGATGCTTGTGGCTGAATTTGTATGATAGACTTATGCATACATTCAAAAACAACATTATTAATATTTATGGTCAAAAAGGTAAAACTTGGTTGGATTTATTGCCTGATCGAATTCAACAAATTAAAGATCAATATCATTTAACTAAACCACAACCAATTGAAAATCTTAGTTTTAATTATATTTTAAAAGGTTTTCAAAATGGTCAGGCAATTATTTTAAAAATAGCAATAGATGAAAAATCTTTAGAAAATGAAGCTGATGCACTAGAAGCATTTCAAGGATTTTACACACCTAAAATTTATGCCAAAGAAAAAGATTTCTTAATCTTAACTCAGGCAATACCTGGTGATACTTTAAAAAATCATTTCCCAAATAAAGAAATTGATTCAATCGAAATATTTTGTGGCGTTTTGAATGCATTACATCAAGTAAAATTGCCTAATAATCATAGTTTTCAATCGATAGAGAAATGGTTGGTAGCACTGGATAAAGACTATGATATTCCTTTGAAATATTTATCGAAAGCAAGAATTTTATATAAAGAGCTATTAAAAACTCAAGCAAAAGAAATATTACTTCATGGTGATTTACATCATGATAATATTATAAAGCATCAAAACGACTGGATGATGATTGATCCAAAAGGCATTATTGGAGAACCTGCATTTGATGTTTGTGCATTTATCAGAAATCCAATTCCTGATTTATTAGAGCAAAATAATCCTAAAGCCATCATTGATCAACGAATTGTTCATTGTGCTAGATTACTTAATTTATCTGAAGATAGAATTAATAAGTGGTTCTTTGTAGAAGCAGTTTTAGGCTGGCTTTGGGATTTAGAAGATAACCTAGATCCAAGTTATTTTAAAAATTTACTAGAAATAATTGATTAAATGTGACAGAACATTTAGATATTACCTGACTTAATTTATTTTACGCTAGAGCTTAAGCTATATAAGCGTTATAATCATTTTCTTATACTAAAAATTTTAAATATAAATACAAAGCGAGGCATATGTTGAAGATGCAGGAAATCATGCAGATTGAACAGGAAGCATTAGATGCAGTAGAAAGTGCAGATAATAGTAAAAAATTAGATGATATCCGTATTGAGTATTTGGGTAAAAAAGGCTTATTAACAGATATTTTGAAAGGTTTGGGAAAACTATCTCCACAAGAGCGTCCTCAAGCAGGGCAAGCGGTTAATGTGGTTAAAGAAAAGATACATCAAGCGATTTCTAATAAAAGAAATACGTTATTAAATGAAGAGTTAGAATTAAAATTACAAGCTGAAAAAATTGATGTGACTTTAAGTGGTCGAGGCTATGAATTAGGTAATATTCATCCAATTAGCCATACATTAAATCGCATCGAAAGCTTTTTTACCCAAGCGGGCTTTTCTGTTGAGAAAGGACCTGAGATAGAGGATGATTTTCATAACTTCGAGGCATTAAATATCCCAGAGCATCATCCAGCTCGAGCTATGCATGATACGTTTTATTTTAAAGAAAATTCAGTATTACGAACGCATACTTCCAATGTCCAGATTCGTTATATGGAAAATCATAAGCCGCCAGTTCGCATTATTGCACCTGGACGAGTTTATCGATGCGACTCAGATATTACACATACACCTATGTTTCACCAAGTTGAAGGTCTATGGATTGATGAAAGTGCTACCTTTGCTGATCTAAAAGGCGTATTGCAGCAATTTTTAAATGCTTTTTTTGAAAAGGATATTAAGTTACGCTTTCGTCCGAGTTATTTCCCATTTACAGAACCATCTGCTGAAACTGATATTGAGTGTGTTATGTGTCAAGGTGAAGGTTGTCGAGTTTGTAAGCAAACTGGTTGGTTAGAAGTATTAGGTTGTGGTATGGTGCATCCAAATGTATTGAAAGCTTGTGGTATTGATCCAAGTATTTATCAAGGGTTTGCATTTGGAATGGGGGTTGAACGTTTAACGATGTTACGTTATGGCGTTAATGATTTAAGATTGTTTTTTGAGAATGATTTAAGATTTTTAAAACAGTTTTAATATAAATTGAAAATAATGATTATTTTTAAGAGACAATTGGATGATTTTCGGAGTAGAAATTAAATGAAAGTATCTTACCAGTGGCTAAATAAGTTTGTTCAAACAGATTTATTATTAAAAGCATTAACTGAACAATTAACTTTGGCGGGTTTAGAAGTTGATAGTATTGAGCCTGTTGCTGCAGAATTTTCGAACGTAGTTGTTGGTCAAGTAATTGGAAAAGCTAAGCACCCTGATGCAGATAAGCTTTCATGTTGTAAGGTAGATGTAGGCAATGAAGTATTAGATATTGTCTGTGGAGCAGCAAATGTAACTGAAGGTATGAAAGTTGCAGTTGCATTAGTTGGTGCAGAGCTACCAGGCTTAAAGATTAAGAAAAGTAAATTAAGAGGGCAAGCCTCTAATGGGATGATATGTTCAGAAAGAGAATTAGGCCTATCTGATGAGCATAGTGGTATTATGTCACTACCTGTAAACGCTCCAATTGGTGATGATATTCGTCAATATCTACAGTTAGATGATAGTTCTATTGAAGTTGACTTAACACCAAATAGAGCAGATTGTTTAAGTATTGAAGGCATTGCAAGAGAAGTTGCTGCATTAAACCGTGTTATGTATAGTCCTGTTGATGTTAAACCAGTTCAAGCAGAGATATCAGATATAGTAACCATTGAGCTTAAAAATGATCAAGCATGCCCTAAATATGCTGGGCGAATTATTCGTAATGTAAACCCAAAGGTAGAATCACCATTATGGCTTACTGAAAAATTACGTCGTTGTGGTATTCGCCCGGTTAGTATTATTGTTGATATTACCAATTATGTTATGCTTGAGTTAGGCCAGCCCATGCATGCGTTTGATTTAGGCAAAATCGATGGTGGTATAATCGTAAGAATGGCTAAAGAAAACGAAAAACTAATCTTATTAGATGGTAATGAAGTTAACTTAAACAAGGATACTTTAGTTATTGCAGATCATAAAAAGGCACTTGCTTTAGCTGGTATTATGGGTGGTGAAGGTTCATCTGTAACGGATCAAACAGTTGATATATTCTTTGAGTCGGCCTTTTTCTCTCCATTAGCAATTGCAGGCAAGGCACGTAGCTATGGCCTTCACACGGACTCATCACATCGCTTTGAGCGTGGTGTTGATCCAGTATTAGTTGAACGAGCAATAGAAAGAGCAACTGAATTATTAGTAAGCCTTTGTGGTGGGGAGGCTGGTGAGGTTGTGGTTAAGTCAAATGAAATGTATTTACCTAAAAGAGATACTATTACATTAAATTTAGCACGTATTAAACGTTTGTTGGGACTTGAGACGACTGCTGATGAGGTAATAAGTATTTTAACTGCTTTAGGGTTCACACTTAAAAATATTCAATCAGATCAATGGCAGGTCAATGTTCCATCATGGCGATTTGATATTGCAATTGAGGAAGATTTAATTGAAGAAGTTGCACGTTTGTATGGTTATGAGAATTTGCCACAAACATTGCCTAAGCTAACAATGCCAATAGTTACTATGCAAGAATCAGCAATTGAAGTATCAAAAGTAAAGCATTTATTAGCGGCACGCGGTTATAAAGAAGCGATTACTTATAGTTTTATTGATCCAAAGTTTGATCCGTTTTTTGCAATGCATCATGAAAGCTTAGCATTAAAAAATCCAATTGCTTCTGATATGGCAGTGATGAGACAAAGTCTGTTGCCTGGCTTATTAACTGCCTTAAAGAATAATATTCACCGCCAACAAAGTCGTATCCGTAGTTTTGAGATGGGCAATTGTTTTATATATGATAAAAAAGGAATATTAGAGCAAAAACAGATGCTAGCAGGTGTTGTTTCAGGTACGTTAACACCGCTTCAGTGGTCAAATATGCATGAAAGTGATTTTTATGATGTAAAAAGTGATGTTTCGATGCTATTGGCTATGACAAATAGTCAGTTTAGCTTTAAACCAATCAATTTACCTTATTTACATTCTGGGCGTAGTGCAGTTATTTTAAATCAAAAAGGTGATATTGTTGGCTTGATTGGCCAAATACATCCTAACTTGCAAAAATTAGTTGCTTTGAAAGGTAAAGCACCAATTGTATTTGAGCTTGATTGGGATGTACTAAATCATATTGAACTGCCAAAATTTAAACATTGGTCAAAATATCCATCTATTTCTCGTGATATTGCAATTGTTGTAGATGAAGATATTGCGGTTGAAAATATCAGACAAACCATCATTGAGACAGGTGGAGAATTATTATTAGATGTGGGTGTTTTTGATCTTTACCAGGGCGAAAATATGCCAAAAAATAAAAAAAGTGTCGCTTTTAACTTGATTTTACAAGATTCATCGAAAACACTTAAAGATGAAGATGTCAATCAAGTAGTCAGTCAATTGGTGGCACGACTTGAAGAAAATTATAAAGCAACACTAAGAGAGTAAGCGTATGAGCACATTGACAAAAGCTGAAGTGATAGATGCTGTCGTTAAATCATGTCACATGACCCCAGACCAAGCTAGAGTGTTTGTGGATCAGTTTTATATGGATATTGTTAAAGCGTTAATTGCAGGGGATGATGTGAAACTGTCAGGGTTTGGTAATTTTAATTTACGTCGTAAATCCGGGCGCCCCGGTAGAAATCCTAAAACAGGTCAGGAAGTGGCAATTGAACCACGTACTGTCGTTACATTTAAACCAGGGCAGAAATTAAAAGGTGAAGTACAAGTAGCACTGGATAGAAGAAAAAGAGGCTATTAAGTAGTAGAAGGTTAATCAAGCTTCTAACTTTTCTTAAAATAATCTATTTCGGTACCAAATTTATCTGGTATTTTGCCCTGAGTAGAAGGGAGGATATGTTTATTATGGTTACATATCGATTATTCCGTTTTGGGGGAATGATCATAATTTTTTTGATTATGATATGCTCTACAAACCTTTATGCTAAAGCTGAAGATAGCAAAGAACGCTTGCCTGTTGCAGAAGTGCAGAAATTTACCCAAGTACTAGAAATTATTAGAACGCTTTATGTTGAAAAAATAACTGACAAAGAAATGCTTGAAAATGCGATTGAGGGCATGCTTGAGCGGCTTGATCCACATTCTACTTATTTGGATGAAAAAGAGTTATCTGATCTTAGCCTTGCTACAAAAGGTGAATTTGGTGGTTTAGGTATTGAAGTAACTATTGAGCATGGGGTTGTTAAAGTCGTTGCTCCGATTGATGATACACCTGCACAAAAAGCAGGTATTAAAGCAGGTGACTTAATTGTAAGGATTGATAACCACCAAGTTAAAGGCTTAACACTAACTGAAGCAATTGATTTAATGCGTGGCAAAAAAGGTACACCAATTACTTTAACGGTTGTTAGAGTCGGTTCAGCTAAACCTTTAACATTCAAAATCTATCGTGATATTATTAAGATTACTTCAGTGAAATCAAGATTAATTGAAGATAAATATGGCTATATCCGTATTAGTGCATTTCAAGAGAATACTGAAAAAAATTTATTTAAAGCATTAGAGGAGCTTGAAAAAAAGTCAAATGGTAAGCTTGAAGGAATTATTCTTGATTTAAGAAATAACCCAGGTGGAATTTTGCAAGCTGCAGTTGATGTGGCTGATATGTTTTTGGATGCTAATAAGCTTAAATATGATAAAAAAATTGTTTATGCAAAGGGGCGATTAACAGCATCAAAGTTTGAAGGTATTGCAGAAACATCAGATGCTTCAGAAGGATTACCTATCGTTGTATTAGTCAATAGTGGTTCAGCAAGTGCATCAGAAATTGTTGCAGGTGCACTACAAGATCATGGTCGTGCAATTATTATGGGAATTAAAACATTTGGTAAAGGCTCAGTTCAGACGGTACTACCACTAAATGGCAATTCTGCTGTAAAAATTACAACAGCACGTTATTATACACCAAAAGGAAAAAGTATTCAGGCTGAAGGTGTGATGCCTGATATTACAGTAAATGAATTAGAAGTACCTTTCGATGAAGAAAAGTCCAAATTAATGGCGCAGTGGCAGATTAGAGAAGAGCATTTAAACCATGCATTAGAGCAAAGCGATGATAATAATGAAGAAGTATTAGAAGTTAATGATGAAGAAATAGTTGAAGAGTATACCAATAAAATTAAAGATAAGGACAAAGTTCAAAAACATTTAGTTCATGAAGATTATCAATTGAATGAAGCTTTAAATGTTTTAAAGGCAATGATTGTTATTCAGAATTTAGCCGAACGATAATTAAGTGATTTATAAAAATATAAAATACTTACGGGTAAAATTGCAATAAGTAACCCGCTGATAAAGATAATCTCATAATGGATTTTGCTACCTACATTAATATTCTCTGGTGGAATAAAGCCGACAGCTAATGTAATAGTTGTACCAATTAGTCCCATGACTGTGATAATCCACATACCCGCAGTTTTACCAGGAATACAGAAAGGGTGTTCGATATTAGGGTGTTTATAATGAAGCTTAATTGCAGCAAGGAACATTAATACATACATCATAACATAAATTTGAGTGCTTAAATCAGTTAAAAGCCAGTAGGAACCATTAACACTTGGCATTAAAAGATAAGCAAGAGAGATAATAGAAACTAATATTGCTTGGGATATTAAAATTCGTCCAGGTACATTGGCCTTATTACGTTTTTGTAAGAATAATGGTAGAAAACCATCTTCTGCAGCATGCATTAAGCCCCTAGCTGGTGAGATGATCCAATTGATCATAGTTCCAAGTGAACCAACTAAAATCATAATAACTAAAATGGGTAATAAAAAGCCAATATGAAAGTGACCAAGAAAACTTTGGAAAGACTGGAAAACCCCAGCAACTAAGTTTAATTGATGTTTTGGTACAACCATGGCAATTGATAAAGAACCAAATCCCATCGTAATTAAAACAAAAATCATAGCAAAGATGAGTGCTTTAGGTACTGTTTTTTTAGGATTTCTTACACTTCTGATATGTACTGTTGCCAATTCAAGTCCTAAAAAAGATGTAATAATGGCAGTTAATGTTAATAGTTGTTGATGGCCGTTATGAAATGGTAAGGTATTTTGTAGCGTAAAATGCAGTTTGCTAGGATTTCCAATAATAAGCCAAATAATGGCTAATATGATGATTAAAGCCATCGGAATAACAACACCAATTACAGTACAGATACTTGCAACTTCAGCAGATATTCTTAACCCTTTTAAGTTAATAATCGTTATGATCCAAAAAAGTACGAGCATTGTTGTAATTAAATAAAGCTTGAAATTAACCAGCTCAGGCGAGATTAAATAGGCAATATTTGCTGCTAAATAGGATAATACAGTAGGAAACCAAAAAACGGTGTTAATCCATTGAAACCAAATCGCCAGTAAAGCGATTTTATCTCCAAAAGCTTCATAAACCCAACCATAAATCCCAACATGGCCTTTTTCAGTATAGGTTGAAGCAAGTTCAGCAGAAACTAGTGCAACTGGAATAAAGAAAAATAAAGCAGCAAAAATAAAAAAGAAGGGTAAATAAGTACCAAATAATGCTGTCGTTGGTAAATTCCTCATATTATCAATAGCGCCAGCCATTAACATAGCAAGCATAAAAAAGCCAATTTTAGCTGTGGACATAATGATTTTAGATCTGTGTAATTAAATTAAGATGATACTATCATAGGTTAGTGATGATCAATTGCAAGTAGTAATTAGTGATCAGTAGGTATTTGGCGGCTTTAGGAATTAAAATGATTAAAGATAGATCTTAATATTAATATAACAATTCTTATTGGATGAAGCTGTTGCTATACTTAAACAATAGTTAGAGATCAAAAGAGATACGTAGTTAATGGGATTTTGGAATATCTATTTGTTAATTTGTCATATTCTATCATTAGTCGCATTTATCCGCGTGATCAGTCAAAAGCAAAGAACGCCAACGAGTATTATTGCTTGGACATTGGCTTTGGCATTTATGCCATATATTTCTGTGCCACTTTATTTTGTCATAGGTATAAGAAAGCGCCCAATACCGACACAGTCAAGTTTAAACCAAGATAAAATAACACTTGAGTCAGACAAATTGATTCCAACCTTATTTAAAGGTTATGGCCTAGATACAGCATCTAGTGGCAATGATTTTACTTTATATACTGATGGTGTTAAAGCATATCAAGCATTTGTTGATGAATTAAAGAAAGCAAAAACACGTATTTATATCAGTACCTATGTATTTCAATATGACGTTATGACTAAATCATTACTACATATTTTTAAAACTAAGGTTAAAGAAGGGGTTGATGTTCGAATACTAGCTGATGGCGTAGGCTCTTGGAAGCTATATTTTAGTTTTTTCTTAAGAAAAAAACTAAAAAGCTTTGGTATTAACTTACGTTTTTTTATGCCGATATTTAGAAATCCATTTAAAAATGCGATTAATTTAAGAGATCATAGAAAGATCTATATTATTGATAATCGTTGTGTATTTACTGGTGGTATGAATTTAGGTGATGAATATATGGGTGCTAAACCCAATAAAAAACGTTGGCAAGATATTTTATTTTCTCTTAAGGGAGATTCCTTAAAAACATTAGAACGATTATTTATTGATGACTGGCAATTCGCAACAGGTGAGCGTTTAAAAAGTATTTTACCTGAAGCTTCAGATGGTAACTATTTAGTGGAGGTTGCACCATCAGGGCCTGATGTCCAAAAAGATATTGTATATAATGTTTTAATGAGTAAAATCTACCAGGCAAAAAAACGTATTTGGATTATGACGCCATATTTTATTCCACCTCGTGAATTAGTTAGAGCTTTAGTTATAGCAAACTATCGAGGTGTTGATGTTAAATTGATAACGCCATCTAAGTCCAATCATTTACTAGCAGATATTGGTAGAAGTCATTATTTAGAGCGCTTAAAAGATGCTAATATTGATGTTTGTCTTTTTGAAGGGGAAATGGTGCATGCAAAAGCCGTACTATTTGATGATACCGTGATGTTAGGTTCTGTTAATTTAGATTATCGAAGTTTATTTTTAAATTATGAATTAGGTGTGTTTTTTCACTCTGAAGTAATCTTAAATCAAATCAAAGTTTGGATGGAGGGGTTTATTTTAAATGCACATCATGAGATTAAGAAAACGGGTCCTATTAAGCAATTTGTTGCCAATTTAATGAAAGTATTTGTGCCATTATTATGATTAAACCAGCTGTTGATTTAAAACGTCATTCGCCGGCTATGCTAAATCCAGTATTAAAAAAGCCGTTTTCACTTATTTGTTGGAATGTCTATAAAAAGTTACATAAACCAAAACAGATTACTTATTTAATGAAGTTATTATCTGAATATAAGCCAGATTTATTGACCTTTCAGGAAAGTCCATCATTAAAACGTATTGCGCAATCAACCTCAGCATTAGAAGCATATGAAAAGTATTATTTTTCTAATCTTGAATTTAAAAATAGATCATTTGGTTTACTAACAGCATCAAATGCAGAAAGTAAGCATAGTAATTATGTTATTAGTCAGTATAAAGAGTTTATTTTTAGAACGCATAAAGCATTTTTAGTAAGTATTTATCCGCTAACATCGACTGATACGCTTATGCTAATTAATGTACATGCAATTAATTTTAGAAGCGTTCAAATTTATCAAAAAGAATTGCAGCAATTATATGAATTTGCTTTATCACATCAAGGGCCATTAATCATTGCTGGTGACTTTAATAGTTGGGGAACAGGTCGATTATTATTATTAGATCAGTTAATTCATCAGTTAAATCTAAATTCTGTTAAATTTGAAAATAGCCGTTTAATTAAATCATTTGTATCATCACCATTAGATCATATTCTCTATCGAAACTTAACAGTAGATGAGTCATTTGTTTTAGACTGTCATAAGCTATCTGATCATAATCCACTGTATGTAAAATTTTGCTAAAATTAAGCTGCTGTAATCAATTTGACAGTATATAATCAGATATATATTATGTTGCGTTTGTTAGATTATGGGTATAACAGGTAACTTAAGTTGATATCAAATGATAAAGCTTCCAGAGACATTAAAAAATTTTGATGCAAATAACTCGCAGTATAGCAATTATTTAATGCAGATGCATAATAAAGGCGCTAAGAAGTATTGCAACTTAATTCAAAAGCTTACTCAACCATTATCTAAGCATTTTAATATTATTGGTTTTAGAAGTATTGCCTATTCTTACAGTGGTGAATTTTTCTTTTATGGTAGCCGCCCTAAAATGGCAGAAGATTTTATTAAGGGAAAATTATATTTATATTATCAAGATATTCCCTGGCCAAAGTATGATGCTTTGATTTTACCACTAGCTAAATTAAATGCGAATTTACCTAAACTTCAAGTTGAAATGGATGCAGCTAAATGGTTGCCTGATGAAGATGTTGCTTTATGTCTTTGTGAAAATACTCAATATGGTCGAGAGCAATTTTGGTTTTCGGGTCATACTAAAGATGGTGTTAAAGAGATTTTTCATAATGAACGAGGCGCATTACGTGAATTCATTCATTATTTTATTCAAGAAAGCACCCCTTTAAGAGAAGAGTTAATGCAGATGCATTATTCAGTTTATGACTATCACTATTATTCAAATAATAATATTATTTTAAAAAATCATTGTATTGAAGAAAGTAATGAGCCATTTGTAAGATCAAATAATGATAGAAAGGCTTCTTTTTTGCATGATATTGGTGTATTTAATCAACTTGCAGCTAAACAAAACTTATCTTATAGAGAGCAACAGGTTTTACAATTAACCTCTCAAGGAAAAACAGCCAAAGAGATTGCTGAAATATTGTTTTTATCCAATAAAACGGTTGAGTTTCACCTTCAAAAAGCCAAAGAAAAACTCAATGCGCGTAATAAATTAGAATTAGTTTCAACGTTTAGTATTTTAAAACATATTGGTTTTGAATGGATTTCTAAAAAAACAGAGTACCTCAAGATACGCTAAAATTATAATTTAATATTTTTTTCTTAATGTAAAACAGCAAATTAAAATAGTTATAAAGTTTGTTTGTACGTTATATGATCATGTTTGTAATAAATGTTTAATTGTTAAATTAATAAGAACGCGTATGATTAATTTTTCAATAAATGAAGCATTGCGTTATATTTTGGAGAGAAGATATGTTAACTAAAGAGAAATTTAAAATATTATTAGAGGGTGTTAAATCAAATGGCGAGCCCTTAAGTCAAATTAGTATTAAGCTAAATCAGCTAATAGATGAATTAATTAATGTTAGTCGAGAAAACCTTCCTAGCCTGGATAATCTTGAGAACAGTAATTTAAATCGTATTCTTGATTCGCTTAAAAGTGAGCTAGTAGATTTATTTTATAATAACAATGATCAAGGGGATTTTAGACAAAAGAAGAGCTTAGAAGATACTAATAAGCTTCCACAAAGAATTATTGAGCAAATCCAAAATGTTTTTAATTGTTTAAGTAGGTCAGATGTTAGAAGTTTTATTAAAAATACATTAATAAATCAAGCTGTATCTGTAAGTCAAAAAGGAAAGATACTCATTGGCTTTAATAAAATTTATGATCGAATGTTGGAATCACTACAAGTTAATTTGGATTTGTATGTTAAATTAATGAAATTAAATCAATTTAATCAAGATATTTCAAAAATACATGGAGATTTAAACATTATTTTTAAAGACTCTTTGAATGCTAATTATCTAAATAATAATATTGAAACCTTACTTGCTCAGATTAATAAACTGCCTGAATATTCTGCAAGTCATTGGGATATGACATATCCTCAAGCATCTAAAACTAATATGTATATTAAACTATTTAATGAGCTTTTAGTGAAAGGTAACATTGCTAATATAAAACCGGCGACAAAACAAATGATAAATAAACTAGCGCTATTTAAAAATGGCAGTGTAGATAACAAAAATATAAATAAATTTTTTAACGAGTGTAATGCGTTTAAAACAACATTATTACAATCAATTAGATCCGATTATTTAAATAAGACTAACTATGTAGAATTATTTAGCCTTAATATCATTGAGACCAGCAGTGATAAAATAGAAATAATGACAGAGCTTTATAATTTTATAAAGAAACATTCTTTATCTTTGGATAATAAAGAAATGAGTAGATTTACAGTTTCACCATTTGAATTTCTTCAAAAAGTAGTTAATGCAATTGCAATTACTGCAGATTTGATTTGTGCAACTTCTCTTGCAAATAAAATAGATACGGGACGTTCTCTTGTATTGTTAAATAAATTATTTGATAAGACAATGGAGTTAATGAAAAAGTATAATTTTACAGCTGATCCTAAGCTTATTCAGCAGGCTAAAGAATTCCAAGCGTATGCTTTTAGCACTCCTCCTCTACCATTTGCAGAAAAGAATGAGGATAAACAAATACAATCAACTCTAACCCCAGAAGCGGCTTAATCAATCATTGCTTTTAATTATTTTTAATCTATAGCTTTAAGAAACATCGCTACTTTTTATTTAAGTAATATTTATTGTGTATTTTTCATTCAACTATGTAATAAATCTTCTATTGCACAAAAATAAGAAGCAATGCATCATACATTATAAGTGCTGAAATTGCCATTATTTAAGAAAACTCAAATCTTAAATGATTTATATAAAATAGTAGAAATTATATGGATGAAATTAAAGTTATATATAGTTTAGAATCTGATATGAAAGCATCGATTAATGAAGTTAAAGATCAAGTTAAAACGCTTCAGATATCAAATGGCAAAAAAGCGCTTTATGAACTTTTTTTGAATGAGTTATTTAAGATGATAGATTCAAAAACTATTTCAGAAAATATGAGCTCATTAATGCCTATCGTAATAGATACATTAAAAGAAGATTTGATAAAGTTCTATAAATTAATTGCTAATGATTCGTTTCAAAGTCAGGCTAGTGTTCGCTCAAATTATATTGATTTAGTTGATATTTTGGGCAAGTTATTTAATGGCTATATGCTCAATGGTTTTAAGTTGATATTAGCAGGTCCTTTTTTTAATAAAGATAGTTTTATTAGAGAGTATGGATACATAACTAATATTTGCCAATATCATAATCATATTTTTAAACAATTATTAACAATTAATCAAGCTGGCAAAAATCAATTTAAATCATATTCAGAAAATATTTTATTTAATATGACAACAAATAAAATTACTGAAGAGAGTGTTAAGTATATTATTGAAAATTACAAAGAAATGTATGCTTTATGCTTAAGCCTACCAGAATATGAAGGACAAGTGGGCTTTCCAATATTTTTATATTTACATGATACAAAACGTAGTGCCTTGGTTGATTATCTTACTTTGTTGTCTAAGGCAATTGAAAGTCCTTTTATGGATAAAGGGAATAAAGAAAATATCATTAACTTTCTTAGTCAGAGTAAGTTGTTGGGTAGTGAGGTTCATCTTGCTAATATTCAAAAGTTTTTAAATGAGTGTAATAGCTTACAATTAAATATTGCAAATGAGATACTTAAATTATATTGCAAGGATAAAGATAAAAATGAAGTAAAACAAATAATGGTTGGGTTAGCTGGTTTTATAAAGTTATATCCAATTAATAGATATATAGAAAGTTATATTCATCAAGGGCAATCAAAAGATTTATTTGATTTTTTAGTATTTTGTGTGAATAAAATTATAATATCAGCTACAGAGTTATTTAATATTTCTCTAAATCAGAAAGTGGCAATTGGTCATGAAGTGTTATTGTTAGGTGAATTACTTAATCAGTCTTTAGATCTATTAAATCGATATCAATGCTCAAATAGCTTTAAATTATTAGCTTCACTTGAGTCATTTAATCGCTTAAATAAGGAAATTGACCAAGAGGAAGATACGTTGGCTTTTACGGGAAGTAAATTTCCAATATTAACGCGTAAACGCTCTATTGCTTTAGAAAAAACACTGTTTCTTGAACAATTTATAAAAGATCAAAAATTTTCAAACTCTTGTGAGCCTTAGTAAATCAAAATAATAAGGAATTTGTATATGTATGGAAATAAAACAACTCATAAAGGCAATGCTAAGTTTAAAAAAGAGTCTAAAAAAAAGCTTGATTCAGATATAAGTATTTTTCGAGCAAAGCAATTAGATAATAAATTTAAAGAAGCGGCATTAAATTTATTAGATAAAATATCTTTAGCAATAGATAAATCAACTGAAAGCAATATTGACATCATGATGGATCAAATAAATGAGTTTATTCAATTTGTTAATAAGTTAAACTGTAAACATTTTACATATCCACAAGTAAATGAATTGTTTAATATGTTATTTCAAGTTAATTATCAAAAACACATTCATATGCATGATGCGATAGTACTTTCAGTAAAAGATGCTTTTTTTCAATCACCGGATAAGCTTTTTAATAAAGAGACTGATGTCAAAAGTAGGCTTAAACAACTAGACTCAGTGCTTAAGGGAAAGTTAAATGAAATAGAAAAAAATAGAAAAAAATTGTCCCTAGTAGAAAAATATTTAAATGATTTTGACAGTAAAAGACATAATAATCTTTCAAGTAGCTTCAAGCATATTTATGAGGTTTCAGTTAATTGTTTAACTGATTTGAATAATTATATGGAAAATCCAATACAACAAGCTTTAGTTAATTTGTTTAAGGTTAAGTTTAAAGAATTAAAATTTTTAATTATCAGTGAAATTGCCAAAACAAAAACTGGTCCTCAGCATAATTTTGATCAGTTACTACATATTTTAAATGCATTTTTAGAAATTTTTCAAAATGAAACAATGTATAAAGAAATGCTTAAATGTATTGATACTAACTTTGGTGGCGATCCTCGTTTTATTAGTAGTGCTTTTAATTACTTTGAATCACAACATTTTCAGTTACGCGATTGGTTGGTAGCAACTAAATATTATTTAGAAAGTGAAAAAAGTTTTATTAATAAATATTTAAATTTGCCAAATTTATCTGAGAGTCATAAGAGAGATTATGAGTCTATTAATAATCAAGCCTTTTCAAAGGACTCAAGCAGATTAAAAGAGTTATTTCAATTAACAACTCAGCTGCCTGAGTATAGTCTTTTATTTGGTGACGATGCAAAACTTATTGCAATGAAAAGTCACTGTTTTATACAGTTACTTTTGGCCTTAAAGCGGTCAAGTCATTCTAGTGGAATTGATATAACTAATTATTTAACAATAGATTTTCAAGAGATAAAGGATTTTGCTGAATTAACTTCACGATTAAAAACAAAACTATTATCAAGCATATTGAATACATTAGAAAATCACAGTTCAATCTTGTTAGAATTTGAGAAAAAGCATATCAACGACCTTAAAGAATTCATTGATTCATTCGATATTTTGCAGGTAGATAAATATAAAGCAACAAAAAAAATAGTTCCACCATTTGAATTTTTAAGAGAATGTATGCACCAATATGCAATGATATACCAAAAATTATTAATTGATACTTTATCGTCTGATAATCTAAGTTTGCCTGATAAATCATTAAGGTTGTTAAGTATGTTATTTGATCAGACATTAGCTGTTATTGATCAATACTCTAGTAATAAGAGTTCGGCATTGTATAAATGCTTAAAAGAAACTGAAAATACAATAAGTGAACATCAAAAGCGCCAAACAACATGGCGGCATTCTATTAAACCAGAAGCTCAATCAATGCAGGAGCTTTCTTTATCACCAACCCCATTTTTGGATAGAACATATCTACCCTCTCAATCAACACCAATATTGCCAAGCCCCAGTGGTAAAGAATAAAAATATTTTATTGATTAATATACTGATATAAGTGCTCAACTTCTTCATGTTTTTCAGCATAACGAGAACTGATATGCTTGATTAGATCACCAATAGATAACAGACCTAAAAATGTACGGTTATCATCATAGATTGGTAAGTGGCGAATGCGTTTTTGTGTCATTACTTTAAAGGCATCATATGCAGTAGCATTATAGTTCATTGTAATTAAATCAGGTGTCATAATTGCTTTAACAAGTGTTGTTTTTGTATCAATTGATTTAGCTGCAACTTTAAAGGCGAAATCACGTTCAGTTACAATACCTTGAAAATCACCATTATGATCATTGACTAATAATGAGCCTACATTATTCTCTGCCATAATTTGAGCTGCTTTTAATAATGTTTCATCTGCATTGACAACAAAGACTTTCTTATTGGGATTTAATATTTCTTTAAGCGGTGTATCCATTATACATCGAATCCTTTTATCATTGAGTTAAAAATTAAATTTACTTTTTAGAAAGATTAGATGAGTTTTCAAATGCTTGCAAGCTTGCTACAATAACCATTAGCGTAGATTCAAATAAAATATTTAATAGAAAAACAGGTGGTTACATGGCAGGACATAGCAAATGGGCAAATATCAAACATAGAAAAGCTGCTCAAGATGCCAAACGAGGGAAAGTTTTTACCAAATTGATTCGTGAATTAACCGTTGCTGCTAGAATGGGTGGTGATGACCCAACTGCAAATCCACGATTAAGAGCAGCAGTACAGACGGCACTAAGTCAGAATATGACACGTGATACAATCGATCGAGCAATTAAACGTGGTGCAGGCGGTGATGATACAACACAACTAGAAGAAATTCGTTATGAAGGTTATGGCCCAGGTGGTGTTGCATTGATGGTTGATTGTATGACTGATAATCGTAATCGTACGGTTGCAGAAGTTCGCCATGCCTTTACAAAAGCAGGTGGTAATTTAGGCACCGATGGTTCGGTTAGTTATTTATTTTCTAAACAAGGTGTTATCAGCTTTAGCTTAGAAGTTAATGAAGATGAAATTATTGAAGTTGCACTAGAAGCAGGTGCAGAAGATGTAACATCAGATGAGTATGGTGTTGAAGTTATTACAGCAGCGGATAACTTCTCTGATGTAAAAGATGCGCTAGATCAGGCAGGCTTTGAAGCAGAAAATGCAGAAGTGACGATGATTGCATCAACAAAAGCGGATTTAGATAAAGATACAGCTGAAAAAATCTTAAACATGATTGAAAGATTAGAAGACTTAGATGATGTTCAAAATGTTTATAGTAATGCCGAGATTTCAGCGGATATTCTAGCATCACTGGCACAGTAATTATGTTAATTTTAGGGATAGACCCAGGTTCAAGGATAACTGGTTTTGGTATTGTTAAGGCGATTGGCCGACAGTGTGAATATGTTACAAGCGGTTGTATTCGTATCAAAAGTGAGTTGCAACATGATCGTTTACATGAGGTTTTTGATGGTATTTCACAAATTGTTCAAGCCTATAAACCAGATGAAGCTGCAATTGAGCAAATTTTTATGTTTCAAAACCCTCAGGCAGCATTAAAATTAGGCCAAGCCAGAGGAGCTGCATTGGTTGCGTTATCGCATTATAAGCTAGATACTTCTGAGTATTCAGCAAAGCAGATTAAACAAGCCGTTGTAGGTAAAGGCGCTGCTCAAAAATCTCAAGTGCAACATATGGTTCAGAGTTTTTTAAAATTAAGTGCAAAGCCGCAAGCAGATGCAGCGGATGCATTAGCAGTTGCAATTTGTCACTTTCATACGGCGCAATCATTAAAGCATTTATCTGGCGCATCAAAAATTGTAAGAGGACGATTAAGAGAATGATTGGAAGAATCAAAGGAATTTTAATTGAAAAGCAAGCACCTTTATTATTAGTTGAAGTCGGTGGTGTTGGTTATGAAATACTTGCACCGATGACAACCATTTATCAGTTACCTGAGTTAGATCATGAGACCATCTTATATACACATTTAATTGTTAGGGAAGATGCGCACCTTCTTTATGGCTTTAAGAGTAAAACAGATAGAAAGCTGTTTCAGGAGTTAATCAAAGTTAATGGTATTGGTGCAAAAATGGCACTGGCTATTTTATCTGGGATGGATGCAAATACGATTTTATCTTGTATTGAAAGTGATGACAGTGCTTTATTAGTCAGTATTCCTGGGATTGGTAAAAAAACAGCAGAGCGCTTAATTGTTGAGATGCGCGATAAGATTCCACAAATTACGCTATCACTATCTGAAATTAATACAGCATTGGTTTCTAATACATCATCAAAAAACCAACCACAAATAGCTATAGGTAATGAGTCGGGTAAAGCTAATGAAGCAACAGAAGCTTTAATTGCCCTTGGTTATCGTAAAAGTGAAGCACAGAAGGTGATCTTTAAAATTAAAGATCAAGCTGATACAACTGAAGGGTTAATTAAATCAGCATTAAAAGAGCTAATGCGTCATTAAGTTATAATTGTTGGCAATTGGAACAATAAAAAGTACTACGTTGCCCAAGTGTTATTTTTTCAATGATGCTTTTACAGTTAGGACAAGGTTTTTTATCTTGAGCATAGACGGATAGTTGCTGTGCAAAATAACCTGGCTTGCCGTTGGAATTTTTAAAATCTTTAAGTGTTGTGCCACCTTGTTTGATTGCAGATGTGAGAATCTGTTTAATTGAATCAACAAGGCGTTTACATTGTTCTAGTGTTAGTTGATTGGCAGGTAATTGTGGGTGGATATTCGCTTTAAATAATGCTTCAGAAGCATAAATATTACCAACGCCACAAACAATCTGACTATCCATAATTGCAAGTTTAATCGCTTTTTTCATTTTTTGAAGTTTTAACTGCAAATATTGAACATTGAATGTATTTGATAATGGCTCTGGGCCAAGCGATTTAATTAACTGATGTTGCTCGATGGGTTGCTCACTCCAAAGTATTGCACCAAAACGTCTTGGATCATGGTAGCGTAATACGAAGTTATCAAAATAAAATTCAAGATGATCATGTTTAAGTTTTTGTGGTGCAGGTAAATCATAGAGACGAAAGATGCCACTCATGCCTAAATGAGCCAGTAAGTTACCATGATGAAACTTAAATATAAGATACTTGCTTCGTCTGTAAATTTTTTCAACGCTTTGACCAACTAAGTGCTTAAGTTCTGGAATTGGATATCTTAAGGTATGAAAGTGGATATCAATAGCTTTAATCGTATTATGTTCAAGGCTAGGTGCAAGGCCATTTCGTACGGTTTCAACCTCAGGTAATTCAGGCATTTTGTATAACTCCAGAGTTATATAATGTTATATGATCATTGATTTGAATATAACTATATTGATCTTTATGCCAGTCACCTAAAACATAACGTAATTTATTGGCATGTTTGTGAATGGCTAATTTATGGGTGTGACCATGGATGATAATGGGGCATTCTCTAGCATAATAATTAATGCCTTTTTCAGTGGCATCAAAATTTATTTCATAGCGATTGCGATTTTTACTTTTGATGCGCATTTTATTGGCCATTTTATTTCTCAATCTAAGTGGTAGGTGTAGAAAAAACCATTTAAACCATGATGACTGTACAATTTTTCGATAATGTAAATAACTTGTATCATCGGTACATAATAAATCACCATGCATTAAGCAAATCGATTGGTTTTTCCAATGTAGATAAAAGGGATCATCAATTAATTGAATACCGCATTTATGTGCAAATGCTTCACCAATAAGAAAGTCACGATTACCATGCATAAAATAAACTGTTAAACCATGCTCTGTAGCAGATTTTAATAAGGCAATGACCGATTGAGAAAATGGATCTTCTACATCATCGCCAACCCAGTATTCAAAAAAATCACCAAGGATATATAATGTATTTTTATTATTCGCAATTTGCTTTAAAAATTGTTTAAACTGATTAAAGACCTCAGGGTCATTTTGTTTTAGATGTAAATCAGAAATAA
This sequence comes from Thiotrichales bacterium 19X7-9, assembly GCA_021713415.1. GTDB lineage: Bacteria > Pseudomonadota > Gammaproteobacteria > Francisellales > Francisellaceae > M0027. The sequence continues at coordinate 45,303 of JAKJJQ010000014.1, forward strand.
TGTAAATGCTCATATTTTTATATATCTTTATGTTTATCTTCTCTTTTAAGAATGGTTGGGGGTGTAACTTCTTCTTATTTTCACGTAAAATCGATTCAAATCAAGTTATTCTAACATTTAATTTAAGGCTTAAGAATGAGTTTAACACTTGAAAATGCTAATGTCTTGGTAGTTGGCGATGTGATGCTAGATCGTTATTGGGAAGGGCCAACCAAGCGAATTTCACCAGAGGCGCCAGTACCTGTGATTCATGTTGATAAAATACAAGAGCGAGCAGGTGGGGCAGGTAATGTGGCGTTAAATATTGCTGCACTATCAGGCAAGGCTTATTTATGTGGCTGTGTCGGTAAAGATGAAGCTGCAATAAGTCTTAAAAATAAATTACAAGAACAGCAAATTGATACTCATTTTGTCGAAACTGGATTACCAACGATTACAAAACTTCGTGTCTTATCGCAAAACCAGCAATTGATTCGCATGGATTTTGAAGAAGGTTTTCATGAAGTAGATAAAATAAAACTAACTCAACATGTAGAAGCAGCTATTCAATCAGTTGGTGCAATTATTTTATCTGACTATGGTAAAGGGACATTAAGTAACCCCCAAGCGTTAATTCAATTAGCTCGAAATCATCAAGTGCGTATTCTAGTTGATCCTAAGGGTACTGATTTTGAAAAGTATCGCGGTGCAACGATGATAACACCGAATATGAAAGAATTTGAAGCCGTTGTTGGATTTTGTCACAGTGAAGAAGAAATAAAATCAAAAGCTTTAGCTTTAATTCAAACATTAGATTTAGAAGCACTATTAGTCACACGCAGTGAAAAAGGTATGATGATTATTCATCATACAGGTAAAACCTATAGCATACCGACACATGCTAAAGAAGTTTATGATGTGACAGGTGCTGGTGATACAGTAATTGCTGTCATGGGTATGGCATTATCCGTTGGTTATAGTTATCAAGAAGCAATGAAGTTTGCCAATACGGCAGCTGGCGTTGTTGTAGGTAAGCTTGGAACTGCAACATTAACATTGCCAGAATTATATCATGCATTATATGTATCAACACAAATTCCTTTTGGTGTTTTAAGTGAAAGTGAAATTAAAGCAGCCATGCATCAAGCGCATCTACAGGGTGAAAGAGTTGTCTTTACCAATGGTTGTTTTGACATTTTGCATCAAGGCCATGTCGATTATTTAAAAGAAGCAAAAGCAATGGGGGATCGACTTATTGTCGGCATTAATACCGATGAATCAGTAAAAACCCTTAAAGGCCCATCACGGCCAATTGTACCACTAGCTGAGCGAATGGCTTTATTAAGTGCTTTAGAATGTGTAGATTGGGTTGTCGCATTTAAAGAAGAGACGCCAGAACGTATTATTAGTGAATTATCACCAGATGTTTTAGTTAAAGGCGCTGATTATGAAATTCATGAAATTGCTGGCAATGAACATGTATTAAAACATGGTGGTCAAGTAAAAACAATTCGTTTAACAGAAGGCTTATCAACCTCAAATATAATTAATAAAATCAAATCTGAAGGGCTTTGATAATGGAGAAAAAAGTTCATATTTTAGGTATTTGTGGTACGTTTATGGGGTCACTTGCACTTTTAGCGCGTCAGCTTGGTTTTCAAGTTTCAGGCTCAGATAAAGCAAGCTATCCACCAATGGGACCTCTATTAGAAAGTCAAGGTATTAAAATTTATTCAGGCTATGACAAGGCACAGTTGGATATTTATAAACCAGATGAAGTCATTGTTGGTAATACAATGAGACGTGGTGTTGATGTAATTGAAGCAATGATGAATCAAAAGATACCTTTAAAATCAGGCGCTCAATGGCTTTATGAAAAAATATTAATTAATAAACGCGTCATTGCAATCTCTGGTACACATGGCAAGACAACAACAACATCGATGGTGGTTAAAATTTTAGATCATGCGAACTTAAATCCAGGGTTTTTAATTGGTGGTGTTGCTAATGATTATGACGTTTCAGCAAGGCTGACTGACTCCGAGTGGTTTGTAATCGAAGCAGATGAATATGATACAGCTTTTTTTGATAAGCGCTCTAAGTTTGTCCATTATTATCCTGAAATTGCGGTCATTAATAATTTAGAATTTGATCATGGTGATATTTTTAATAACTTAGATGAAATTAAACGCCAATTTCATCATATGGTGCGTGGTGTTTCAGGGTGTGGTCAACTGATTATCAATGCAGATGATCAAGAAATTACCGATGTATTGGCCCAAGGCGTATGGAGTCCTGTAATGACTTTCGGGCTATCTGTTGGCAATTGGCAAGCAAAATTATTAGAGGCAGATGGTAGTGTTTTTGATATTTACTATCAGAATAAAATCAAAGGTAGACTAAAGTGGAATTTATTAGGGCGTCATAATGTTTATAATGCTTTAGCAGCGATTACAGTTGCATCAACTGTGGGTATTGAGCTTGTCGTTGCAATAGAAGCACTATCAAATTTTCAGGGTGTGAAACGACGCTTAGAGCAAATAGTTACTCAAGATAATGTTTATGTTTATGATGATTTTGCACATCATCCAACAGCAATTAAATCAACGTTAGAGGCAGTAAAAGCTAATATAGGTAATGATCAATTAATTGCTATATTAGAGCCTCGTTCAAATACAATGAAAATGGGTGTGCATGGTCAAAAGCTCTTTGAAGCACTTCAAGATGCAGATCATTTAATGTTATTTCAACCTGAAGGTGTTGGGCTTAAATGGGATGAATTAATTAATGGCGCACAGCAGCGAAGCGATGTTTTTAATAGTGTTGATGCTTTATTGGATAAATTACCGCAAATTATAAAAAAACCAAGTCATATTGTGATTATGAGTAATGGTGCTTTTGATGATATTTATAAAAAAATTAAGAAAATGTCGCTTTAAGCTTGTAAAATTACTGTAGCTTGGGAATTTATGATATTATTTAAGATATAAGACAAAATGGTTTTAGAAAGCTAATAGAGGGAATCCATAGGGTATTATTCATGTCAAGAGTCAAAAAAGCGACATTAGCTGGTAGAAAAAGAATTAGTGAGCTATCTCATGACAGTGCTTGTACAGAAATGCCAATAGAAACAGTCAATCAAGATGATGTCTATCTACAAAAACAGGCAACATTACTGCAATTAAAGCGCCAAGATGAGATTGGAACAACGGCTTCGGCGGTATTACATCAATCAATTCAAGAATTTGCCGAATATTTACAAGATCGCTACGATGCATGGTCAAAGCCAAAGAATCGTCATGCCTATATTTTAAGTCCACAGCAGCGTCTTGATCAAATAAAAGAAGAGATCGTTAAGTATATTAATGATTTTGCAGAACAATTGCTTGAAGAAGGATATCATGAAGCAGATATTCGTCAAATATGCCAAGGTTATCTTGATGAAATTATCATTCAGTTACATCACTTTCAAATTCCTATTCGTAGTCTTTATTTAGTAAAAAGACGCTAATTTAAGCATTATAAAAAAGACAGTTGATATTTTTGGATTACAATTATGAAATCAGTTATTTATGGCATTCATGCAGCGAAAAGCCGCTTAAAATCTGCTCCGGAATCAGTAGAACAAGTCTTAATCCAATCAGGTAAGCAAGACAGTACAAAACTATCAGAATTATTGGATATTATAAAGGCAAGAAATCTACATTACTCATTTGTTGAGCGTCAACAGTTAGATTTACGTAGTGAAGGTGGCATTCATCAAGGAATTGTTATGCTCTGTCAGCCTTGTGATAATTTATTAGATGAAGTACAAGCACTCGATTTAATTCAAAAAGATGAGAAGCCTTTAGTGCTTATATTAGATAGTATCACAGATCCGCATAATTTAGGTGCATGTTTAAGGACTGCAGAAGCGGCAAAAGTAACTTGCGTTGTCATGCCAAAAGATAAATCGGCACCGATTAATGCAACTGTAAGCAAAGTAGCATCAGGTGCAGCTGAAGTTATTCCTGTTAGTTATGTAACGAACCTAGCTCGCTTTATTGATCAATTAAAGGCAATGGGTGTTTGGCTTATGGGCTTAGCAGGTGAAGCAGAAGATACGCTTTATACACATGACTGTACGATACCATTAGCGATTGTGATGGGTTCAGAAGGTAAGGGATTACGCCAATTAACACGTAAAAAATGTGATTACTTAATTAAACTACCAATGGCAGGTCAAGTCGAAAGTTTAAATGTATCGGTTGCTACAGGTGTGACACTTTATGAGATTTATCGCCAGCGTTTAAGTGTGGGTTAATTTAGTATCAAGTGTTATTAGCTATTAAAGCTGCTGAATGAGGAATTAGCCTTAATTGGCTTGTAAGTTCAAAACTAACATCTGTGTAATGCTTTGAGATTTGAATTAAATTTTTATTTTAAGATACCTTAGACATACTGAAAATATCATTTGCCAACTAATATAAACCATAGTGATTAATGAATTTTCAGATGACTGAGAATGATTTCGAAAGTAGCTTAATATTGCTTTTTCCTTAGATGTTTTATTATTAAAATTCAAATCAAGTCGCTCTTTAATCACATAGGGATCTTTAATTTTAATTGGATTATGATCAGTTATTTGATAATCGAAATGATGTATGACTGTTTGAGCTAGTTGTTTGTAGTGTTCATTCTCTATAGAGGTAAAAATATCTGGGTATAATAGCTTTTGATTGAGGTATTTATATGATGAATAAAAATTACCTATACCTGAAGCAATAAAGAAAAAATAGTGTTTTTTATTTGAAAAAAGTGTTTTGAATTTAACTTTCAGTACTGATTTAGCAATAAAAATAGCTGCTGTTTTATTGCCCCTAAAACCCTTTGCGATGTTAGAAAAACCTCTACTGATATAATATGTTTTTGAATTAAAAGTTAATTTAAATGTTCTAAAAGAATTAAAACCGATAACTTGGTTGTCATAATTAAAATAAAATTCAATTTGATTTAAAAAGCAGCTTTGATCTAATAATTGGTCAATTAATGGTAGAGTTATCGCATCATCAAAGACTTTAGAAAGTACACTATATAGATGGTTTTTGTGTTTGGTTGAATGATCTTTTTTAATATTAACTAATTGTGATTTCATTAGATATTATAAATGATGATTGATGTTATCTATAGATTATAAATACTATTTACTTTCAACAAGCATAATATAGTTAGAATTTACGAGCTAAAGATGAATGATGCATCAGCCAATAAATAAGCGCTGCCCAAATTCCCATTGCTAAAGTTGCAATAATCCAAGCAAAGCCAGGAACAAATTGTGTAGGAATACCTCGTTGGTGTAAATTACCTATATCTTTAGCAACGCCTGCAGAGAATATCAAATTGACAATGAGTGTTAAAATACCAAAAACAATGCTGATATGACTTAGGGAGTTAGTTAGTTGTGAGTAGAATGCATCCATATTTCACCTATTTAATTAATCAATAAAATTATGCTAAACTAAATGATACCAGATAGCTTCAAAATTAGACAATGCTAATGGTCCTTTAATAAGAGAATTAAAATTGGGTAGAAAATAAATCATAATCGCAATTAAAACATAGCAGATAAGATAAGGCCACCAGGGTTTTAGACTAATGAATTTAATGGATGAAAAGTAACCTGAGCGATAGCTGTGATTGGCTAAGTCAACGGCATAAATTTCATCTAAAATTAAATGTAGTAGATAATTAAAGAAAACATAAAGGCCAGCAAACCAAGCAATTTCAATACTTACCTTAATCATATGAACAGCAATTAATGTCGTTGCAAAGCCTAAAACAAAGGCAAATGGAATTGAATGAAACACACCTCTACGTTGTGTAAATCTCGGTATAAGACGAGTTAATCCATAACGGAAGCTAGCATAAATAACGATAAAAATAATTAGATTAAGTAATATAGAATATTGTTGAAGTGTAAAATTTAATACTATAAAAATGGCACAAATAAATCCAAACAATGTAAAAATTAATTCACTGGCATAGTCATCATCAGAGTCAATATCGGCAATAAAACCTGAAAAAATGCCAATCATAGCAAGGTTAATCGCCTGGTGAAGCGAAAACATATCAATATTATAAAAACAAATAGAAGCGATTGAAGATAGACAAACACTTGCGCTTAGGTGGGTATTAAAATTAGCCATACACTGCTCATTGGTTAAAATTTTAAAAGAAAACGTACTAATTTCTTCATTTTATTTGAGAATAATAAAGGCGTATAGTAGTTTCCTGCTATGCGTTTAGAAATATCACCCCAGCTTGGATAAGGGGCAATTATACTTGTGATTCTACTTAGTTTCATATTTTCATTAACAGCCATAATCCATGGATAAATCATTTCCCCAGCACAAGGAGAGACAATCGATGCAGCTAATATATGGCCTTTTTTATCAACGGCAACTTTAATTTTGCCATTGGTTTCTTTTTCTGCTTGTGCTCGATCATTATTGCTTAATGAAAGTGACATAATATTAATATTTGGGTTTTGTTTTTGAAGCTCTGAAAATAATGGGCCAACATGCGCAAGTTCTGGTTCAGTATAGGTTACCCAAGGCGTTGCATTTGTTAGATGTTTTTTAGGTAATTTAAATAACATATTTTGAATAACAATACCTGCATGAAAGCCTGCCATATGGGTAAACTGTAATCCACTTGTCACATCACCAATTGCATAGATATGTTTTTTATTTGTTCTTAATCGTTTATCAACCGGAATGCCTTTTTTAGAGTATTCAATATTTGCTTGTTCAAGCTTAAGCTTTTCAACATTCGCCTTTCGACCAGTTGCCATTAACAAATGACTACCTTTAATTTCTTTCTTTTGATTATCTTTATCAATGGTAACAATGATCTCTTTATTCTCATCTTCTTTAACCGAGATAATATTAGTTTTTTCATATAGTCTAATACCATCACTAATTAACTGCTGGCGAATGATATCAGTTAATTCATGATCATCTTTAGGTAGTAGTGGGCCCATATCAATAAGGGTTACTTCACTGCCTAATAGTTTAAACGCTTGCGATAATTCACAGCCGATGGGGCCTGCGCCAATGGTAATTAAATGCTCTGGTAAGTGATCAATATCAAAAATAGTTTCATTAATTAAATAATCAACAGTATCGATGCCTTCAATAGGTGCAATACTTGCTGAAGAACCTGTAGCAATAACAAAATATTTAGCTTTGATCTCATCTTGATTAACTGTCACGGTTTTGTCATCTATAAAGGTAGGATTACCAAATATTACATCAACACCTAAACCTTCGAAACGCTCTTTAGAGTCATGTGGCTCAATGGTTTTAATTGTATCTTTAATATGTGCTTTAACTTCTTGCCAATTGACTTCGATACCTGTTGTATGCACACCAAGCTTAGTTGCATGTTTCATTGAGTAAACTTTTTTAGCAGCAGCTAATAATGCTTTGGATGGAACACAGCCATAGTTAAGGCAATCACCACCCATTTTATGATTTTCAATTAAAACGGTATTAACGCCAAGTTGGGATGCGACAGCTGCAACACTTAACCCACCAGCACCAGCGCCAATGATACATAAATCAACTTTCTTTGTTGGCATTAAGTTTACTCCTAGCTTTAATCTTTTTATAAACAACAGGTATTAGCGATAAAATAGCAAGGCCAATTAATGGTGCAAGGATATAAGGCTCAAAGATAATGCCAAAATTAGGTGTTTTATTTTCAGCAATAACAGAAGAAATACCATTACCAACTAAAACATAGACGATACTACCAGGTATAATGCCTAAAAAAGTAGATAATGTATAGATAGAAGTACGAATATTAAATAGAGCAGGGACAATATTAACTAACCAAAATGGAAATAAGGGTACAAGCCTTAATACCAATAAATAGTTAAACGCATTTTCTTCAAACCCATGAGCAAACTTATCAAGTTTATAACTGGAAGCTTTTTTCTCAAACCAGCTGCCAAGTGCTGTTTTAGCTGCTAGAAAAATAATAATAGCACCAATCGTTGCGCTAATGACAACATAAATGCTTCCCAATACAACGCCAAATAAAAAGCCACCTGTAATGGTTAGAATTGAAGCGCCTGGAATAGAAATAGCAACGGCAATAATATAACAAAAACAAAATATCATAGAAGCTAAAAGAAAATGCGTTTCAGTCCATTGAGCAAGCGTCACGTGTTGTTCTTGTAAGTAACTAAAGGAGAAATATTTTTGTAAATCAAGAAAATAAGCAATAACTAATAGAACAACTAAGATTATTAAAGGGAGTAATTTTTTTAAGCGTTTCATCCTAGAATCAAGCTCTTTTAAAAATGATAATCAATTGATTCTATGATGAAATAGCTAAAAAGCCTAGTAGTGAATTAATTTTATTTTAATTTATCCTCTAATGCTTTATTAGCGTTATCTAATTTTTCACGGTAATAGAGTAAGTTTTCTTCAGCTTCTTTTTTCAATGATTTGATTTGATTTTTCAAAAAGGTAATTTGCTCTTCTAATGATTCTTTAACATCATGAATTCTTTGGTTAACTTGATCTTTGATCATTGCTGAGTAGGTTTTTGTCTCTCGTGCAATTTGCTCAGCTGCTTCTCTTCTTGATTGTTCTTTGATTAAAGCTGCATGCAAGCGTCTGATTTTAATATTAGTATCTTTTTCATTTAAGATATTATCCCACTCATTTGACATTGAAGCTAAAATCTCTTGGCTAAATTCTTGGGCATGAGCAACAAGCATTTGAATATTTTTATCTGTTGAAGTATCAATTTTAAAAGTCGCTTTTGGTTGGTGGGGTGTTTGTGTCATCGTCTCAGTCTCTATCGTTGCTGTTGGTTTATTAGGCGTAGTTTCTAAATTTGGCTTAGGCTCATCGGAGGTAGGCTTACCTTGTTTCATTTTCCATTCTTTTAGATACTTACTGATTGTATTCGGGCTACCTTTACCACCTAATGTTTCACGAATACGCATAATTGTTGGGTTTTCACCTTGTTGTATTAATTTTTCTACGGCTTCTTGAACTTCTTCAAAAGTCAGACCGGGACGTGCCATGTATTTGCTCCTTTAAATGTTACTTAGCTGAATTTATCATGGTTGAATTCAATAATTATAAAATTTAAGATTAATATTTTCTTTTCGCTCATGGAGGTACTTCAGTTGAAGTTTATCGAACATAGTATAGCAATTTATTTTATTCAGTCAAATATCCGTTATAATAGAGTTAATAAAAAAAATTAGTCGTATAACTTTATAACAAGTAGGCATCTATGTCAGAAGAAAACAAACAACTAGATCGTATTCGTTGGGCTGCTCGTCGAGGCATGTTAGAGTTAGATTTAGTACTTAAACCTTATGTAGAACACCATTATCTAAAAGCAACAGAAAAAGAAAAGGATGCATTCCATCAATTATTAGCTTGTGAGGATCAGGAGCTTTTTGGTTGGTTTATCCAGTCAAAACCAGTTGATAAAGTACATCAGAAAATGGTTGAAATCATATTAGAAGCTAAGAAAAATTCATTCTGAAGTTTCTTTTTCCATGACATTTTTAATTGCCTGAAATAGCTCACGGTAAGCTTTTTTAGATTCTTTATTTTCATTAATTTCGATTCTAGCACGTTTGACTAATTGACGGATTAATTGTCGATCTGCTAATGGGTATTGATTAAAAAAAGCTTCGAGTGCTTGTTTTGTTTGATCATTAAGTAGCTTATCTCTGACGGCTTCAATTTGTTTAAAGCGTTGATTACCTAGTTGGTTTTCTGCTTGAATAATTTGCCAAGCGGCATTAATTTCATCAAAATTACTATTTCTGAGTAATTTTCCAATATAGCCAATTTGTCTTTTTAGTGCGATTTTTTTCATCTTTTTCGCATCCAAAATGGCATTTTTAATTTCATTATTTAAGGGTAGGCGACTGAGAACTGTAGTTGATTGAGCAATCAGTTGTTCACCTACTTTTGTAATTTCAAGTAATTCTTTCTTAACTTGTGTTTTGCTTTTAATTTCTTCATCAATAGAGTTATTTTCTTTCATTGGAATTATTAAATTATATTTTTAAATTTTTCTTATGCCTAGGATAGCAAAACTTACTGAAATAAAACAGGCTTGTTGGTAGACTTGAGTTATCTTAAGTCAAATTAATGAGAGTAGAGCTTATGCAGGCATACAAAACAAATAACGGTATATCTAGGCTTAAAAAGTTATTAAAAGTTAAAGATGTATTTGAGTCATTTACTCGAAGCCAAGTTGCTGGTGCTGTGATTTTATTTATTTGCGCAATTTTGGCAATGATCTGGGCAAATACACAGTATCAAGCAAGTTATTTTGATATGCAAAAAGCAATTGCAGGTATTAGTATCGGTACATTCTCATTGAAAAAAACAATTAGTCACTGGATTAACGATGGCTTAATGGCATTTTTCTTTTTACTTGTTGGCTTAGAAGTAAAACGTGAAATTGTTGCCGGAGAGTTAAAAACATTATCAAAAGCATTATTGCCAATTGTTGCTGCCATTGGTGGTATGGTTGTGCCAGCTTTGATTTATGTTTGGATTAATTATGGCCATGAAACCTTGGTTGGTTGGGCGATTCCTATGACGACAGATTTAGCATTTGTTTTAGGTGTAATGGCGCTATTAGGTTCACGAATACCAAAACCTATGTTTATTTTTGTCTCTGCTGCTGCAGTTGTTGATGATATTTTAGCTGTGATCATTATCGCTATATTTTATACGCAAACATTAGCTTGGGGTTATTTAGGGCTAGCATTTGCCATGATGATTATTTTGTTTATTTTAAATCGTGCTAATGTTCGACAGATTTGGCCTTATTTATTAGTTGGTGCAGTATTATGGTATGCCTTATTATATGGTGGCGTTCATGCAACAATTGCAGGTGTTTTAGTTGCCTTAGCAGTGCCCGCTAAAGATATTTATAACCCAGATGAAGTGCAAAAGGTCTTAGAGCATTTAACTTGTAAATTTAATGGCTTAAGGGAGAAAACAGGTGAGGCTTTTGTTGAAAGCTCACATGCAATTTTAAATGCCTTAGAAAAAGCTGTAACCTATTATGAAACACCATTAGAAAAGCTTGAACATAAGCTACATGTGCCTGTAATGTATTTTATTGTACCTATATTTATATTAACCAATGCTGGTGTTGCACTCGGTGGTATCGATTATGCTGAGCTTTTAAGTTCACCATTAACCTTAGGTGTTGGTTTAGGCTTAGTTTTAGGTAAGTCATTGGGGATATTTTTTATAGTTAGTTTATGTGTATTTTTAAAAATTGCTAAGTTACCAGAAGGTATGAAACTAATATACTTTCTTCCTTTGAGCATTCTTTTGGGTATTGGTTTTACCATGTCAATTTTTGTTGCTGAATTAAGCTTTGGTCAAAATGCACAGTTGATGGTTGAAGCTAAAATGGGGATTCTTGGTGCATCAGTGATTTGTGCCATAGTAGGATTTTTGTTATTATGGCTATGCTTTCCAAAACATAAAACAAGAGCAGTTGCAGCATAAACGGTTTGTTGATAATCATTTTATTTAACGATATATCTGATTAATCGTTAATTTAATAAAAGCTTACGACTAATACTTGTACTTGGTTTGCATATTATCAATAATGTTTAAGCTATTAAGATTTGAATTGGGAGACCAATATTATGTTTTCTAAACCAAAGGAGTCACTTGCAATGTATGATCGTGAATTATATGAAGCTATTGAATTGGAAAAGCGCCGTCAAGAAGAGCATATTGAGTTAATTGCATCAGAGAATTATGCATCAAAAAATGTTATGGAAGCACAAGGTTCTGTTTTAACAAATAAATATGCAGAAGGTTACGCTAGAAAGCGTTACTATGGTGGTTGTGAGTATGTTGATGTAGCTGAAGAGTTAGCTGTTGAGCGTGCAAAAGAGCTTTTTGGTGCAGATTATGTTAATGTTCAACCTCATTCAGGTTCACAAGCAAACCAGGCTGCAATGTTAGCACTTATTAGCCCAGGTGATACGATTTTAGGTATGGGCTTACCTCATGGTGGTCACTTAACCCATGGTTCTAAGGTTAATTTTTCAGGCAAGTTATTTAATGCCATTCAATATGGCCTTGATTTAGAGACAGGTGATATTGATTATAAAGAAGTTGAGCGTTTAGCAAAAGAGCATAAACCAAAGCTAATTATTGCTGGGTTCTCAGCATTTTCAGGGATTGCTGATTGGCAAAAATTTAGAGAGATTGCAGATTCAGTTGATGCTTACTTAATGGTAGATATGGCACATGTTGCAGGTTTAATTGCAGCTGGCCTTTATCCGAACCCTGTGCCTGTTGCTGATGTTGTCACTACAACAACACATAAAACGCTACGTGGCCCAAGAGGTGGATTAATCTTAGCAAGAAGCAATCCCGAAATTGAGAAGAAATTAAATTCTGTTGTATTTCCTGGTACACAAGGTGGGCCATTAATGCATGTGATCGCAGCAAAAGCTGTTGCATTTAAAGAAGCATTATCGCCTGAGTTTAAAGACTATCAACAACAAGTAATGCATAATGCCAAAAAAATGGTTGAGGTATTAAAATCACGTGGTTATCAAGTTGTCTCTGGCGGTACTGAAAATCATTTATGCTTAATTGATTTAACGGATAAAGGTATTACAGGAAAAGAAGCAGAAGCCGCATTAGGTCGAGCGAATATCACAGTGAATAAAAATACCGTCCCCAATGAGCAGCGCTCTCCATTTGTTACTTCTGGATTACGTGTGGGAACACCTGCAATTACAACGCGTGGTTTTAAAGAAGATGAAGTCGAATTAATGACAAATTGGATGTGTGATATTTTAGATAACTTAGAAAATGAAGATAAGTTGATGGAAGTGAAGCAAAATGTATTAACACTTTGTGAAAAATTTCCAGTTTATCATTAATGATTGCGTTATAGGTTAATAATTTGTAGAGACGCGACTTTATCGCGTCTTGTTTGAAATGTTTTTATGTTGTTAGTATTTCAGTTTAAATAAATATTATTTTAACCCTTTTTCCTAACCACCCATAAATAATTGGGTGTCTCTTTAATCGTTTCAATAATATCAAATGATTTATTCACTAATAATGATTCAAAATCTAATTTATGCCAGCTTTTGACAAATGGCTCATAAACAAAATGTGATAGAAATCGAAAGTAAGCTCCCTTAAATCCATATTGTTTGAATAATTTCCAGTATTGACCATAGTAGTGGATAGGCGATGGTTCAACAAAGATGCATAAACCATTTGGTTTTAAAACACGATGGATTTCATCTAAAGCTTGGCTGATATATTTAGGTGGAATTTCATGTAGTACATAACAACATGAAATACCATCAAAGCGTTCATCTCGAAAGGGTAAATCTTCAGCTTTTGCATGAATAAACTTAATACCTGGATTATTTATGGCTGCTTGTTTAAGTAAATAGGGACTAATATCAATCCCCCATGTATCATTAACACCTGATTCAAAAATAGATTGTGTTGTTCTAGCGCCACCACAGCCGATATCCAAAACACTTTGACAAGATTTAAGTGCTTGAGCAATTTGTTTTCTTGATTGTTTCATTTTGCCAAGCATTGCAATATCAAATCCTCTGATATAGCCTGTTGCTAAAGTATTTGAGTAATTACCATTAGGTAGGTTATGAAACTCTTGCTGAGCATAGGTTGGTATAATCTCTTTGCCAACAAGTTTGTCAGGTAATTGAACCTTTTGGCGTTTTTTTTTCTTCACCATCATTGATAAAACTTTACATAAACTAAGCGGATTAGAAAGCCTATACTGATCACTCCAGCTATCAGGTAATGATATCGCATTCCAATCTATTGGAGTGGGGTCTTGATTGTTATTGAGCTTATTATTCATTTAAAGCAAATTTAAATACGATAAGTTGTAATATGGCTTATTGTTAATAATTTTAACTGAAAATACAACTAGACATTAATAGGAAAATCAATCTAAATGATTATTTATAGGTTAGCAGTTTGTTGGTAAAACTCTGTTGTTTTTGGATAAGTGTAAAATATACTTAAAGTTCGATTAGATTTTTCAGCACCTAATGCTTTAATGAAATTCAATGTTTTATTTAGCTCTTCAGGTGTGGATAATTTAAAATTACCACTTTTATCAACTAATTTACTCCAGATTTCTTCTATGCCATGAGGTACTTTTTTATGTTGGCCTTTAAAATTAATTACTGGGCAGTCACCAAAATCAATTACCTTAAATAGGTCATTTTGTAGACTTTCACAGAGTTTATTATAGAGTGTATATAGCTTAGCTAATGAATCACCGAATAAATTAGACTGAATGATTAAGTTGTCTTTTACTTCATTATCTTGGTGAGCATTATAAATTCGACAAATAATCGGTATTTTTGCCTGATCACTTATGATTGTAGTACTTAATAAAATAGGGGTGATAACTGAGTTTATATTCTCCTCTAATAGATTACTATATAATGAAGTTAAATCATTCAGACTAAATTCAAATAGACTAAGTTGATTTATTAATAGTTCAATTAACACAGTGTTTGAGTTATCACAAGCGACTTTAAATAGATTATTAATTATTTTTAACTGAGCAGCTTTTGTTAATTTTAAGTCTTTTAAGTCAGCTAATAGAATATTTATAATATTATAGTTATTTTTATTAACGGTTAACTTGAATAGATCATTATAAAGTTCTATTTTACTATTTTCAAAACTCTCAAAATCTATATGCTTAAGCTTAGCAATTAATTTATTGATCAATTGGATATTTTCAAAATCAACCACAGTTTTTAGGCTATTAGCATATAGATCAAATAAATTTCTTTTAGGAAGATTTAGCGTGTGTAATGCGCTAATTGTAACATCAAATAATAAGATATTATTTGTATCAATCACCGTCTCTAGCACATGTAAATGCAAGTGAGTAATATATAATTTACCTAGATTTGATTGACAAAGCACATCAAAAATAATACTTAGCATTTTGGGGGGTATGATAGATAAATGCTTATAAAGTAAATAGCGATAAATAGATTTTTTCTCATTATCAGATAGCATAGATTGATTTAATGATGTTAGTAGTAATCTACAAATTGTAAGCTTATTTGTTTTAATGCTTAGCTCTAAGGTATTAGAGTAAATCTCTTTTTTATCTGGACTAGATAGATTTGAACGATTTAAAGTTCTAAGTAATAAATCGATAATGTTAATGTGGTTATGTTCAATTGCTGTGATTAAGATATGATTAAATATCTCTTCTTTCTGTTTAAATAACTCAGAATGACTTATAAATTGTATAATAGGAGAGACAATATTAAAACTCCCCTTCTTTATACCTAGTTCTAGATATTGAGAGCATATGTTTTTAATTTCAGTATTACTAAATAGATTAGATGCTTGAATTATTGCTAATGATTCAGTAATTGTTTGAATTTTACCGCTTTGACAAGCGCAATCTAGTGTATTTAGAATAATCTCTCTTTGTGTTTCATATAGATTGGGTAATAATTGCTTTGAAAGATTAAGTAATTCAATAACAGCACTGGAATTATTCTCCTCAATTGCAGCATAAATATTTGTTAAGATAATTTGTTTTTTTATTTCAGTTGAAAGATTTTGCGTACTTAAACTTTTTATATAGGTATCAACTGACTGTATATAATTTTTTTGAATTGCTTTATAAAGGCCAGGCATATTACCATCGAATGCTAAAAGAATATCTAACTTGATTGCATCAGATAAATTTATCTCACTAATGCTAGATATAAACGCCTTAATTGTATTTAGGCTTTCATTTTCTAAAGCATGGTGTAATCCTGATTTTCCCATAGGACTTTTAGCTAAAAGAATCTCTTTTTTATCTTCATCACTGAGATTTTCAGATGGAAATTGATTGATACCTTTCACAAATAGTTTGATCATATGATGACGATTTTTTAGAAAGGCAAAATGTAGTACAGGTATTTTATTTTTATCATAGGCTAAAAGAATGTTTTTGTTGTGATGACTCGGTAGTTGTATATCAGCTAAAGCATTTATAAATGCATGAATTGATTTTTGGTAATTAGATAGAATAAGATGATGTAGTCTAGGAAGTCCATTGGGATCATGATCTAATAAAATCTCCTCAATTTCATCTTCAGAAAAATTAAAATTTTTAATTTCATGAATAAATAATCTAATAGCATCTTCATGTTCTCTACCAAGGGCGTAGGAAAATCCACTAAATCCTTTAAATTCAGAACAGTTTCTATATCCTAATATTACAGGGTTTTTATGTACTTTAGATAGAAATAATTCTTGTTTTTCATTTAGGCTTATAGTGCTAGAATGTTTTATAAGATTTATATATCTTTGTATTGCTTCAATATTTCCATAGCGGAAAGCAAGGTTCAGTAATCTCCCTACTTGGGTTTCTTTTTTTAAGTCGTTAATATTGTGATGGTTAGGAATAGGCTTTTGAATATGATTTGGCTTTTCAGAGCCTAAGAGCTGAGCATAAACAATAATTTCACCTTGTTCATTTTCAAACATTGCCCGATCAGCCATAATCGATGGTAAAATATCATCTATATGATCACTTAAAATTTCTTTATCATGGTTAATAACATAATATGTGTTTCCATCAAAGCCTACGTTAATTGCATGGCCTGCACAATAGAAATTAAACGATAAGCCAGCCCTAAGATTATCAGATAGAAATTGTTTAAGCGTATCTTTGGTAAATATTTCTATATATTCAGCTTGTATGTATATTCCAAAGTCCTTTGGATTTGGATGGTCATTTTTTGGATCACTGATAGGGTGACCGTTACTTTCATTTAAAATTGCATTAGCTTGGGTAATATTTTGTTTATTTTGCAGGGGTTCTAAATTGGTTACTATATCTAAATTATCATGCTCAAACAAATGCATATATAATGAGACGCTATCGAAAAATGGCCGAATCGATAATAAAATTTTATCTTGTTCTGTTAAGTCTTCATGGTCTAAGCGTTTTTTCTCAGCGATTGAAATAGCATTGATTAGGTATTTGGCTTGAATGGGTTCTATTTGTCGAAGAAATTTTTCACTTTCAGGTGATTTAGGGTTTTTCATAGCATCTGTATAGATTTTTTCAAATTCATCTGTTGAATTAAATCCTGCTTCATGTGCTATTTGTTCGACTGTAGTGTAAGCGTCTTCAAAAGAAGGATGCCTGAGTAATTCTCGCCGTTTTATATAAGTTGCAAATTCATCAGGACCTCTAGCATTGGCTAGCCCTGCAAGTGTAGCATGACTAAAACAAAGTCCTGCACTTGGCATATAACCTAATGCTTTATTAATTGCGATACTAATCATGCAACCCACCTTGAATTGTAGAGATAGTTTAAATTTTGATTATTTTGTTTGAGTAAATTGTACTATAATAAATTCAATAAAACAAATAAAAGAAATATGATATAACGTATTGGTTAAAATTGAAGTTTGGCTTTGTGCGCATGAGTATGCTGTAATTGAGATTACTCTATGGAAGGGGTAAATTAAGAATAAATGGAGACTAATCATGCGTTATGGTTGTATATTTAAATGGTCTATTTATTTACTATTTGGAATAGCTTTTATGGTTTTATCAAGCGCTTATACTGCTGAACTAATCGTTTTGGCAGCACCTGTTAGTAACGATGATTATTATCATGATGTTGAAGATAATATTATTGATTTTCAAATAAACTATGCAAAACAAATTATCGCTAATGGTGATGATGTCTTAATTTTAAGTGACCGTAAAAATTATTCACGTTATCACGCATCGCTTGATTCAAAGTATATTTTACTTTATCCAATGGATGATATTTGGATGCGTGATTTTACGATTGTTAATCCATTACATCCGGTTATGTTTCGTTATACTGCTGAAGGCCAAGGTAGTGGTATAAAAGGACAAGCCCAAGCAGATGAAGTACAAGATAATTTTCTAGCATTAGCAAAAAAAGCAAAGTTATCTTTTACTAAAACAGATTTATTAAATGATGGTGGCAATTTTGTCAGTGATGAAGTAGGTAATGCGGTAATAAGTAGAAAATTTTTAAGAGATAATCATTTATCAGAAAAAGAAGCCAGAAAAGAGCTTAAAAATTTAATGGGGTTAAAAAATATAGCCTTTATAGAAGCTGATGAACAAGGTGGGCTTGAACATGCCGATGGTATTGTAAGCTTTGTTGAGAATAATGTATTGGTTATTAATGCCTATCCAGAGGATAAAGCCTATTCAAATGAATTAAAATTGGATTTACAAAACGCTTTGCCAGGAGTCGAAATTCATGAAATTATTACACCTTATGATGGTAGTGATATTTATGATAGTCGCTTTGGTTCTGCTTGTGGCTTATATACCAATATGCTAGTTACTAAGGATCATATTTATTTACCTCAGTTTGGTATTGCAGAAGATGCCATTGCATTAAAACAGGTTCAAGCGTTAACTTCTAAAAAAGTAATCCCTGTTTTATCATCACAGGTTTGTAAAATGGGGGGTGGTGTACGCTGTATGTCATTACAATTAAATGGTGAGAATGCTAGTAAGTTATTGGTGTATAGTGGGAAGGTTAATAAAGAAAGTAGATAATCAATATTATTTTGATAATGCAGTTAAAACGTGTTTAGGGTCATTGGATATTGCTTTGAGTAGGGCTTTAGCAGGCCCAGTGGGTTCTCTACGGCCTTGTTCCCAATTTCTTAATGTTGCTAATTTAACATCAATAAGTTTTGAAAATTTTGCCTGAGATAACCCAGTTTTATTGCGTATTTCTTTAACCTTCATTGCATCAACTATAAATTCACGAGATGGTGAACGTTCACCATCAATAATTTCAGTCATTTGTTGCATACTTTCAACCAATCGATTAAAAAGTTTATCTTCCATCACAGCCACCTCTCATTTAACTGTCTTAATATCTTTTTTTGCTCTAGCGTTAGATCATCTTTTTTACCTTTTTTATAGATTAACAGTAATCTAATTTGTGAGTCAGGTAAGACATAGTAATATATAACTCTAATACCTCCACGCTTGCCTCTACCTTGTATAGCCCATCTAACTTTTCGTAATCCGCCAGTTTGTTGTATTACATCACCTGCTAGTGGGTTTTCTGCTAAATACATTTGAAAATCTGAGTATTCATCATCACTAAGTAAGTCTTTCAAATCTTCAGTAAAAATGTCGGTTTCAATAAAAATCAATGTTATTATCCGAGTCTTATAACCCTATAATAAATATACAGTATAGTTTAAAGTAAGTCAATGGCGTACTTTTGACCGCTTGTTTGCTATTAATTTTTAGCTATTCACGTAGTTTTAGTATTTTTCTGATTGTTAGCGCAATTAAAAATAGCAGTATATAAGATAGAATCATAAGAAAATATATTATTATTTTCTACGTATTCAAAAAGTTTTTCTATAATTGTTTTTAGTGTATCTAAACTTGAATCAGTAGTATTACTTATAAAGTTTTCAATTTCGCTTTTATTTAATGCCGTTAAGCTATCTATAGTAGGATCAAGGCGTTTTAATTCTTCATTCAGACTGAAGAGAATGCTTCTCTTTTTACAATAAAGCATGTAATCAATAAGGTTATAAAGCTCTGGATAATCTGGATATTGGTCTTTAATTTGATTCAGCAGGCTATTTGCATTAGTTTCTTCCATGTTCCATATCTCTGAAATATATTTGATACTATTATTTGTTATAGTTAAAGTTATTCAAAAAATATCTACATTGTAGCTATTTAGAAGGTATTAATTAGTTTGTAAAAGGAAGTTAGAAAGTCTTGGCTCTACGTCATAAAGAGGGGCACTTGAAATTACTTAACCTAAGCTAGAAAGTATGAAAAACATAGCTAATAGGAGTATCAAGTGCCTAAATTTGATAATAGATTATTTTTGCCTGGTTTTAAAGTCCTAAAATCAGTTTGTGCAAACCCTTTAATTATGCATATTGCTAAAGTAAATAAAAGTAGTTGTATTCACTGTGGTTTTAAAAGA
>JAKJJQ010000140.1:0-2376 GCA_021713415.1 Thiotrichales bacterium 19X7-9
GCGGGAGATGCTCAATTTGACAGCATATTAAACACACTCAACGAAACTTATGAGCAAATTGAAGATGAGATTAAATCTTTACCGTTGCGTCATGAATACAGAGGTACTTTTTACATTAGAAAACCTTATTCACAACCTTTAAAAAGTATTAAAGTTGAAAACGGTATCGCTAGCATGAGAGAAGAGTTGGTCACTTGGGAGGTGCGTGATAAAGACAATAATTATATTGTTGGTACTCGTGAAATATTTAGAGATAATGGACTAACTGACCGCATTGTTAGAGAGGATGGGGTAGAGATATTTGATAGAGAGGCTATTAATGCCACAGTTTAGATTGACACAAAAATTATCAAAAAGACTTAAAATAGATGATTTATCTGAGCCTAAAGTAATTGATGAACCATTTTACGATGATTGGATTGCAGATATATTTAAGATTCAACGAAAAGACGTAATAGTTTTTATGCATGTAAAAACAAGAATAGGATTGTCTATGCCTTTATATGAAATAGGTGGTGCAAAAAACATACTGGATTGTTTTCCTGCATTGTTAGAGTGGCATATAAATGAGCTTTTAATTACTAATTATGAAGATTTTGGTTCAAGGATTAGAAACTTCTTTGAATCTACAAATTTAAATAAAATTTATTTTTGTAAGACTAGTGATCGAAGTGTATTGACTCATTTAAATCAATTTAAAGATATTTTAGAGTATGAGTCACTTAAAAATAATGTAATCAGTCAAAGAGTTTGTGATGAAGTAACGGAATACTGGCATACAAATTTAATTACAAACCCATATAATAAAAAGGAGTATACTAAGCCTGTTGATTTATGGGTTAAGATGCTACCTAGTTGTGAAGTCATTAATAATTAGTGAAATTTATTTTGATAAATAAATAAGGAGGAGTTATTTATGTTTACGAATGATCAATTATTAATGAATAAAGCTAAGCGAATAATTGAAGTTAATCAGAATCTTTCATTTAGAGAGTTGCGACAAAAGCTAAAGAAGAAAGATATCCCTGAATCTGTCATAGACGAAGTGCTAATATTAGATGAATCACATGAACTACAAAACGCTATTCGGTTAGTTCGTATTAAATCTAAAACAGTAAAAGGCAGAAATCCAATAGCAATTAAACAAAAATTGTTAAAGCAATTAATGTCTAAAGGTTTTGGTTATGAGGTTTCAGCAAAAGCATTGTCAGAAGTGAATGATAATTAGTAACATTTCTTCACATCAGTTGCAGCTAAACCTTTTTTAGTGGTCATGACTTCATACTCGACGTTGTCATTATCTGCGATAGGCTCACGAGTATCATTTTTGTGAAAAAATAAGTCTTTTGAACCGTCATCAGGTTTGATGAAACCAAAAGCTTTGTCTTGGTTATAAAATTTTACTGTACCAGTTGCCATTTAATCTTCTCTTATCAATATTGCTGTAAGGTAGACATCTTATACTAAAATATAGTTAATAACTATCAATTAAATAGAGTATTTAAGAGCAATTAAAAGCTATTAACATTGGCTATTCAAGTAGTTGTCAATTAAACAGAAAGAGCAAACAACATCCGTGTTGGTTAACTCTATTTTATTAGAGTTTTGCTCTTTCCTAGGGGGTTGCATTGAGCATATTTACATACTAAGTATAATTTTGCAATATAAATAATGACATTCTTCTGATAAGAAACAGTAACTTATCCTTTATTTTTAATAAATTATCTGATAATGTCTTAAGTGGGTTTAATCATATATGTGGGTTGCATTATTATGTTAAAAAATATTCTTACCAGTAGTTTATGTATTTTAGGAACTTTAAGTGTTGCTCAAGCAGCTAAATTAAATAGTGCAGAGTATTGCATTAATCAAGGTGGAAAAGTTGAGACAATGGTAGCTGAATATGGTTCTGGTGATGATGTTCAATATGGCTTTAATAAAAAATTCTGTACATTTGAAATTGATGGCGGTTTTATAGCTGTTGGATTAGAAACTTTCTCATCAAAAAAATCCAATATTGCAGCAACTTATATTACTCAACTTAAGCCATTAAAAAAATATTCATCTTTGTGGGATGGAAAATATAGTAATCCATCGTTAAATGTATGCAAAAATTTAGGTGGGGCAGAGATTGCGTTTAATGCAGTAAGCGGAGGTTTCACTAATAATCTAGGTCAAAGTGATATTTGTGTCTTTGGTGATGGTTCAATGGTTAGTGCATGGTCTTTAATATATATGGCCAATGGAAGAGATGGGTATAATAAAGTAAAGGAATCTATTAGATCTGAACCTTTAAATATTAATATGCCAAGATAATTTTAAAAGCATATCGTCCCTAAATTTATAGTGTAAGAGATGATTAAAGCTAGCTAATTT
>JAKJJQ010000141.1:0-2348 GCA_021713415.1 Thiotrichales bacterium 19X7-9
GTATTATCTAAGATATTACCTGCTGTAACAGACATCATTGATAATAAAGTTGCATTGGCTATACCTGACGTATCACCGGATTCTACTACTGAAGTAACAGCTACTGAAACTGTATCGGTTAAATCAAGATCAGTGACAGTTAAAGTATCTGAAGAAGTTAAACCTGAGTCTGTTTCAGTTAAGATATCGGCTGCTGAATCACCTGCTTCAATTGAGATCACTGGATCATCATTGCTACCGTTTATGGTAATAACAACATCTTGAGTATCGGTGGCTGACTGACTATCAGTTGCAGTAATAGTATAAGTTAATACTAATGACTCACCTAAAGCTAAATAATCAAATGCTTCACCATTTGAATCAAAGTTCCAAGTAAATGGTGCTTGTGTAGTGGAACCATTTAAAATATCTGTATTTGGAACCGAAAGCATACTTAAAAGCGTATTATTATCAATACCTGAAGTATTACCACTTTCTACAACAGATGATACTCCAACATTTACAGTATCTGTAATATCAAAATCACTGATTTGCAAAGTACCTGATGTATTAAGTGAAGAATCATTTTCTGTAATTGTATTCAAAGAGCTAAAAGTAAAACTCATATTGACACCATCACCAATGCCCTCAATACCAACACCTGACACTCTAAATTGAATCTCATTGAATGTTCCATTAACTTGTACTGATCCGGCTGCAGTATTAACTAGTGGATTAGTTCCTGAATTACCTGTAGCACCAGATGATAAATTAATATATGGAGTTCTCTGAATTGTCGTTGGAGTAACATCAAAATGAGTTAATGCGTTATTCTGTGTTAAATCAGTTAATGTTAAATTAGGTGTTAAAAGAGTTAGTAATATACTATTGCTTATATTACCTCCAACTCCACCAAGTCTATCAAGGTGTATTATAGGATCTATTACATTTTCAGAAAAACTTATTGTAACTAGCCCAGTACCACCATCAGTTGTTGCATCAGAATTTTCTTCTGGACTTGTATCCCATTCAAAGACAAAACCATATGCAGGAGCTCCTTGTATAGAGGAATTACTATATGCTGGTATATTGGTCATAATAGCATTGCTTTCAAAACTAAAAGCAGAATTGATACTTTCACTATGTAATCTTATAGTTGTTGTAATTTCACCAGTAGTATTTTCTGCTATAGAATCACCGTTAACATCATTTGACAAATTCCATGATCCTGTATTGATTTCATTTGGACTTAAAATCGGTAAGTTATTATTTAACAAATATTCATACTCTGAAAAATCAATTATTTCATTTGTTTCAACATTGAGATCAACTTCTAAAATATTATCACCATTAAGTTTCTCTCCACCTGTTAAGTCACTTGATGCAGCTATATCAGTTTGAGTTAACTGTTTTATATTATCTACAAAGTCTAACCCTTTCTTGCCTTCTGCTACATTACATCCGTAAAACAATAAGTCTCCATTATGTGAAATAGCTTCCCCCCATAATTTTAATCCACTCTGATAATCATTAAGATTATCAGAATTTAAGGCTATATTCCCCAAATATAGTTCTGCTTGAGAACCATGAGAAATAATATGAACGGCATCTAAATTGGAATATTTAGATAACATATCAGCAATTGCACTAACGCCATTTTCATCTCTATCAAGCACCTCAACTGAAGCCTTGCGTGATATATTTTCAATTAATGTATGAATATTTTTAACTCTTAAATCAACTATTATAACTTCTCTATAAACAGAATAATCCTTATTTAAATTAAGATCATTTGTACCAAATAAATCAAGTAAACTCTTGCTTGCATCTGCTTGATAATTATTACTTAATGCCTCTAATATTGCACTTTGCTCTGTTTCAGAGACTCCATCAGCAACATTAACCGTTTCTACTGCAGCACCATCGAACATATAACGAGCTTCTAGCGGTTGCATCATCCTAGATATCTTGATTGAACGATCTTTTTTATCATCTTTTAGTGCATTTAAAAATAATTTATATAATTTTTTTTTAATTTTGCTCATAAAATCACCATATTTTAAAATTAAAAATAATCATTTGATACTATAAACATACAGGTAAATATAAAAAATTACAAATATTGTGAAACTTTATTGTTGCCCTCTGTACGCGAGGGCTTGTTGCCAGCAATTCTCAGGGTTCTGTTGCAAAAAATTGTCACTTTGCTAAACTTCTGCCAAATTAAGCACAGGATGTTTTTAATGATCAGTTTCAAATGGCGTCATTTTAATAAAATGGTCATCATGTTAGCTATTCGTTGGTATTTGTCTTATTCATTAAGTTATCGAGATGTTGAAGAATTATTGTTAGAACGTGGTTTTAAGGTT
>JAKJJQ010000142.1:0-2323 GCA_021713415.1 Thiotrichales bacterium 19X7-9
GCGCTTTAAAAGAGCCGTATAAGTTACCTAATTTTTTAAAGATCATGTGTATGAGGGAATGATACCAAAACTGGTAGAATTCGTCACGTATGGTGTTTACTAAAATACCCTTTTTCTGAACCATGCCGAAGTTTATTACTACCAATTATTTATGAATTAATTGATCAAACACCTAAAGAACCAAAATTCATAGGTTGGGCTGGCTTATTTAAACAATCATTTGGCAAAGATCCTCTTGAATGTATATTATGTCAATCGAAAATGAAATTAACAAACTTTACCTTTCCTATGAGCAAAGCTCAATTACATACTTATCATGAAAAATTAGCAACTCGATCGATTATTAACTATTGACCTAGGCAGAATCCGTTTATTTTTACAGAATTTAGATTCTATTGCCATAATATTGTCTATTCAATATCCTTTATCAAAGTAAGTAATCATTAAAAGTAAATAATTTTAAATTATTATATAAAATAATTAGATAGTAAATATTATTGAAATTCCTATGCATCAAGAAATGGAAAAGAGCCTAAAAATTTTCCATATACTAAAAAATAAAATTATATAAATATATAAAAATCGAAAACATAAAGGGTTGCATTTAAAATGATTAAAAAAAAAATATCACTGTTTTTTGATGGAACATGGGCAAATAAAGATTATGAATCTTTTGGATATAATTTACTGACTGCTAAAAACAGTACTATTGCTCAATTATACTCAGAATCACAACTAATCGAAGATCAAAGTAAATTTTACTATCCAGGACCAGGAACTGATGAAAGTGGTATTGGATTTATAAATTGGCTTGCTGGAGCGAGTGGTGATATGGGAAAATATTCAGTAGAAGCAAATGTCAATCGAGCATATAAGCAAATATGTACTAAACTTACTAATCTAAAAGATGGAGAAAAATTAGATTTACAGTGTATTGGATGGAGCAGAGGTGGGGTAACAGTTGACAGATTAATGTATCGTCTACATAGTAACCTGCCTCTTGAGCTTAAAAATAAACTAGATATTATACTTTGTAATAAGATAGATCCAGTTCCTGGAGGCGTTTTTGATCGAGGTGATAAGGTCAGAAATTTAGTAAGATTGAATGAAAGTGATGAATTTACAAAAAAAGTATTTTCTTTTACTTATTACTCCGATACTGGATCTCTTAACTCAACATCTTTATTAAAAGATAATTTTTCAGCTTTATATGATCCTAACTATCAGTCCAACCAATATGCATTTCCAGCAAATCATGAAGAAATTGCTGGTGTAGAAGATGATACTGGTTCTTCTGAAATTATTAAAGATCATATAAAATTAACTGCAAAATATTTTGATATTCAAACATATAGTACAGAATTTAAAGAATCCTATAGAAAAATTCGTTTTCCTGAGAGTATTCGTGATAGAGGGTTTTTGCGTCCAGATGAGATCAATCATAAGCTACATCATCGCATTATCAGCGCCCCATCATTAACAGAAGACATGTTAAAAAATTTAAAGTCTCCTGAAAAATGCGTAGAAGAAATAGAAAAAATGAATCATGAACTAACTAAATCCAGTATTGATGTAAGTGTTTATGAAAGCTGCATAGAAAACCCTTCTAACGTTGATAAACTACAACCAGATAATAAATTCACACAATTAAAAAACTTAATTTTAACTCAAGTAGAACAACATATACAAAGATTTGAAACAAGAAACAGTAAAGCTTTAAATAAAATTAACTCGGAAGAAAATTCTCATACTTATAAAGCTCAAGCAAAATGGCAGAACTTAAAAAATGCAAAAAGTATAGTTAGTAAAAGTATCAATGAAAAAGAACTAATTAGTGCTATAAATTTATATAACACTGAGGCTAGAGTGAATACTGCAAAATGGATTGGTTTGGGTAAAAGTAGTACTCCAACTTTATTATTTGCTAATTATAAGCAACAAATAAATACGCAGTTAATACTTTCAAATCAGTAATTCTCACTCAGTTAGTTTAGAGACTATCCAATAAGTCAGTTGGTTACCCAATGAAATGCAATTGGCTCTTTTCCATTTTTTGTTGGTTAAATACCAAGCATTTTATATCCTCTCAAATCAATCATTAATCTTTGAAAAAGCGACTCAGTTTTAAAGAAACCATAACAGCGACGCTTAACTACTTTAATTTTATTATTTAAACCTTCAGAGACTATCCAATAAGAGTCCATTCCTAATGCCATGTATTTTATATTATACAGCTGTTTTATATATTCGTTCTTTAGCCAATTTCCAGTCAGTTTCCCATTGGTCGCTCGCAATAGAAGTTCTTACTTGTAATACTCTATGA
>JAKJJQ010000143.1:0-2312 GCA_021713415.1 Thiotrichales bacterium 19X7-9
TGGTAAAACACCATCACAACGAGATAGTGAATTAACTAATATTACTCCCCTTTCTGAGGAAGTATTTGCAAATTATGATCGGAAAAAAGAGCACACTCAAGATGCTAATTATTACATTGAAATGAAGCTAAGAGAGTTGAAACGATCTTTATGAATCACACATGTAAATAAAGCCTTATATCCTTTGGCTAAAGCACTCAATGCAATGGCAGTTGATAAGTGCGTTTTTCCAGTGCCAGGTGAACCAATAAAGACTATGTTTTTCTTCTCTTTAATGAATTGGCAAGTCAAACAGTCATTAATTAATTTTTTATCAATTGATGGTTGAAACGTAAAGTCAAACTCCTCTATAGTTTTATGGGCTGGAAGTTTAGCTTTAGCATAACGCTTCTTATAACTATTATCTTTACGGTTATTGTGTTCATCTTCTAGTAATAGCTCCAAAAATTCAATATGAGCTAATGACTCTGACTTTGCATAACGTAATCTATCCTCAAGGCTCTGATACATACCTGAGAGTTTGTATTCTTTCAATTTCGCTTTAATCTGTTGCATTATAGCTCTCCTTGATAGTCGACATAGCTTGTATCAAGTGGTAATGAATAAGTACCGTTACGACAAATATTTTTGATTGATCTATAACTTAGCGCATCGAATGCTAAGGCACGTTGACAAGCCTTATTCACAACCTCAGGTGAAAAGGTTTTTGATAATGACAGAATTCCTTGAACAGGCCTTGACCAAGCTGTTTTACGTTCATCTTTCAATTTAAAGAATAACTGTTCTGCATAAACGCCAATCTTAGCCATTTTACTTTGATACTTCTCCTGAAATTCAGTTTCAGATAAACACTTGTATTTTGGGTAATGTCCTTTCTGAGTACTAAATTCACCCGCTGACTTTAACTTGCCATGAGAAGCAATTAATTTACCTTGATCATAAATTTGAATCAATTTATCTCCAATGGAAATATCGACTGTTTTACCAACATAAGAAAATGGTACGGAATAATAATTATGTTCAACGTAGATGTGGCAGTCATGGTAAACTTTACGACTACCTAATTTATTTAAATTGAACTCTTCCAACGGAAGAGGCCTTAATGCTTGTTTTTCTTCATTATTGAATATCTCAGTTGGTACTTTCTTTGTTGTGCCATGCGTTCTTGAATTTGCCTTCTTTAGCCAATGGCTTAAATGACTCTGTAATTGCTTTTTATCTGTGAGTTTACGTCCAGCAAAAAAGTTTGACTTAATATACTTAATACCTGACTCAACTTTACCTTTATCATTTGGCCTGTAGACTCGACAAGGCAATGATTGGAAGCCATAAAACTCTGAAAATGCTAAATAATGACGCTGATAAATTGGTTCATAAAAATTAGCTTCTAAAATAGCTGCTTTCAAATTATCAATCTTAACTGTAGCTGGAACCCCACCAAAAAACTTAAATGCATTGATATGGCATTGAATAAAGGTTTCAACTCGTTGATCATGGACTTCCTCATAGTAATCTAGCCTAGAATAGCTTAATCGCATATTAAATATCCAAGTCTTACGGCGCTTACCTGTCGAATCTGGTGTGAAACCTACATATCCAAAATCAACTTGGGCTTCTTCACCAGCTTTACTATGCACTCTTATAAAAATATCTGATTTACGCTTTAAGTACCTAACTTCTGTTTTTACTGTACTATAGCCAACTGCAATTCCTTCTTTATTTAATTCTTCATGAATACGTACTGCACTAAGGCCTTGTTGTATTAAAGGTATTAAAATATCATGATGTTTAGATAGCTTGCGTGGGTGAGGTTTACGATCTGGAGCATCTTTGCCCAATGCTAATAACTTGATTACTTTATCAATCGTTTTCCAGTCATGGCCTGTAGCTCTTGATATAAATGATTTATTATGGCCTTGATTCCATAGTGTTTCTATTGTTGTGTACATTGCTTTCCTCAACATAGTTGGCCCCCTATAAACAACTAATAAGTGGTTTATAGAGAGTTTAGTTTCTTTATGAAATGATCATTCAATGTTGAACCATTTCTTACTTATTCAACTATGGAAAAATCTTTAACCTTTACTATGGAATTAAGTTTGCCATTGAGGCCAGGCTTAAGCTTAGAAAAAAACTAAAAGCTAAAGCATTTGCTAGAAATATGACCACTGCTCTTAATGAACATATTAAAGAACCAAATTGTAAAGAACTTGAAACAAGATTAACTATAGAATTGAAAAATGCGGCCACATTGAAACAAGCCAGAACTGCTGGAAAATTCATCGGTAATATTATCAAAAATATTGGTAACA
>JAKJJQ010000144.1:0-2083 GCA_021713415.1 Thiotrichales bacterium 19X7-9
ATTGGTACTAACAAAACTGATATTGGTACTAACAAAACTGACATTGGTACTAACAAAACTGATATTGGTACTAATCAAACTGATATAGCATCAAATCAAACTGATATTGCTACTAACAAAACTGATATTGCTACTAACAAAACTGACATTGGTACTAACAAAACTGATATTGGTACTAACAAAACTGATATTGGTACTAACAAAACTGATATTGGTACTAACAAAACTGATATTGGTACTAACAAAACTGATATTGGTACTAACAAAACTGATATTGCTACTAACAAAACTGACATTGGTACTAATAAAACTGATATTGGTACTAACAAAACTGACATTGGTACTAACAAAACTGACATTGGTACTAACAAAACTGATATTGGTACTAACAAAACTGATATTGGTACTAACAAAACTGATATTGGTACTAATCAAACTGATATAGCATCAAATCAAACTGATATTGGTACTAACAAAACTGATATTGCTACAAATCAAACTGATATAGCATCAAATACAAATCAAATTAATTTGCTAAGTAATGATTTATTATATAGCAGCAGTCACACAATAACAGTATCGAATACTTCAGACTTAAAAGCTGTACTTAATGATTCAAACTATACAACTATTATATTAACACCAGGTGTATACTCTTTAACAGACGATACTATTGCAAATAAAACTATCATTGGATACGCAGGAGTTATTATAGACTCTTCGACTACCATAACTATTAGTAATAGTAAGATAATAAATATAAATATGAATATAGCTCAAGCAATCATTATGATAGATTCTTCTATTAAGAACTCAAGGATTAATTCTTTAACTATACTAGTCAAAGCTTATGAAGAAAATAGTCAGTCTCTTAGCTTTATACAAAGCACGGAATATACGGCAAATTCAGGAATTGCCTTTAGTATGTATTCAAATTCACAGTTATCATTTATAGGCGGAATGATAAGTATTGATAATGATAAAAATGCTCAGCAAGGTGGTTCAGCTGATTTATTTTATTATCAAGACAATAATGGCGATATAAATCCTATTTCATTAATATCTGGAACATTAATTAATATTAATTCATATAAATCTTTTATTCTTAATATAGGTGCACTAGATGTTTCTATATCAGGAGTGACAATAATTAACAATAATTCTTCTGGAATTACTATAAAGAGTAATATCTCTGCTAACAATATATTTTGTAGCGCCTCAAGTAAAATTAGTCCTAATCAATATCCAAAATCCATTTGTAGTTAGAGGCTATGGATGGTTCTGTTGCAAAAATTTCTATCAGTTTATTTTTCATACAATTATGCATCCTCTGGGTACAATTAACCTGCAAGGGCTCTTTTCCATTTCTTGTTGGTTAAATACCAAGCATTTTATATCCTCTCAAATCAATCATTAGTCTTTGAAAAAGCGACTCAGTTTTAAAGAAACCATAACAGCGACGCTTAACTACTTTAATTTTATTATTTAAACCTTCAACAAATCCGCTAGTTGCTCTATTTTTAAAATAATTCGCAATGCTATTTTTATGTTTTTGTAAGGTTTTAATAAATGTATTGAAACAGTTAAGATCACTTTTTTCGGTTGTAATGAAATGGACTCGTTCGCATAAATAAGTAAAAGCCTATTAGTAAATGCTAGACTTATTTTGCAACAACTTAAATAGCAAGGAGTCCGTCATGAATAATCTTACAATATTAGCAATAGACATAGCAAAAAATGTTTTTCAATTACATGGAAATGATAATAGAGGAAACTGTTTGCTTAAAAAACGTCTATCCAGATCAACTTTATGCTCATATATTTCTAATTTAGTACCTTGCACAATTGTAATGGAAGCTTGCGGAGGTTCAAACTATTGGGCTAGAAAATTTCGTGATATGGGCCATGAAGTAAAACTAATTTCACCTCAGTATGTTAAGCCATTTGTAAAAACAAATAAATATCCCCGCGGCAAGCAGCGGGGTATTAAAAGAGTCGCAATTGCGCTTCATCCAGTTTTAACCCTTGATTCTTAACATACCGCTCCACCACTTTCCAGTTACCTCCTTCACCAACTGTCCCA
>JAKJJQ010000145.1:0-2077 GCA_021713415.1 Thiotrichales bacterium 19X7-9
GATAAATCAGGGATATTTAATTCTTTAATATCCGCTGTCGTAGCTGTCATATTACTAATGGTCATTTCTCTTGTTTGACTTGGTAATAAAACTAACTGATTTGGTGTTATTTCTACTCGTGTCAATTTCTTTAATTGTATCTTAGGATTATTCGTATCTATTTGTGCTTGCTTAGATAAAAAGTTATTACCTGTTACTAATAAGGAATCACTCTGTTTTGAAACGACATCACTATTTGCTTTAAATTCAATCGTACAACTTGTTTTACCTAATAGTTCATCACCACAAGTATTATTGGTAACTGTTACACCATCTAATGTTGGTATGTTAATCGATAAGCCTTTAGTTGCCACCCTACTTTGGTTATTAATCACTATGCTTTTACTTTGATTTGGTAATAAAGTAATTTGATTCGGGATTAAATCGATACTCGTTGGCTTACCTGGTAGATGAGGACTCTTCGCTGTTATATGCGCCTCTTTTGATAAGAAATTTTTACCATAAACACTAACTGTATTACTTGATGAACCTATTTGCTTGCCTGAATGAAATATAATCTCACAACTACCTTTACTTGTAAGATAGTCAACATCTGAACAGTTATTTGTAATTAAAACACCTGATAAACTTGGTAAATCTATCTCTTTAAGATAAGCCTTATTAGATGTTAAGTTTTTAACTGTTAACTTCTGGGTATGATTTGGAATTAAGGTTAATTGACTGGGCGTTATTTCTATTCGTGTCGCTTTTTTAGCTCTTGGTGTTGGAATTGTTGTTATTTGTGACTCTTGTGGTAAAAAGTTTTTACCTGAAATTGATAAATACGCTCGTTGCTTCGCTACATTATGATCAACTGAAAAACTAATTTGACAACTGTCTAATGCACTAATTGTATTACCACAAGTATTACTTATAACTTCAGCATCAGTTAAGCCTGGTAAATCTATTTCTTTTATATATGCTGATTGTGTTGCTGAATGATTACTAATTGTTATTGTATTATTATGATTCGGTAATAAGGTTAATTGATTTGGCGTCATATCAACATGAACAGGTTTAATACTTGGATTAGGTAACTCTGTATAAACACTTGCCTGTTGTGTATCAAAGTTCTCACCTGTAACAATTAAATCAACTTCTTTAGTCGCTATTTTTTTCTTCGATGTTAATGTAACTTTACAACTTGAAAATCCTATAATACCATCATCACAATTACTCGTATCTAAGCTTACACCATCTGTATTTGATAAACTAATATCAGATACTTTTGCTAAAGCTGGCGTATTATTTTCAATTGTAATTGTACGTGTTTGATTCGGCCATAGCGTTAGTTGATTCGGTGAAAGATTAACCGAAGGCCTGATAACATTTATCGTTGAATCAACTGCATTAATACCCGTTGAATTTACCATTAATACGGCTGAACGGCTATTTGTATGATCATCAGTTGCACTGACATTAACGATAAACTTTTTGTTATTAGCTAAAACATAATTATTTCCAGTCTGTAGTGCTTCTGATAATTGAGCACTTAACTGAGTATCATCTGATTTAAATTGATAACCACTTAAATCAACATCAACACCTGTATTATTATAAATAGTTAACTGACTCTGCCCACCACTACCTATAAATGCATTTGGCTCTGTGGTTAATGACTTAACAATAAAGTATTCTGGCTTTAGACGAGTTAGACTACCATTAATATTACCTGTTATATAATAACCTACCGTTTGATTATCAATTAATTGAGCATTATTATTAGGCACTAGTGTAATTTGACAGCTTGAACTTGTATCAAGGCTATTACAAGCATCTGAGTAAGTCGTATTAAAACGATTCGTATTTTGCGGGTCTAAAAAATGTAATTGAATATTACTTGCCTGAGCTTCTGCTGTTGGCTCTACACCTACTTGCAAATTACTTGTTTCAGATTCTAAATTAACGTCAACTTCATAAGGTGAAGCAATCACGGCTGTATCTGAGCTATGACTATCCGTTAAATTATAAATGGTTTGATTTGCTGGTTGATCTGAATTATCAGAAGATGATGGTATTTCACTTTTACAACCATATA
>JAKJJQ010000146.1:0-2049 GCA_021713415.1 Thiotrichales bacterium 19X7-9
AAACTCGGTGGGGGTCATACACCCGCCGTTTTTGCATTGTGGGAGGGTAAAAAAACGTGTTTCGTTTCGCTATTTTTAGGAGCAAATTAGATGAATTTAGATGTAAAAGTAAAAGAATTAGCAGAGATTTTAATGGTAACACCAAGACGGATTCAGCAGCTTGGTGCTGAAAAAATTATCCAAAAAAAAGAACGTGGTGTTTATCCATTAATGGAAAGTGTGCAAAATTATATCCGCTATATCTCTTTAAATTCAAAGGATGCGGAAGGAATGATTAGTCATGATGAGTTAAATATTTCATTGAAGAAGGAAAGATTAAGATTATTAAAAGCTCAAGCTGATAAAGAAGAAATTAGTGCAATGTTAGATCAAAAAAAGGCATTACTTTCAGATGATGTTTTAAGCATGTTAATTGAGGTGTTTAACGAAATCAAAACGAAGCTTTTAATTATGCCAGATCGATGTGAACCATATTTAAAAGAGGCAGATACGGTCAAGTTAAAAGAGATTATAACAGCAGAGGTTAAAGAATCTTTGCATGCAATTTCAGATGGTGTTAGTGAAACAATAGATAGGTTTTTTGAAGATGAAAAAAACGGCAGTGACAAAAACATTTAAAGAAGCATTAACCTATTTAAAGCCAGCAAAAGACTTAACGATTAGTCAATGGGCAGAACAAAACAGATATATTCCAGCAAATAACAGTGCAATGCCTGGCAAGTGGAAGACTTTAGCCTATCAGAAGGAGGTATTGAATGTAGCTCAAAATCCGAGAATAGAGCGTATTACTTTGATGTGGGGTGCTCAGTTAGGTAAAACTGAGATGATTAGTTCAATTATTGGCTATTACATAGATCATGAGCCGTGCAATCAATTATTTTTACAACCAACAAAAAGTGATGTTAAAGCTTGGTTGCATGGTAAATTTGATCCAATGGTTGAGCATACTAAGTCTTTAAAAGATAAGTTATCTAAGCCCAGGTCTCGATCAGGTGTTAATACACAGGAAATGAAATCCTATAAGGGAGGTTCTTTAATCTTTGCTTGGTCTGGTTCACCCTCTTCAATGAGAAGTAAATCTGCGCCAAAGATTTTCTGTGATGAGGTGAGTGCTTATGAATTTACCAAAGAAGGCCATCCAATTAATTTGATGTGGGAGAGAGGGAAGACATTTGGCAGTAAAAGAAAGCTTTTTTTAACCAGTACGCCTACACTTAAAGATGTGTGTTTTATTGAATCAAGTTTTTTAGAAGGAGATCAACGTTATTTTAATTTGCCTTGCATTCATTGTGGTGAATATCAAACGTTAGAGTGGGAGCAAATTAGTTGGGAGGAAGATGAGCATGGACAATTAATAGTTGACTCGGTTGTTTATAGTTGCCCTCATTGTGGTTGTATTATAACTGATGCTGATAAGCTTGCTATGCTGGAAGAAGGCAAATGGATTGCTCGTGAGCCATTTTATAACCATGCTAGTTTTCATCTTAATGAGTTATATTCACCATTTAGGCGTTTTGTTGATACGGTTAAGTCGTACTTAGAGAAAAAACAGTTAGGCGATTTACAATCATTTGTTAATGCAGCATTAGCTAAAACATGGGATGAAGAAGTAGAGCATATTGAGACAAGTTATTTACTTAATCGAGTTGAAGATTATCATTTAGTGCCAATAGAATGTGGTTTATTAACAGCAGGTATTGATGTGCAGCAAGATCGAATTGAAATGCAGGTTATTGCATGGGCAGATGGTGAAGAAGCTTTTATTATGGATTATCGAGTATTAACAGGATCACCCGCAGAAACTCAAGTATGGAGCGATTTGACGGATGCATTAAAGCGTCAGTACAAACATGAGTCAGGCTTTATGATGAGTATTGATTTTGCTTGCTTAGATACAGGTGGTACAGATAATACAACTTCAATTGCTTATGATTATATATTAAAGAGACCATTAGGTAGACCTTATGCAATTAAGGGTCGAGGTGGTGATTATCCATTTACTACAGCACCCAATCGTAAAAAGACAGGTAAAAGCAGGCGTAAGGTTAA
>JAKJJQ010000147.1:0-2036 GCA_021713415.1 Thiotrichales bacterium 19X7-9
TTTAAATTTTCTGACAATGGCATTCATGTTATAATAATTAATTGCTTATGATGAAATAATTTTTAGTTTATTTGTTGATCTAAATTGCATTTCATTGGGTAACCAACTGACTTATTGGATAGTCTCTAAGAAAAATCAAAGAATATTAGTTGTTTTAATATACATCATGATATTTTTAAAAATTATTTAAAATCTATGCCAATTTTGGGTATGGCAAAGCTTAACAGCTTATTGGATAGCCTCTAAGACAAATACCAACGAATAGCTAACATGATGACCATTTTATTAAAATGACGCCATTTGAAACTGATCATTAAAAACATCCTGTGCTTAATTTGGCAGAAGTTTAGCAAAGTGACAATTTTTTGCAACAGATCCGTAATTGCTGCTCTCCATAGCGAATAGCGGTTGTAAAAATGGAAAAGATTCGTTTTTTTTTCAATATTATTTTATGTGCACTATATGATAAATTTCTTTATTAATAGAGGATTAATCTAATTAATAAAAATAGAGGGTTGTTTTATGCCAAAAAAATTAATTACTATGAATTCTGGATAAGTAAGTGATAATGGTAGTACAGATATTTTTATATCTGGTCAAGCTAATACTAGATACTACTCTGCATTTGGTGGTGAGTCCATTCCAGTTAACATATATTTGGCGTTCTATGAAAAATTAACGAAAACAGGTATATTTGAATGTACTCGAAAAGAGCCAGTATTATTTGATTATTTTATGGATATTTATTACTTAACCTTTTAGACTAGAAATATAACTTATATTTATCTTCTTAGTTAAGGAAAAAAACTTTATGTTAAAACATCCCCATAGGAAATTTGAGATGATAAGTTTAAATGGAAAAATACTTTATAATGATAGCTTAATTAGTAATTTATTTGGTTCATCTATGACAATAATAAATCTTAATTCACCTAAAATTCCTAATAAGATCTCTTTTCCTTTAGGGTATTCTAATCTAGCTCAAGATTTAGAAATTATTTATTTAAAAAAACAAAGTGTTATAAGATTTGGTGCTGTATTTTCAAATAAATATTTTGGAATCTTTACGTTTGAACGAAACCCTCTTATGTATGATAATAATGTATGTGGAATAATTAATAAATTTGATTTTGGGAAGGATCAATTAAAAAATAATTTGTGCTTTAATAGCTTAATAAAGCTAAAATATGGGCAAGATATAATAACAAAAGCTGAAATTAAAGTTTTATCTCTTCTTTCACAGTTTCCATTGATTAAAGCAGAAGATATTAAAAATATTATTGGAAATATTAATCTTAAATCTGCATATATGTATAAATACGAACTAAATAACAAATTTCGTCATATATCATCTGATATTAAAATACGAAAATATATTGATATGCTTTATAATTTATTTAAAGTCTCCCCTAAAGATGATCAATATATTGTATTGATGCAAGATGAATGGTTATCACATATTGAAAATCTTTCTCTAGATAGGGCGAAATTTCTTCGTTTTGAAAATAAATTTGATGAAAATATATTAAATAAATGGCATAGATTCCAGATACAGCAGCAATTTTCACTCAGTTAGTTTAGGGCTTGTTGGATAATTAAGCTATTGACAGCTCTATTGTTGGGTTGTAATGAAATGGACTCGTTCGCATAAATAAGTAAAAGCCTATTAGTAAATGCTAGACTTATTGGCTCTTTTCCATTTTTTGTTGGTTAAATACCAAGCATTTTATATCCTCTCAAATCAATCATTAATCTTTGAAAAAGCGACTCAGTTTTAAAGAAACCATAACAGCGACGCTTAACTACTTTAATTTTATTATTTAAACCTTCAACAAATCCGCTAGTTGCTCTATTTTTAAAATAATTCGCAATGCTATTTTTATGTTTTTGTAAGGTTTTAATAAATGTATTGAAACAGTTAAGATCACTTTTTTCTACTTTACTAATCCATCTATCTATTTTAGCCATTGCTGACTTTCTATCATCATACATATTAAATATATGAGTTAATTTGATGGCATAATGATGGGCTTGTT
>JAKJJQ010000148.1:0-2022 GCA_021713415.1 Thiotrichales bacterium 19X7-9
TAGCATTAGGCAATGTACCAATTGAACCTAACTTTACTGCATCTAATCGACTACCTGCAATTAATACTGGTGTATTCAACGGAAATACATTCTCATCAGCATCAGGTGCAGTACCTATTAAACCAATTACGCTTGATTTAA
Organism: Thiotrichales bacterium 19X7-9; assembly: GCA_021713415.1. Taxonomy (GTDB): domain Bacteria; phylum Pseudomonadota; class Gammaproteobacteria; order Francisellales; family Francisellaceae; genus M0027. The sequence goes on from JAKJJQ010000148.1 coordinate 142, forward strand.
CCGTTCGTATTGGTCTTGCACCACCATCGATTTCTACTATTTCTACACCATGATAAAATTCACTCATTTGCTCCCCCACTAGTTATTCATAAATTAAGTTCTATCTTCCTATTATCCAGATAATTTAAATTGATTTTGTATAACTTAACTTCATGATATTAATTAGGGGCTGTTGACAATTATTGAAAAAATCATAAAAAATAAATATTTAATATCGAGGCGCCACAAATCAACGTCTCCACAAAATACTATTGATTTACATAAAGTTTTTTCTATTAATTAATCAATATTAATTGAACAGTAATTATTTATGTAGTGTTTATAATTTTCTTTGTTATGAATAGCAGCATCAATTGCTTCACTATTTATATCGTAAGAACGCTTCATTATGTTAGCTGTTGCTTCTATCATTTCTAATATTACTCTGCCACAAAAAATCGTATTATCTTGAAGTACCACATCAAGATATGCACTATCAAGATTAAATTTGAACCAAGTTAAAAAGCAAGTTGATGACTTAATAATTTTATCATTACTTTGCTTTTGAAAAGCACGATAATGTAACTGTAGATATAATAAAATTGTGTTTTCTATTGAAAAAGCATTATAACTAGGAGCAAATTCAATAGTATTACCTGCATCATTATTTGCATGTTTAAAAAAATTACGAAGTTCATTCATTTGGTTAAGATGTTCTCTATATGTTCTACCAAAATCATGCTTTTTAAATAAACTCTTACTTCCTCTAATATGAAAAACATGAAGATTTTTATAATTTGCTAGATCAAGAAAAACACTCCCAGCCGCTTCTGATAAAGTATGTATAGATACGGGCTCTTTATCATTAAAAAACATCTCAATAGCTGAAAATAATTGTTTTTCAGCTACCTGAAATTTATTTAATTTGATGAACTCTATCATAAGCTTCTATATTTATTTAAGTGTCTTTTTATATTTTAGCTCATTAATCATGCCATTTCTTCTCTAAATTCATTAAACTTTCTTTATCCTGATTTGCTAAATACAAAGCTTCACTTGTTTTTAAGTAGCAAGTTGCGAGTTTTAACTCTGTCTGTATTTCACTACAACCATGTACGATTCTTGGGCTTGTTAATGATGGTGGGATATGACCTGAAACTTGAGGTGTTGGCATAAACCAACTACAGCCACTAAGTAAACTAACCATTAAAATAACTCCTCCCCACTTAATCACTACACAACACCTTGTGGTTTTAAACCATCTGGTGGTGTTTTTAATAAGGCCTGTATTTCTGGATGATAATTTCGCACCCACTGTGTGCGATCTTTTTCATTTAGACCACTAATATGACTTGTTAATGCATCTAGCTGATTGCTATAAGCTCGATTAACTTCAATCTGCTGTTGCTGATTTTTAACAATCACTTGATTTGCATCCATCCACATTGCATTCATCTTGTTTAATTTACGGTTTAAATGAATAACACCAAAGACAACAATTAAAACTAAAATAAAGCCTGATAGATTTGATATTACACCTTTAACTATTGTTAACATCATCAGCCTCATTATTTACAACAGGTGTTGTATCATCGTAATAATCACTTAAATGACTCGATGTTTTTGTATACCGATCTTTTAAGCCATTAAATATATCTTCTTCTGATTTAAACTTACGTTTAACATCAATTGGAAAAATAAGCGATTTATCTTTTAGGCTTTCAGATAATAAACCTAGTGTATTTAATACATCTGTATCTAATCTCGATATAATTGCTTGTATATGATCTTCTGCCGTTTCAGATTTCATAGATTCAATTAACTGAATCAGTAAATAAGTAATTATCTGTAATAAATCAGAGTCAATACTAAATAAACTTTCCGCATCTCCAACTGAATGAT
>JAKJJQ010000149.1:0-2015 GCA_021713415.1 Thiotrichales bacterium 19X7-9
AGATTTAAGAAAAATCAAAGAATATTAGTTGTTTTAATATACATCATGATATTTTTAAAAATTATTTAAAATTTATGCCAATTTTGGGTATGGCAAAGCTTAACAGCTTATTGGATAGCCTCTTAGACCCTGGCTTTACCCTTATTTAAATAATTTTAATAAATATTTTTTAATTTTCTCTACCTGATAATGAGAAATTAATTCCTTAGTGTTAGTATCTACTTGCTGATTAATATTAAAGTCTTTATTATCTGAAAGTATGGATTCTTTTAATGCTAATAAATATCCAGGATTAATTACTGAAACTGAACCTAGTTTGCTAATATTTTTCTCCATTTCTTGTTTATTTGATATATCTAAATCTCTAATTAAACTTTTCAATTCATTAATTACAAAATTTTCATCAACTACTTCATCATTCACGTTAATTATAAAATATAATTCATAAATAAGTTCGCTATCTTTATAAATTTTAATATTACTTTGTACAACATTTTTAATTTTTTCACTTTGGTCAGGCGTAAACTCTAAGTTGATGCGATCGTTAGTATGTATTTGACTAAAGTTACCTTTTCCAGATAATGTTATTACATCTATTGTAACACCAGGATGTGAACTGATTGAAAGTAATTTAATATTATTGTTTCTGTGAATATCAGCAATATATGGATCACTTGATGTTCCCATTGCATTAAGTACATTGTTTACCTCTATTGAAAGTAGTAGTGGTAATTCATCATTTTGGTCAATGCTTTTATTTATTTGAGAGTTGCTTAACAAATTACTATCATGTTTTTTTATGAAAATATTATCAATACCATTACCAGGAAGATAAATACGACTGTGTATATCAGAAATATGTAGATCATCATTCGTACCATGAATTGTTAAAGTAACAGTCGCAGTATCACTACCACCATCATTATCAGTTACTGTTACATCAAAGCTTAAGGTAATGGTCTCACCTTCAGCTAAGAACTGAGTATCTGCATTAGCAACTGTATAATCCCAGCTATCACTATCAGCACTAAAGCCTGAAGTAATCGCTGTAATTTGAGCTGGTGTTAATGAACCTCCACTCCAAACAGCATCGCTATTATAAGAAGCGTTTACTGTATGAGTATTAGTTGTATCAACATCACTAAATGATAGAGATCCTGTATCGGTTAAATTCGGCGTTGATGCATCTTCTTTGACTGATCCTACATTATCAACTGTTAAGATTGGATCATCATTGGTACCAGTAATAGTAATAGTGACTGTTTCAGTATTTAATCCGCCATCGTTATCGGTTACTGTTACATCAAAGCTTAAGGTAATGGTCTCACCTTCAGCTAAGAACTGAGTATCTGCATTAGTAACTGTATAATCCCAGCTATCACTATCAGCACTAAAGCCTGAAGTAATCGCTGTAATTTGAGCTGGGGTTAATGAACCTCCACTCCAAACAGCATCGCTATTATAAGAAGCACTTACTGTATGAGTATTAGTTGTATCAACATCACTAAATGATAGAGATCCTGTATCGGTTAAATTCGGCGTTGATGCATCTTCTGTTAATGATCCTGTAGTATCAATTGTTAGAATTGGATCATCGTTAGTTCCAGTTATGGTAATAACAACATCTTGAGTATCGGTGGCTGACTGACTATCAGTTGCAGTAATAGTATAAGTTAATACTAATGACTCACCTGCGGCTAAGTAATTAAATGCCTCACTACCTGAGTCAAATGACCAAGTAAAGGTATCAGCTGTTTCTGTATTATCTAAGATATTACCTGCTGTAACAGACATCATTGATAATAAAGTTGCATTGGCTATACCTGACGTATCACCGGATTCTACTACTGAAGTAACAGCTACTGAAACTGTATCGGTTAAATCAAGATCAGTAACAGTTAAAGTATCTGAAGAAGTTAAACCACTATTTGTTTCAGTTAAGTTATCAGAAGCTGAATCACCTGCTTCAATTGAGATCACTGGATCATCATTGCTACCGTTTATGGTAATAACAA
>JAKJJQ010000015.1:0-62088 GCA_021713415.1 Thiotrichales bacterium 19X7-9
AGAGCAATAATAAAGTAAGTTAGGCATTCAGTATTCCAAAAAGATAAGTTAAAATAGTGCTTCAGTGACTGTTGTAATTCATTGATGTGTTTCATCATATCGCTCTTTTTTGTTTTTTGGCGATTATAAGAATGAACGATAACAATGAAAAATCAATGGGTTACACCGTTACTGTCGTGTAGTGTGAAATCAGATATAGATTTAATTAAAAATAGATTAAAAGCACTATTAAATCAAAGGGGAAGCTAAAATGATACAGACAACTAAAAGTAGTGGTAATGTCTTTGAAGACCTAGGTTTTGACAATGCTGAAGAATTACAAGCAAAAGCATCATTAGCAAGACATATCATGCTAACTATAAAGCAAAAAAAATTAAAACAGAAAGAAGTTGAAACACTAACTGGCGTTAATCAAGGAGATATTTCCAAAATTATTAATGGCCATTGTGATCGATATAGTATTGACAAACTACTAAACATACTTCGAAAACTTGGACAGGATATTGAAATCAATACTTCTAAAAGCAAAGAAGCGTGCGGGCATATTAGTGTTATAGAAGCGTAAGTTTATTTCTTATGAATCAAATACAAACCATCACCAATACTTAATAAACTTGCATCTACTCGATTATCAGATGCAACATACTGATTAAACTCACGTGCTAATTTTGCTCTTTGTTTTTGCTCCCAATCAAGTGCCACACTGCCTTTGTCCAATACATTATCTACTGCAATGACACCCCCAGTTCTTAGTAATTGAAGCCCCATCTCATAATAACGCTTGTTATTGCTTTTATCAGCATCAACATAAATAAAATCATAAGTTCCTTGTTGGCCGTTAGCAATTAATTCGCTTAAAGTCTCTGTAGCAGGCGCAACTCTTAAATCTATTTTGTCAATAACTTGAGCTTCTTGCCAATAATGTTTAAAATCATCAACATATTCATCAGTTACATCACATGCAATTACTTTACCATCTTGTGGTAGACTACTGGCAATTGTTAATGTTCCAATACCACGAAAAACACCTATCTCAATTGCATTTCTAGCGCCGATTACTTTAATTAAAAAGCTAATAAACTGTAATTGATCAAGTGCAGTATTCATTTGAGCATGCGGTTGCGAAACTGCATCATAAACCATATTTTTTTGAATATCTGACCAATTTGTTTGTGCCTGGTTGATAATGTATTGATGTAGGACTTTACTTTCTAATAGTGTTGAAATGCTCATATTCATTACTCCTTTATATAAAATAACCCTTTTAAAATACTTGATCGCTTTTTATTGCACAACACTTGATTATATAACAACCCTCTACTAATAGTATTTATAATAATGGGATGTTTTTTAATCACAATCAATCACAAGGACAGTGAGCAATGAATATTTACAACGCAAAAGAGTTATTCAAACTTTATATCCAGGAAAAAAATAAACCTAAAAAACATAAAACTATTGTTAAACATAAATTTAATCATATTATTCACCACACTTGGAATAAAAGCCCATTTTATCGTAGTTTATGGCATGAACATGGCATTAATGAAAAACATTTAAACGATTTAGAGATTAATGATTTGCCTTATGTTGATAAACCATTATTAATGGAGCACTTTAATCAAGTTGTTACTGATTCTAAAGTAAAAAAATTACCCCTATCTAGCTGGATTAATGACAATAAAAACTATAACCAACTTTATTTAGATAAATATCACATTGTACATACTTCAGGCACTTCAGGTGAGCAAGGTATTTTTCCATGGAATAAAACCAGCTGGTCCAAAGCATGGGCTGCATCTGTCATTAGAGCATTAAGGCCCAAATTAAGAACAAGTACAACTCGTGCAGCTGTTATCCTAGCAACTGATGGACGTTTTTGTGGTGCTGGATTCTCAAGAAGTGGAGAGAATGCTTTTTTTAATGTTAAACTTTACTCTGTTTCAGATTCTTTAGAAAAAATTGCTAATGAGTTAGAAATTTATCAACCACATCAATTAGGTGGTTATGCTTTAATGATTGGGGATTTGGCAAGAATGCAATTAGCAGGTAAATTAAATATTAAACCTGAGCGTATTTTTACCTCAGGAGAGCCATTATTTGAAAGTGACGCAAATGTTATTGAAAAAGCCTGGCAAATTAAGCCCGTTAATTTATATATGGCTTCAGAAGGCTTACTAATAGGAGCACAATATCAACAAGGCCCATTTGATATTTTTGATGATTTAAACATTGTTAGTATTTGTAATGAAAATCAGACTGATAAAGATATAGGTACTATTTGCTTAACCAATCTATCTAACCATATCTTTCCAATTATTAATTATAAAATGGGAGATTTAGGACGTTTAATTCCTGCTGATAGATATGACAAGTATCCTAAACTTGAATTATCAGACTGCCGTTTAAACTATGCTGTAGAAATTATTAACAATCATGGCAAAACAGATACAATTCATCCTTCATTATTTGAAGAATTTTATGTTCCAGATATGATTTCATTTCAATTTAAAATACAAAACAATCAAATTAATATCTATTATACAGCTAAAGAAGATATATCTTATCATGTTATCAATAACTTTCATGATATTTTAAAGATAAAAGAAGCAGATACATCTGTCGATGTCAAAGCACATAAAGTTGAACAACTTCAAAGAGATGCAAAAGGTGAAAAGTTTCAATTGATCGAAGTGATTAACTAATATGATATTACAGTCAAAAAATAGCTAATTAATACCTACCTCTAAAATCAAAACCAATTGCATTTAACAACAACTTATGGTTTATTAATATGGTTAAAAGATAAAATCAATTGAATAATAAATTTCAAACTAAGGTATTTCTAACTATGTTTAAAGATTTAACTTACCCACAAGTATGGTCCCTATTTGATCAAATTAGACAAATTCCACGCCCATCATTTAAAGAAGAAGCCATTCGCCAATTTATTTATCAATGGGCCCAAGCTCATGACTTTAAAATCGTTGAAGATAAAGCACATAATCTTGTAATCTACATACCTGCAACTGAAGGTTATGAAAATGCAGAAATTATTGCAACACAAGGCCATTTAGATATGGTTTGTGAAAAGCACTCAAATATTGAGTTTAATTTTGAAACCGATGCAATCGACATCTATCGTGATGATGATTGGATTAAAGCTCGTGGTACGACACTTGGTGCTGATAATGGTATTGGTGTTGCACTTGCTATGGCTGCTGCAACTGACCCGAGCGTTATTCATGGCCCTATGGAAATTCTATTAACTGCTACTGAAGAAAAAGGCCTTGTTGGTGCAAGAAACCTAGACCCTAATATTCTTAATGCTCATTATATGATTAATATTGACTCAGAGAGTTGGGGTGAATTTTGTATTGGCTGTGCTGGTGGCGGTGATAGTATCGTTGAGTTACCCGTTGAGTCAGTAAAAAGCAATTTAAATGATCAGGCTTACAACATTAAAATCAGTGGTCTTAAAGGTGGTCATTCTGGCATTGATATTCATAAAGGGCGTGGTAATGCATTAAAAATATTAACACGCATTTTATCTTCAATCCCACATGCAAAACTTGCAAGCTTTGAAGGCGGTAATTTAAGAAACGCAATTCCTCGTGAAGCATTTGCTAGCATTTTAGTTGAACCAACTCAAAAAGATAAAGAAATTCAAATAATCAATGAAGCATTTAGCCTGATTCAGAAAGAGTTAAGTGCAATTGAGCCTAACTTGTCATTAGAGATAACAGCACAAGATACAATACCTCAAAACTACTTAAGATTATCCAGCCAAACGAAACTTTTAAATTTAATTGAGGCTTTACCTCACGGTGTTGTATCCATGGATTATCATATGCCTGACTTAGTTGAAACATCTTCTAATCTTGCATCTGTCAAATACAACCAACAAAATAAGCAATTTATCATTACGCTTTCTACAAGAAGTTCAATTAGCTCAAAACTTGAAGCACAACGCCAGCACATTACAAGTATTGCTAAGCTTGCCAATGCAACGATTGAACATGATGAAGCATACCCTGGTTGGCAACCTAATCCACATAGTGATATTGTTAAAAAGTCAGCTAGAATTTATCAAGAAACATTTGGCAATGATGTTAATATTGCTGCAATCCATGCGGGTCTTGAATGTGGTATTATTAATGGTAAATATCCTAATATGCAAATGATATCATTTGGCCCTGATATTCGCGGCGCACACTCGCCTGATGAAAAATTAAACATCCCTACAACCATAAAATGCTATGATTTATTAAAAAACATACTTAAGGCATTAGCTGAAGAAAAAAAGTCGCAAACTCAAAATCAAAAAGAAGCTGCACTCGCCTAAGTTAAATAATTTCATGGAATAGAAAAATGAATAAACAAAATACCTTAACACCTCTTTTACACCATATTTTAATTGGCAAAGGCACAGAACCCCCTAATAGTGGTAAATATAATTTATTTGATGCACAAGGCACCTATATATGTAGAGGTTGCGGCTTAGGGTTATTTAGATCAGATGCTAAGTTTATTTCAAGCTGTGGTTGGCCAAGTTTTGATGATGAGCTACCTGATGCAATTAAACGTCAATTAGATGCAGATGGTAGACGTACTGAAATCTTATGCAACCGTTGTGATGGTCATCTAGGTCATGTATTTCATGGTGAACAATATACCGATAAAAATTTACGTCACTGTGTTAATTCACTCTCTGTTGAGTTTGTTGAAGATACTGAAGTTACTGAAACTGAAGAAGCTATTTTTGCAGGCGGTTGCTTTTGGGGTGTAGAACATTTGTTAAAACAACAAGATGGTGTTTTAATTACTGAAGTTGGTTATACCGGTGGCAATACAGATAACCCAACTTATCAAGATGTCTGTAATGGTAAAACAGGCCATATAGAAGCTGTACGTGTTGTTTTTAACCCGAACAAAACAAGCTTTCGCAAACTCACTAAATTATTCCTTGAAATTCATGATCCAACACAAAGTGATGGCCAAGGACCTGATATTGGTGATCAATATAAAAGCGTTATTTTTTACTTTAATGAAATACAACGCCAGACTGCTGAAGATTTACTAAATATATTAAGTAATAAGGGCCTTAATATAGCAACAGAATTAGTTGAAGCTACTGTTTTTTGGCCCGCTGAAGACTACCATCAAGAATATTATATCAAAACAGGTAAAACACCTTATTGTCATCGTTATACTAAGCGTTTTGATGTGTAGAGATGCGATACTAGCCTCTCTACATATAATAAAACAAACTATAAATATAGATAACATAACTAATTAGAAAAATAGCGCCTTGATAACGATTAATCTTATTTTTTCCAATCAAAGCAAATAAAAATAAGCATAAAGTTAACATAACCATATAAAGTGCATCACGGTATAAAACTAATTGATTTAGAATTGTTGGTGAGATCAATACGGCAATGCCAACAACCATCAATGTATTAAATATATTTGAACCAATAATATTACCTAAAGCTAGATCATGCTGCTTTTTTAATGCTGCGACAGCTGAAGTAGCTAACTCTGGTAAAGAAGTACCAATAGCAATAATCGTAAGGCCAATTGCAAGATCACTCATTCCTAGCCGTTTACCAATACTACTAGCACCCCATATCAAAATTTTAGCGCTGATAATTAATAAGATAAGCCCCAAAATAATATAAAGTATACTTTTGACTAAACTATGCTTAGAAGGTTCATTTGATTTATCTTTCAGTTTAGATGTAGCTGCTTTACTTCTATAAAACTTCACAGCCATTATAAGGCTAAAAATAACAAGTAATATAATACCATCTAATCTTGATAAGCTAAGATTCCATAGCAGCCAAACTAACAATAAACTAATGGCAATTAGAATCATAAAATCTTTATAGAGTACATTAGATTCTACTTTAATCGGTCTAACAACTGCAGTAACACCAATTACAAGGCCGATATTAGCAATATTCGAACCTATTGCATTACCAATTGCCATAGACGACTTATTTTCAAAGGCTGCAAAAGCTGAAACAACTATTTCAGGTAATGAAGTGCCAAAACCAAGAATAAAGATACCAATGACTAACGGGGATATTTTAAAAATCTCAGCTAACATCGATGCACCACTTACAAAGCGATCAGCACTCCATATAAGCAAAACAAAGCCTATAATAATAGATATTAACTCTACAAACATATGACTTCTTTACTATAAATTGAATTATTTATACTAATTTTCCCATCCCCTTGAGCGCTCAAGTGCTTGATGCCAACGAGACAAATACGTTTTAGATTGCTTTTGATCCATCTCTGCTTCAAACTTATGATCTAATTGCCACATTGCTTGTAATTCATCAGTATCTGACCAATAACCTACAGCTAAACCTGCTAAGTAAGCAGCACCTAATGCTGTTGTCTCAAGTACCTTTGGTCGTATGACATCTAACCGTAAAACATCTGCTTGAAATTGCATTAAAAAATTATTTTCAACAGCACCACCATCAACACGCATTTCTGATAGTGACAACCCAGTATCATCACTCATAGCATTAACAACATCAGTTACTTGATAATCAATACCTTCCAACGCTGCACGCACAATATGTGCTTTTGTAGCGCCACGAGTCAATCCAACAATGGTACCTCTAGCAGATTGATCCCAATATGGCGCTCCAAGCCCAGTTAATGCAGGCACAATATATACATCGGCATTATCATCAACCGATAAAGCAAGTTTCTCTGTCTCTTTTGCATTTTTAATTAATTCTAAGCCATCACGTAACCACTGAATAATAGCGCCACCAATAAATACACTACCTTCCAATGCATAATTAACCTTATCACCAATTTGCCAAGCAATGGTTGTCAATAACTGCTTATTTGAGACTTTTGGTTTATCGCCTGTATTCATCATCAAAAAACAACCGGTTCCATAAGTCGTTTTAATCATACCTTCTTTAAGACACATTTGACCAAAAAGTGCTGCTTGCTGATCTCCTGCAACACCTGATATAGGTAATTTACTTGAAAATAACGTCGTACGAGTTTGAGCAAAAATACTACTAGATGCTTTTACTTCTGGTAACATTGATTCAGGAATATCAAATAGTGCTAATAAGTCTTTATCCCATGTTAAGCTATGAATATTAAAAAGCATGGTTCGAGAGGCATTTGTTACATCCGTTGCATGTACTTTTTGATTGGTAAATTTCCACATCAACCAACTATCTACTGTGCCAAAGCAAAGTTTGCCTTGAGATGCTTTTTCTCTCGCACCTTCAACATGATCTAAAATCCATTTTATTTTAGATGCTGAAAAATATGCATCAATAACAAGTCCTGTCTTATCTCTAATTAACTGAATAATCGATGAGTCTTTTTTAAGTTCATTACAAAATTCAGCCGTTCTTCTATCTTGCCAAACAATCGCATTATAAATCGGATTGCCTGTTTCTCTATCCCAAATTATTGTTGTTTCTCGTTGATTAGTAATACCAATTGCTGCAATTGACTTTCCATTAATATTCGCTTTTGAAATTACTTCAGCTGCAACTGAAGCCTGTGTATACCAGATTTCATTTGGGTCATGTTCTACCCATCCAGGTTTTGGATAATGCTGCTTAAATTCTTTTTGGGCAATATCTACAATCTGGCCTTTATAGTCAAAAATAATGGCCCTTGAACTTGTTGTCCCTTGATCTAAAGTAAGAATATAGTGGTTCATTTTATTATATAACTAAACTTTTTAATTTAGCTTTCAGTCTAGCAGCAATATTATAGTCACATCAAGCTAACCAAGCTGACAAATTAAAAGTAAAATACATCATAGAGACAATAGTCGATTAACTTATAAAGTTGCACTGCTTCTTAAATTTAGTTATAATGCAACATTAGAACTGATTAATTTTATTACAGGGGAGCTGCACCATGCCTGATCAATCTGATGATCATAAAGAACTGTATGAACGTTTACGGCAGTTAAATTCCCTTAAAATCATTCAAGCAGACCTTATAAAGAAATATCCTGGAATACCTAATCATATATTAGATAGCCACGCACAGAAATTATATCACCTCAAACAAAAACACTTCACCTATCAAGAAAGTGATGGCACTGATTCTAAGTTTAAAATGTTACCTGAATTAACCAATTTAAGTGAGGATATTCAAAGTAAAACAAAAATATTTGACAGTTTACAAAACGCTTACCAAGAAGCTAAAATTTACTGCAAAGAACGCATGATGAGTGAAGAAGATAGCCATACAGCTGCAAAAGAAGCAATTACAGAGCTTATTCAATCACATAAAGGAGATCCTAAAAAGAAATTATCTACCTCAGAATTCATTAATCAGTTACATGAAGCAAACATTGATAAACTAAATGCAGGTGATCATCAAATTGTAACTAAACTTAAAAGTAAAGCTTGGGAGTGTGCCAAAAATACTAGCTTTAGTCATGAGAGTTTAATGGATCTATCAAAAAAAGTTAAAGATCACCACTTTGGTCACAGTGAACATGAACACTCAAGCCACCAGTCAACAAAACCTCAAAAAGAAAGCCAACAATCCTTATCATCTGCACGAATTAAACACGATCAACATACACGTAGAACTGGTAATAATAATGCCCTTAAATTTATGGAAAAAGTTACCGCTGAAGTAAATAAAACTGTCAGCATGTATAATACATTATTAAGCACAAGGCCCCAGAAATCACCTGGCGTATTTAAAAGCATACTTCATAGTGTAAAAAATCTTTTTAGTATTGGTAGTGAGAAACTAAATGCTTTACAGCCTTCAGCATTATTTTTCCAAAGTGGGAAACCTGAAACTCAAAAACAACGAAGCCTTGATCAATAAATAAACATTAAAAACTTATTTTGTCCCAAATATTTTATCACCAGCATCACCAAGGCCTGGAATAATATAACCATGATCATTTAAATGATCATCAATCGACCCACAATAAATATCAACATCTGGATTTTCACCATGTACTGCTCTAATACCTTCAGGTGCAGCAATTAAGCATAAGACTTTAATACTTGATGTACCTTCTTCTTTGACTAGTTTTATCGTTTCATTCATCGAGCCCCCCGTTGCTAATAACGGATCAACAATAATTGCCATACGCTCATCCATTTGATGAGCAAATTTTTTAAAATAATTAACTGGCTCTAAGGTTCTTTGATCACGATAGAGACCAACAACACTCACTCTTGCTGTTGGCAAACATTCCAAAACTCCATCTAACATACCAAGGCCTGCACGCAAGATTGGCACGACAGTCAATTTTTTCCCTGATATTCGCTTAACTTTAGTATTACCTTGCCAAGAATCAATTTCTACACTTTGCAATGGTAATTCTTTTGTTGCTTCGTATGTTAATAACGTCGCAAGCTCTTTTGCTGCCTCTCGAAAGTCTTTTGTACTGATATTTTTCTGGCGTAAAAGGCCAAGCTTATGCTGTACTAACGGATGCGTTACTTCAAGTACTTTACCCATGTTTATTTAGTATCCTTTTCATATACTATTTTGAAGATTTAAATGACAAATAAGCCGCTTTTAAATAAAGCCACATTGAATAAATTGTTAAAACAACCGCGACATAAAGTAGTATTTTTCCTAATAATACCCACCACCAATAAGTCGTTTGAGTCTGATGAAATAATAATAAAATTAAAATCGCCAACATTTGTGTTGCTGTTTTTACCTTGCCAATAAATGATACCTGAACAACTGCACGCTTGCCTAATTCGGCCATCCACTCCCTTAGTGCTGAAACGACAATTTCTCTAACAATAATTGCAGCGGCAGGAATAGCAACCCATGCACTTGGATAAACATTAACAATTAAGACTAAAGCCGCTGCTACCATTAACTTATCTGCAACAGGGTCTAAAAAAGCACCTAATTGAGTTGTTTGTTCAAAATAACGTGCAATAAAACCATCTAACCAATCCGTAATTGATGCGAATAAAAATAATAAAGCAACAACCCACTGGCTTCCATCAAAATCAAGATAAAAGAAGACAACAAAAACTGGCACCAATATGATACGAATAACTGTTAATATATTCGGAATAGTCCAAATCAATTGCCTTACCTTCCCATACAGAACTAAACAACTTATTTTAGAGAACTATAGCATGTAATTATCTAAAACTAAACTGTTAATTATAACACCAATTTAAACCCCACTATGGCCAAAGCCACCACCACCTCTTTGACTTTGATCACTGAAGTTTTCAACGACTTTAAAATTTGCTTGAACAACAGGAACAACAATTAACTGTGCGAAACGCATTCCCGGTAAAATTTCAATAACATCATCACTACGATTCCAGCAAGAAACCATTAATTCGCCCTGATAATCTGAGTCAATCAAACCGACTGAATTACCTAAAATTAAACCTTTTTTATGTCCTAAACCAGAGCGAGGCAAAATCATTGCTGCATAAAAAGGATTCGCAATATGAATTGATAATCCAGTTGGTAATAATTCGGCTGTATTTGGTCTTAAATGAATTGTCTCTTTGACATTGGCTCTTAAATCAATACCTGCTGAGCCTTCTGTAGCATAAGCTGGCATCTTACCCTCATAAATACTACTTTCACCAATAAAACGCAATTCAATTTCAGGTTTTTCAAACATAAACAATCCTCTTTTTATCCAAGTATATAGATTAACTCCAATCAACTTTATGATATAATACAGCAAATTTAAAACAACCATAAAATCATTATTATTTAAACTGCTTAATAATTAAGGAGCCTTCAAGTATTATGAATTCTCAAAATCATTTCGACTTAATTAGTTTTGGTGGCGGAAGTGGTGGCCTTGCTTGTGCTATTGCTAGTGCTCGCTTAGGTAAGCGTGTTGCTATTATTGAAGGAAAAGCGCTAGGTGGTACTTGTGTTAATGTTGGTTGTGTACCTAAAAAAGCTATGTGGTATGCAGCTAATCTAGCTGAAAGTTTACACTTTGACCTAAAAGGTTACGGCTTTGATGTCGAGTTAAAAAATTTTAATTGGTTACAACTTAAAAACCAAAGAGATCAATATATCAGTAATATTCATAAATCTTATGACAATACATTAAACTCATTAGACATAACCCACATTCAAGGCTGGGGTAAATTTATCGATAATCGAACAATTGAAGTTGATAATGTACAGTATAGTGCTGATCATATTGTTGTTGCTCCTGGTGCTAAACCACAAATTCCTACATTTATTGAAGGTTATGAACACGGGTTAACATCAGATGATTTCTTTAGCTTAGAAGAGCAGCCAAAACGTGTTGTGATTATTGGCGGTGGTTATATTGGTGTTGAAATCGCCCAAGTTTTTCATGCTTTAGGCAGTCAAACAACCTTACTCGTTCGCAAAAGTAAACCACTTAGATTATTTGATCAAATGATTTCTGATGTATTAACTGAATGTATGGAAAAAACCAACTTCGACTTAAGAGTTAATACTCAAATTGAAAAAGTTACTAAAAATGACAATGGGCAATTAACACTTAGCTTAAATAATGGTGGCTCAATTGATCAAGTTGATGCTTTATTTTGGTGTACTGGGCGTATTGCAAATACTGATAAACTAAACTTAAGTGCCACTGATATCGAAATAAACTCAGATGGCACAATCAATGCAGATGCCTATCAAAATACCAATGTTTCTGGTGTTTATGCCATTGGTGATGTTACAGGCAAAGCCCAATTAACACCAGTTGCAATTGCTGCTGGGCGACGATTAGCTAGGCGCTTATTTAATGGCGAAGACAATTTAAAACTGAATTATGATTTAATTCCCAGTGTTGTATTTTCTCACCCCCCAATAGGTAGTGTTGGCTTAACTGAAGAACAAGCCATTGAAACTTATGGTAAAGATAATATAAAAGTTTATCAATCTAGGTTCTCATCGCTTTACTCTGCTATCTCTGGATTTCGAATGCCAACAGTCGTTAAGTTGATTGTTACCCAAGATAATGAGAAAATAATAGGCTGTCACTTAATTGGTACAGGGGCTGATGAAATGTTGCAAGGCTTTGCTGTTGCGATTAGTATGGGGGCTACAAAAGCTGATTTTGATAATACCATTGCAATTCATCCAACCAGTGCTGAAGAGCTAGTAACACTACGCTAACATATGAAAAACTTTTAAAAATTGGGTAATTAAAATTAATGAACCAAGAAGTTAAATCAATTAGAACTGTTAATGGACATACGCCAATGATAGGCCAAGATGTTTTTATTGACCCTTCAGCAGTTGTATCTGGCCTTGTATTACTTGAAGATGATGTTTCAGTTTGGCCTTGTGTTAGTATCCGTGGTGATTTAGAAAAAATTACAATTGGCAAACGCTCTAATATCCAAGATAATTCAGTTATACACACAACTCGACGCAGTAAGCAATACCTAAAAGGCTTCCCTGTTCATATTGGTGAAGATGTTACTGTTGGTCACGGTGCAATTATTCATGGCTGTACACTTAAAAATCGAATATTAGTTGGTATGGGTGCAATTATCCTAGATGGTGCTGTTATAGAATCAAATATTATGATTGCAGCTGGCGCATTAATTCCACCTGGCAAACAATTAGACGAAGGTTATCTATATGTAGGCTCACCAGCAAAAAAAGCACGACCATTAACAGAAAATGAATTACAATTTTTAAAAATAAGCTCAAACAATTATATAGAAACTAAAAACCAACATCTGGAGGCCTCCAAATCATGGTAATGAAACGACTTAAATATTTAGCTATATTGATTATTGGAGCAGCTATAGTGCTTGTCACTGGCTGTGCAAGCAATCAAGCAACTAAATTAGCCCCAATACCAAACCCATCAACACAAAACATTCAAACAGCATGGAAAACAAATCAGTCTATTCTTGAGAATGTCCATAGCTGGGAAGTATCCGGTGTTATTGGTATTCGCCTAAAAGACAAAGCTCAAGGTGCAAACCTCTTTTGGCGTCTAACAAATAAAAATGAATATATTATCCAAATCTATGGTACAGCTGGCTTAGGAGCCATATCAATTAAAGGTCGTAAAGACGGCAGTATCATCTTTAAAGACTCCAATGGTAAGCAAACCTATGCAAAAGATATTCAAGCATTAATGCAGAAACGTTTAGGATGGAGTGTTCCAGCTGTCGATATGTATTATTGGGGACGTGGCTTACCTGCACCAATTGCATCAAAAGAATTAAGCCTAAATCGCTTTGGTTTAATGTCTTCTATAGAACAATCTGGTTGGTATATTCAATACGATAATTTTCATATGGTTCAAGGTAAATACCCATTGCCTTTTAAACTCATTATGAAACGTGGTGATTTAACAATTAAAATTATTATCAAGTCATGGCTGATCAACTAATCTTACCTGCCTATGCAAAAATCAATCGTTTTTTGCATATTACTGGACGTATGCCTAATGGCTATCACCAACTACAAACTTTAATGCAGTTAATTGATTTAAAAGATATACTAACATTCACTCTACAAAATGATGATCAAATTAATATTCAATCCAATCGATTTATTTCACACTTAGAAGATAATTTAGTCTATAAAGCTGCACAATCACTTAAACCTTATGCTAAAAAACCTTGTGGTATTCATATTTATATTGATAAACAAATCCCAATGGGTGGTGGTCTTGGTGGTGGCTCAAGCAATGCAGCGACTACCATGATGGCCTTAAATCAGCTATGGCAATGTAATCTAAACCAAACTGAATTACTTAATTTAGGTGCTAAATTAGGTGCGGATGTACCTATTTTTATTTTTGGTCAAACAGCTTGGGCTGAAGGTATTGGCGAGATACTAACGCCATTTGAACAGGAAGAATCATTACTATTGATCTGTTCACCTAATATTCATATCTCAACTAAATCTATATTCCAGCATCCAGATTTAAAACGTAATTACCAACCGATCAAACCCAAAGCATATCACTTTAATAACACTGAAAATGCATTTGAAAAAATCGTTAAAATACTCCACCCTCAAATGAAAGTGATAATGGATGAAATTGCGCAAGAAGCACCGGTACGCTTAAGTGGTTCTGGCTCATGTTTTTATGTGATCTGTCAAGATTTTAATCAATTAGAAAAACTTCAAAAAAAATTCGACAAACGTCTTGACACCATACCCTCTAAAGCCTTAAACTACGCCGCAGTTGCTTACGATGATCTCATAGAACGAGGGAATCTAAAACAATGTCAATAATTGGGCTGTCGCCAAGCGGTAAGGCAACGGGTTTTGATCCCGTCATACCCAGGTTCGAATCCTGGCAGCCCAGCCAAAAATTTACGATCAATTTTTTAAACAACAAACAGATTATATTGTATGACTATTTGTTTTTTATTACATACCCTTCTCACTCAACAACCGTATTTAAGGTGATCAACTGTGTCTGATTTAATGATTTTCTGTGGAAGTGCTACACCGGAGTTAACTGAAGAAGTAGCGGACCTTTTAGGTATAGAAACTGGACGTGCTATCGTTGGCAAATTTAGCGATGGTGAAACACAAGTTGAAATTTTAGATAATGTTAGAGGACGTGATGTATTTATCATCCAATCAACTTGCCCTCCTACCAATGATAACTTAATGGAATTAATTATTATGGTAGATGCATTAAGACGTTCATCAGCAGGTAGAATTACCGCAGTTACACCTTATTTTGGTTATGCACGTCAAGATCGTAGAGTACGTTCAATGCGCGTTCCTATTTCAGCTCGTGTAGTTGCTGATATGCTAACTGGTGCAGGTGTTGATAGAATATTAACCGTTGATATTCATGCCGAACAGGTCCAAGGCTTTTTTGATGTCCCATTAGATAATGTTTATGGGACACCAATTTTGCTTGATTATATCCGTCGCCGCCATATTAAAGACCCTGTGGTTATCTCACCTGATATTGGTGGTGTTGTTCGTGCTAGAGCTATGGCTAAAGCTTTAAATACAGACTTAGCCATTATCGACAAACGTCGACCACGTGCCAATGAATCAGAAGTTATGAATATTATTGGTGAAATTAAAGGGCGTCACTGCTTAATTATTGATGATATTATTGATACAGCAGGCACAATGTGTAAGGCTGCTCAAGCACTAATTGATCATGGTGCTGCAAAAGTATCTGCTTACTGTGTCCACCCTGTATTATCAGGTAATGCACTTGAGAATATACAAAGTTCTTGTCTTGATGAACTTGTTGTAACAAATTCAATTTCAGCAACTAGTAAAGCATTGAAGTGTGATAAAATCAAAGTTTTATCACTTGCACCGATGCTATCAGAAGCAATCAGACGAATTAATAATGAAGAATCTATCAGCCTTATGTTTAGCGACTTAAAAGCTTAATGAATAGTTAACATTTAAATTTAAATCTGTTATAATCCATCACCGCGCTGTAGTCAGGGTCGCATGACTATCGTGGTAATTATTTAACTAAATATTGAGGATATATATAATGACGTATCAATTAAACTCAGCCATTCGTAGTGAGAAAGGTACGGGTGCGAGCCGCCGCCTTCGCCACCAAGATAAGGTACCGGCAATCGTTTATGGTAAAGGTGTAGAGCCAATTTCTATTGTTTTAGAACATAATGAAATTTTCCACGCAATTGAAGATGAGAAAATCTTTTCATCCAATGTTGAATTAACAATTGATGATAAAAAAGAAACTGTTCAAATCAAAGCATTACAACGCCACCCTTATAAGCCTAAAATTACACATGTTGATTTTATGCGTGTGTAACAATTAATTATTATTACTAATAAAATGATTAAACTAATTGTTGGCCTTGGCAATCCTACAGATGAGTATTTAACTACTCGACATAACGTAGGCCAATGGTTAGTTAGTCGTCTTGCTGATTTCTTTTTTTCACCACTAAAACTTGAAAAAAAATTCTTTGGTGAATATGCTCGAGTTCAAAATAATCATTTCAATGGGCATTTATTATTTCCTACGACTTATATGAATCGAAGTGGACTTTCTGTACGAAGTGTAAGTGAATATTTCAATATTAAGCCAAATGAAATATTAGTAGCACATGATGAACTAGACATCCCATGTGGCAGCATTAAATTAAAGCATAATGGCGGCCATGGTGGTCACAATGGCCTAAGAGATATTCAAAGTCAATTGGCAACGGATCAATTTCATCGCTTACGTCTTGGGATTGGCCATCCAGGTGATAAAACTAAAGTAACCTCTTTTGTCCTATCTTCACCCTCAAAACAAGAGCTAATACTTATTAGTGATGCAATTGAAGAAGGTATAAATCATATTGATGATATTATTGCTGGACGATTTGACCAAGCAAAGCAAACATTACATACTAAACCAAAAATATAAACCAAAGTATCTGGAGAAGATCAACTATGGGATTTAAATGTGGCATTGTTGGCTTACCAAATGTAGGAAAATCAACACTTTTCAATGCATTAACAAAAGCTGGCATTCAAGCTGAAAACTATCCATTTTGTACTATTGAGCCGAATGTAGGCGTTGTTGCAGTACCCGATCAACGCCTTAATGCTCTAGCTGATATTGTTAGCCCTCAAAAAATTCTACCTGCTACAATGGAATTTGTAGATATTGCAGGCTTAGTTGCTGGTGCTTCAAAAGGTGAAGGCTTAGGTAATAAGTTTTTAGCCAATATTCGTGAAACAGATGCTATTGCCCATGTCGTGCGCTGCTTTGATAACGATGATGTTGTACATGTTGCAGGCAATGTCTCTCCATTAGACGATATTGAAGTAATTAATACTGAATTATTACTTGCTGATATAGAAAGCGCTGAAAAAGCAATTACTAGGATTAGTAAAAATGCCAAAAGCGGCAATAAGGATGCCAAAGCACAAAAAGCATTCTATGAAAAACTAAAAGTACATCTTGAAAATGAAAACCCAGCCAGAAACCTTGATGCTACAGATGAAGAAAAATTATGGCTGAAACAAATTCACCTATTAACTGCCAAGCCTACATTATATATTGCTAATGTTAATGAAGATGGTTTTGACAATAATCCTTACCTTGAACAAGTTACAGAACTTGCTAAAAAGGAAAATGCTAATATTGTTGCCATTTGTGCTGCTATTGAAGCTGAAATTGCAGAGTTAGATGATGATGAAAAGGATGAGTTTTTAAATGATTTAGGTCTTGATGAACCTGGCTTAAACCGCGTTATTAGAGCTGGCTATCAACTATTAGATTTACAAACTTATTTTACGGCAGGCGTTAAAGAAGTGCGCGCTTGGACAATTCCTGTTGGTGCCACAGCACCACAAGCAGCTGGAAAAATCCATACTGACTTTGAAAAAGGCTTTATTCGAGCTGAAGTTATTGCTTATAGTGATTATATTGCTAACAAAGGAGAACAAGGTGCTAAAGATCAAGGCAAATGGCGCTTAGAGGGCAAAGAATATATTGTTAAAGATGGCGATGTTATTCATTTCAGATTTAATGTTTAAGCTTACTTTTATAAATATTTATAATATATAATTATTAAAATAGTTTGATATTTGCGTTAATTTCTATAAAATGGTCAAGATATTAACAAAAAATTATTTTCTTTAATGGTGAGGTTGCAAAAGTTATACATGATCAATATGACTAATCACAGAGATAATAACTTTGATTTTCTAAGATTTATTGCCGCATTATTAGTTATTATTACACATGCAGTTGTGCTAACAGGTACTGGCATTCATCCACTTAAAATTTTTTCAAATGATCAAATCAGAGTGGGTGATCTAGCAGTTGATGTATTTTTTACCATGTCAGGCTTTTTAATTACTGCAAGTTTCTTAAGATCTCAAAGCACAATAAAATACCTTTATGCCCGAGTACTTCGCATTATGCCAGCATTATTTTTTATGCTAATAATTGCAGCTTTTATTATTGGCCCTATTATAACAACACTATCTTATAAAGATTATATGACCTCTGCTGGAACATACACCTTTATTGGTAGTGTATTTTTATATACCTTACAATACCAACTACCTGGGGTTATTTTTTCAAATATAGCATCAGATTATTCAACCCATGTATGCGTTTCACTTTGGACCTTGCCCTATGAGTTTACATTTTATCTATTAATTCCAATTTTTAATAAATTTAAGTTATTAAGAAAAGAAGTCATTTTGTTTTTATTTATATTAATGGTTTTATGTTACACATTTGAACACACAGTAATGCCTGAAGCCAGATCAGTTCTTCTTTTACCTTGGGTTAATTTATCGAGTTTATTCAGGGTATCTAGTATGTTTTTATCTGGCATGTTATTTTATTACTATAAAGATGTAATCATTTATCGCATAGAATACTTTTTAATTAGCATTCTTTTGTTAATTATTAGTTGTTACTGGGGCATTGGTTTAAGGTTATTATTACCAATTTGTGGCGCTTACTGTATCTTTTATATTGCTTATTCACCAAAATTGAAATTTTTAAATCACTTTGGAAAATACGGTGACTTTAGCTATGGAATTTATATTTATGGTGCTTTTATCCAACAAGTTGTTATTTGGCTTTTTGGTGGCAATATGAACTATATCCTAAATATTATTATTTCTATGCCTTTGGCAATACTATGCGGTATTTTATCATGGCACCTTGTAGAGAAAAAATTCTTAGCGCTGAAAAAAAGAAAGCTTACATCAACTAGATTGTTAGCAAAAACTGCATAAAAATGATAACTCTAAGGTGCAAATACCCAAGTACTTTTATCAATAGGCCCACTAGGAATATTCCATCGGCTTAAACTTTGCCAAATAGCATTTGAAATTGTTTCAGGGTAAAATCCTAAACATTTTTTATAAAGTGAAGGCGTATCATAAATTGAATATGTATTTTTAGCACAGGTTATTGCATAAAACCCATTAGGCTTTTGATTATATAATACTGTTCCTAATAATAGCTTTTTCTGATCATTTTCACTTGCTTGATAGCCAAGTATAATTGCTTTTAAACTGGCATTAAAATAATCAATTTGCTTAATACTTTGAGGATTTTCATAAGCTTTACAAGCATTAATAAAGTTAGTAACTGCACTTGGTGAGTGGTTACCATCAGCTAAAGTTAAAAACTGATTTAATATACTATCAGGTACATTATTAGTGTCACACTCTGTAGATGTTAACCCTAAATCTGGATTAACACCTTTAGTAAAATTACTATTATAGACATCTAAACTTTCCCACAATGTTGTTGTAGCTGCTGCAGGAGAGACAAATAATACAGGAATATCCTTTCCATAGCCACCAAAGTAAGCTGCTACTGCATGATCTTGAGTATATTGTTGATATTCATTAACTGGAATTGGACTATAAGGTGAAGCTGGATTTAAGCCATAATCATATAAAGCAACTAAAGCAATGACATTCTGATACTGCTCACTTATTGAGGCTAATGCTTTTAAGTTTGCATCAAATATTGCAACTGCTTTATTACTTTGTTTAAGTTTAGCAGCTAAAGGTCCAATAAACTGTGTAATAACTGCTTCTGACATAGATGGGTTTTCTAAATCAAAAGCTACCCCTGAAGCATTTGGATCATCATTAATTGCTTTAGCAATAATATCAGCTAATTGAACTAATTGTGTAGTATTTGCTGAATTTAATAATTGAGCACTTCCATTAATCATCGGCATAATAATACGATTCTGATTCTGATTATCTAAGTTTCTATATAGTTTTGTTATTGCTTTCCCACCGATACATTTACCTAATTGAGGCATACTCAATACACTTGATTTAATTAGTGGCAACGAATTGTAATTAAGTACATATTGATTCGTATTTAAGTCACAATTATCATTGATATTAGATAACCCTGATTTAGGCAGCTGAACAATATTTGCAAAGTCAGGAAAAATATATAACGTTTTATTTTTACTTTTATAATATTGATTTACATCATCAATTAAACTTGAGTGGCAATCTGATTTTTGACTATTACATAGCATATCTTGTGCTACATCATCTATAATCACTCCATTACCTTTTGGTAAAACTACCCCATCTGCCATCACAGCAAATGGTAATATAACAAATATCAAAAATACTAATAACTTATCCATTGATAATAGACCTTATGAAATCACATATTAATTTAACTATAGTACAAAGTTTATTGCTTCTTTGATCATATTTAATTAACAACTTTGGTAAATATCTAGTGCAGTTATCCAAAATCAATTTAAGTAATAGCCATACAAAAAAAGCCCAACTAAAAGTTTAGCTGGGCTTCTACTATTTATAATTAAGTAATTTAACTTAGAATTAATCCGTTATTGTTTCAACAGAAACAAATTGACGGTTCTTTTCGCCACCTTTGTGGAATTTAATAACACCATCAACTTTTGAATAAAGTGTATGATCTCGACCTAAGCCAACATTAACGCCATTGTGAAATTTAGTACCGCGTTGGCGAACAATAATCGAACCTGCTTTAACAAATTCACCACCAAAACGTTTAACACCTAAATACTTAGGGTTTGAATCACGACCATTACGGGTGCTACCACCTGCTTTTTTATGAGCCATTATAAATCTCCTTAGGCTTGAATTGATTTAATTTTAAGCGCTGTAAAATACTGACGATGACCTTGCTGCTTCATATGATGCTTACGACGACGAAACTTAATAATTTTAATTTTCTTCGCTCTAGCTTGCTCAACAACTTCAGCAACGACTTTAGCGCCTTCAACAAACGGTGCGCCAACTTTAACTTCATCACCAGTAGAACACATTAACACTTGATCAAACTCAACTGTCTCACCAATGCCTTTTTCAATTTTTTCTACTTTCAATGTATTACCTTCGGCAACTTTATATTGTTTACCACCGGTTTTAATTACTGCATACATCATGTATCTCCAAAACTTTTTTTCTATACGCTTTTAATGCCCACCATGACCGATATATCTCATACAAAATCACAGGGAAATAGGATTATATTGAAATTAGGCTCAAAAGACAAGTTTTGCTTATAATTATTAGCTATTTTAACTATTGATAGGTTAAATTTCCAATAACAGCATAATGATCAGATAGATCAGGTGCTTCTAGCATTGATGATCTTAATGCTACAATCTCGGTTGATGAAGCATTTAAAAGTGGACAAACATAACCATTAAAACATAATACATGATCTAATGTTTTTCTCTCACTACTTAAATTCATTGTATTGGTTATACCATCAAAACTAAAAGCTAATGTATTTTCTAAATAGCGTGCTGCTTGTTTTGCATCTAACGCCATTAATAAATATTGATAATACGGATAGCGTATACTTGGTGATGTTATCTCACCAGCTGCTGATATACCACTATTTGCATTAACATCACCCGCTAAAACTAATGGTTCATCTGCTTGTAGATTTAAATTGGCAATCCATTGATTAAGTGCATTGACTTGTATTCGCCAGTGTAATGTTTGTTCTTCTTTATTTTCAGAATTAGAATCAATACTTTGTAAATGTACTGAAATGACATTATAAACTTTATTTTCTTTTTTAATTGCAGCAAATACAGCACCTTTGTTTGAAATTGCTTCCCAACCATATGATTTAGGTAAGACAAAATATTGTGGTGGCTCTGCAAATGGATAGCGACTATAAATAATGACACCACCATTTAAAAGATTAATATGTTCAAAATCCCAACTACCAACAACATCTGTTTTATATTTAAAACCAACGCGCTTCATATGCTTATTTAAAATATAATACATAATTGGTGCAATATCTTCCTGAAAAACTACCACATCCGGATTATATTTAGCAATTTGATAGGGAATTAACCTTGCACGCTCATATGGGTGATTTAAATTTTGAGTTAAAGGCGAAATAGGAATATTAGGTAATAAATTCACATTATACGTCATTACTTTTAAACTAGATAACCCATAGCTTGTATTTACGTTAGCTAGGATTAAAGTTAATGTAGATATGAATATCAATCTTATCCACTGGTTTTTAAAAATTATACTCATTCGTTCACTCTCCTTGCTTTAAAATGAATAATAGTAGTTTATACATTCATTTAAAAAAGTGTTAATCATACATATAGCTAATTAATAGGTAATTCCTGTTGAAAATAAATAGAATTTTTGATTATCTAATTATTAAATACACTTTAATTTTTGGATTAACTAACTATGAAATACCCTATCGGTCGTTTAATAAAAATTCTAATCGCTATTACTTGTTTTTGTCTATTAACTGCCTCATTATTTGCTGATGAAAAAGCAACTACTGACACAGTCAAAAAAACGCCAACAGTCAATCTCAATAAGCCAATTGTTGTTGGTGATGATCAGTGGACAATCAACGTTAAACTACCTGCTAACTCAACAACAGGCTACCAGTGGTATCTAAAATCATACAATAGCACCCTTGTTCGTCCAAAATCGTACCGCTATGTTTTAAATAATGCAAAAGATACCAAACTTGTTGGTCAAGGTGGTAGTGCAGAATTTAAACTAACCATCTCAAAACGTTTTAAGACAGTACCACAAATGACACAGTTAACTTTCATCTATGCACGCCCATGGGATTTATCTGATCAAAGCTCAACTCAGGTAATTACTTTACTATCTAATTAAAAATTATTATTGTAGATATTGTGAAATGATTTTAGTTTCTTCATTTCTAAGCGTTAAAATATCACAACCTGTTTCAGTTACAAGGATAGTATGTTCAAATTGAGCAGATAACGATCTATCCTTAGTTATCACAGTCCAGCCATCATTTAGTTGTTTAATATCTCTTTTACCTAAATTTAGCATTGGTTCAATCGTAAATGTCATTCCAGCTTTAAGCCTAGTGCCTTTACCTTTTTTACCAAAATGTGTAATTTGTGGTTCTTCCCACATCTGATAGCCTATGCCATGACCACAAAATTCCTCAACAACACTTAAATTATGTTTATGCGCAAACGTCTCAATAACATAACCGATATCCCCTGTGGTGTTACCAGGTTTTACAACTGATATACTTTGATATAAGGCTTGTTGGGTTAAATTGACTAAACGCATTGCATGTGATGGTACTCTATCGCCAACTAAATACATTTTACTGGTATCACCAATCATACCATCCTTTTTAACCGTCACATCAATATTAATAATATCACCATTTTTAAGCTTCTTATCTGATGGAATACCATGACAAATAACATGATTAATAGAAGTACAAATACACCCAGGAAAACCATGATGATTCAATGTAGATGGTATTGCATTAAGCTCATTAACAATGTATTGATGACAGATTACATCTAACTGTTTTGTAGTCACCCCAATTGTAATATGATCTTCAATCATTTCTAAAACTTTAGCAGCTAATCGAGAAGCTACTTTCATTCGCTTAATTTCATTACTATCTTTAATCTTAATCACTTATTAGCGCCTCTTTTTCTTTAAAGAGTAATTGTATTATTTCTCTATAAGTTAACTCTGGATTCATTTCAGCCATTTCACCAATTTTAAGCCAATGCTCACTTTGTTGGTTAATCGAGCGATCCATCACAGACGCCATTTCTTTAACCTTTGTATGTAAGTTATCTGAAATTTTAACAATACCCATACTTGTTGCCTTTTATATATGTTTTGCTATACATCATATATAAACAATCAATTATTGCAATCAATTTTCTTTGCCATCATTAACCTACTTAACCCAATTAAATTATGTTATGATACAGTCACTTTAAGACTTAAAAAATTAATAGACATGGCAAATAAATCCTATCTTTTCTATGATTTAGAAACGACTGGTCTGGATGTTTCTTTTGACCAAGTTGTACAATTTGCAGCAATTTTAACGGATGAAAATTTGAATGAATTGAAACGTTATAACTTTCTTATTCGCTTAAATCCAGATACCATTCCTTCGGCATATGCGCAAATAACCCATCAAATTTCGATTAATCAAGCCAATTCAAATGGCCTTAATGAATATGATGCAATCAAAAAAATACATCATCTTCTTAACCGCCCTAATACCATAAGCCTTGGTTATAATACACTTGGGTTTGATGATGAATTTTTAAGATTCTCATTTTATCGTAACTTGCTTGATCCATATACGCATCAATACAAAGATGGCTGTCGACGTATGGATATTTATCCTATGACCATTATGTATTATTTGCATGATGAAAAACGTCTTAAATGGCCTAAAAATAATGATGGCCACATAAGCTTTAAGCTTGAAGATTTAAATAATGAAAATCAACTTGTTGCTGATGGACGTGCCCATGATGCCTTAACCGATGTTGAAGTAACCTTGGAACTTGCAAGAATATTAAAGCAAAATCAGCCTATGTGGCAATATCTTGAAAATTTATTTATCAAACAAAATGACCAACAACAATTAGATAAACTAAATCATACCATCACTATTGATAATACGGCATATAGCCAAGGCCTTTTAACCAATGGAAAATTTGGTGCTAGAAATCAATATCAGTCACTTGGTTTATTGCTTGGTCAGCATCAGTATTATAAAAATCAAAGTGTCTGGCTTCGTTTAGATCTTGATCATTTTCCAGAAGCAGTTAATCAATTCTTAACACAACAAAACCTTAATGAAGAAAACCAACAATTAATTCTCAATGATTTTCATGAAAAACTAGCATTACCCTATGTTAATAAAAAGTTAGGTGAAACACCTTTTCTCTTACCATTATTAGATCGATTTACTGATAAATTAAGCACTAAAAAGATAGAAAATATAGAAAAAAATATAGAATGGTTACAACAAAACATATCGATATTTGAGCAAATCAAAAATCATTTACTTAACTACCAATATCCTACTTATGAGCATGTTGATAGCCAAAGTGCATTATATATCGATGGGTTTTTAAAACCATTTGAAAAGGATCAGTGTAATCTCTTTCATCAAAAAAAACTTGATGAAAAATCAAAAATGCTTAATCAACTTCATGGCAACTTAAAAACACGTGCTTTAAGAGTTATTGGTAGGGTTAAACCAGAATTACTAAACCCACATGAACTTGAAATTTTTCAGCAATACCTTGAAAGTATTATTGAATATGAACCATCTAAACGACCACTAAATTTTCGTGGTCAATATGCCAGGGGCCTTGATGAAGTCTATAATGAAATTAATATACTTAGAGATGAAAATAATTTAACTGATAACCAAATACAGCTACTAGATGAGTTAACTAGCTATCTTAATATTTAAGGAATGAACAATGAAACTATCTTTTAGAATACATTCATTGGTATTAGCCAATACTTTAGTACCAGTACTTTATTTAACAAGCTCAGTTGCAATTGCTAATACTCAACCTAAATACCAGGCTGTTAATTTCAGCCAATTACCTGGCTGGAGTCACGGCGATCAATCTAATACAATTACTGCACTTAAAGCATCATGTAAGAAAATGCTTAATGCTAAATCAATCTCAACAAATGATAAAACATGGGATAAAGCTTGCCAGTCAATTATTAAGTTACCTAAAGAATTATCTAACCAACAAGCTCGCCAAAGCTTAACACAGTTTTTTACACCGTATCAAGTTACTTTCCAAGGCTCAAATAATGGCTTATTTACTGGCTATTATGAACCCTTGTTTAAAGGCAGCTCCACAAAAACTAATTATTATAAAATTCCTATTTATAAACGCCCTAAAGACCTTGTAGTTCGTAAAAAGCAATCAGGGAAATACCAATATGGCAGAATCGTTAATGGAAAGTTTCAACGCTACTATTCAAGAGAAGAAATCGCCAAAAATAATTATTTTACTAAAAATGATATTATCGCTTGGGTACATAGCCGAGTTGATAGAACATTTTTACAAATTCAAGGCTCAGGGCGAATCCAGTTTCCAAATGGTTCAAATATATTAGTTAGCTATAATGGTCAAAATGGCTGGCCTTATCATCCAATTGGTCGATATTTAGTACAAAAAGGAGAATTAACCACTAAAACCGTTTCTATGCAAAGTATTCGAAAGTGGTTAGATCAACACCCTAATCGTGTCAACGAAGTACTAAATTATGACCCATCATTTGTCTTTTTTAAAGTTGTGGGTCATGGCAATTTAATTGGTGCCGAAGGTACACCTTTAACACCGGGTTATTCAATTGCTGTTGACTGGCGTTATATTGACTATGGCACGCCTATTTGGCTTAATTCCTATTATCCAACACCAAAAGGCAATCAAACCTTAAATCGATTATTAATTGCTCAAGATACTGGTGGTGCAATACGAGGCCCAATACGAGGCGATATATTCTGGGGAAGCTCTGCTAATGCTGAGTACACGGCAGGCCATATGAAATCTCAAGGCAAAATCTGGGTTTTACTACCCAAAGGCTATGAAATCTAATAAAAACGTTTTTCACCTTCAGGCCTTGTTTTAAAACGACGATGTTGCCATAAGTACTGATCTGGATATTGCCTAATCACTTTTTCTAAGTGTTGGTTATATCTTAATGCATCTTGATAATCATCACCTGAAGCAAAATGCTCATCATATTCATCTAAGACGCCAATATAGCCTGAATAGTCTTCTTTACGTCTAAAATGCCCCATTGCCATGACTGCATGACTTTTTTTAACAAGCCATGAAGTTGCTATTAATGTGGCAGTTGGTATATTAAAAAATGGCACAAAAATACTACGTTCATTACCTAAATCTTGATCAGGCGCATACCAAAGCGTCTCACCTCTTTTTAAAACCTTTAAAATACCGCGTACATCTTTTCGTTCTACACCTTGACTATATTTTCCACGTGATGAAGACATAATATATTCAAAAAATGGATTTTTATGTTTTTGATAGACTAAGTTTAACCCCGGATAACGCATCCCAACATGGCGACCAATCATCTCCATACAGGTAAAATGCCCACCCATAATGATCACTGGCTTATTTGCTTTATAATAACTTTCAAACTGCTCAAAATTAACTAAAGTAAATGGAATTTGCTTAAAACGCCAATCAGGTAAAAACCAGGCTATTAAAGTTTCTATGGCACTCATGCCAATCGACTCAAATGATTTTTTTGCTAACTTTTCAATCTCATCATCATTTTTTTCAGGGAAGCATAATTTCAAATTGATTCTAGTTATGTTCTTTCGTCTTTTTAAAAATGGATAAGCTACTCTTGCTAAAAGGCGCCCTAAAGCCAAGGCAACTTTAAAAGGCAATATAAAAATGATCGTTTTTGCTAAAAAAACTAACAACCAACTAAACCAATAACGTGGATGATAAAGTGATTTAGTCTTGGTGTTCTTTTTACTCATAGTTGATGTGCCATAATACTAAAATAGCCGCTATTAACCCACATATGAACCGCAATACTGACAAAATAACCAATTAATATAACCCATGACCATTTTAAATGACCAATAAAAGTATACTTACCTTTTGACTGTCCCATCACCGCAACACCAGCAGCAGAACCAATTGACAATAAACTTCCCCCCACACCTGCTGTAAGCGTTACTAATAACCACTGACCAGCTGACATATCTGGATTCATTGTTAAAACAGCGTACATCACAGGGATATTATCAATAATTGCAGATAAAATACCAACAAAAGCATTTGCTTGTGTTTGAACATCCATTAATGATGGTAGTATTAAAGGCGCATTCTGATAAATATAATCTGATAAAATAGCTAAATAGCCAAGCGTTGCTAAACCTTGAACAGCCAACAAAATTCCATAGAAAAATAATAACGTATCCCATTCAGCATTTGCAATTTTTCTAAAAATCTCAAAACGTCCATTATCTGACTGATTTTTAGGATGTGCATGCTTAAACTCTCTTAAATAATAACTAAAGAACATTAAATAAGATAAGCCTGTCATCATCCCTACCGCTGGCGGCAGATGAAAAAAGTTCTCAAAACTAACGGCTGTGGTAATTGTTAACAAAAATAAAATGATAACCCGTTTAGCACCAAGCTTTAGTTTTACCTCTTCCCTTTCAATTTGTGGTTTTTCTTTAGGGATAAAAAAGTGAAATATAAGTGCTGGAATAATGAAGTTTACAGCTGATGGCAAAAATAAAGTAAAGAAATATCTAAATGGAATAATACCACTTTGCCAAACCATTAAAGTTGTAATATCACCAAATGGGCTAAAAGCACCACCTGCATTTGCTGCAACTACAATATTAACACAGCTAAGTGATACAAAACGACGATTTGTACCACCAATAGCCATAACAACTGAACACATCACCAATGCTGTAGTTAGATTATCTGCAATGGGAGATAAGAAAAAGGCAACAATACCGGTTAGCCAGAATACACCACGATAACCAAAACCACAATTAATTAAAAACGCCCTTAATACTCTAAAAACATTGCGCTCTTCCATAACATTAATATACGTCATCGCTGTTAATAAGAATAAAAATAACTCACCATACTCTAATAGCGCATGCTCCAAATTGGTTTGCACAATATCACTTTGATTTTTACTTGCGGCAACAATTGCAACAACAATCCATATAAGGCCCGCACCTAGTATCACAGGCTTGGACTTTTTCAAATGTGTAACTTCTTCAATCATCACCAATAAATAAGTTAAAACAAAAATTACTAATGCCACAATTGCCCAATGACTAGATAGTGCATCTAGATGTTGTTGACCAACTGGTGCAGATGCTGCAAATAATGAAGCGGGAATAAGTAACACTCCAAACACCATGATAATTAAAGACAATAATTTTTGTTTCTGTTTCATCTACCAATAATCCTAATTTTTTAACTCAAACCTAGTTTGACGATACAATTACCTCTAATTATACTACGAGATAGTGATGACAAATTGCAAATGGTAAATATAAATGAATTATTTAGTCCTTTTTATTGGTGGTGGTTTAGGTACACTTTGTCGCTATTTAGTTTATCAGTGTTACAATCGTTTAGAAATTATTTTTCCACTTGGTACAATCACTGTTAATGTAGTGGGCTCATTTATTATTGGATTTCTCTCTGTACTACTAATACAAAAACTTCATCTACACCAATTATATCAAAATTTGATATTAACTGGTTTTTTAGGTGGTTTTACAACTTTTTCAACCTTCAGTCTTGATACATTAAGCCTTATGCAACAAGGATATTATATGCGGGCACTTATTTATATCTTATTATCACTTGCTTTAGGTATTATAGCCGTTACGATTGGCTATGTTTTAGCAAAAAATATCTAACATTTTATACGTGACTTCTCTTAACATTTGGATTACACTGGCTAACTTTTAAACTAAAAATATCAAAAAGCTTTAAATTTGGTATTTAATTTATGATTAATAAATATAAATTAGGACAGCAAAAATAAAGATGATTAATTCTATTAAACATTTTTTAATGCCATTTGGTGGTAAATACCATATTGATTTTTTATCTGGGTTAACGGTTGCATTAGCACTTATTCCTGAAGCCATTGCTTTTGCTTTAGTGGCCCATGCGTCACCTTTAGTTGGACTTTATGCTGCATTTTTTATGTGTTTAATTACTGCTATTTTTGGTGGTAGGCCTGGCATGATTTCTGGTGCAACTGGTTCTATGGCTATTGTGATGGTTGCATTAGTCAGCCAACATGGCATCAATTATCTATTTGCAACCATTATTTTAACTGGAATTATACAGATTTTAATTGGTGTATTAAAATTAGGCAAACTCATTCGTATGATGCCTAAATCAGTTATGGTTGGCTTTGTTAATGGACTTGCCATTGTTATTTTCTTAGCACAATTAGAGCAATTTAAAACAGGACCCGTTGATCATAGAGTTTGGTTAGAAGGTTCTACATTATATATCATGATTGCTTTAGTAATCTTAGCAATGCTAATTACTCAATATTTACCAAAACTCACTAAATCAATTCCTTCAGCATTAACTGCAATTATTGTTGTCACACTCATTGCACATCTTAGTGGTTTAGATATTCGAGTCGTTAAAGACATGATGCAAGGCACTAGCCTTAGTGCAGGACTACCTGAATTTAGTATTCCAAGTATTCCATTTAACCTTGAAACCTTAAAAATTATTTTTCCCTATGCTGTTATTTTAGCCATTATTGGTTTATCTGAGTCCTTAATGACCTTAGCATTAATTGATGAGCAAACCAAAACCCGTGGTCATGGTAATCGTGAATGCATTGCTCAAGGTTCTGCAAATATTGTTTGTGGCTTTTTTAAAAGCATGGGCGGCTGCGCAATGATTGGTCAAAGCATGATTAATATCACATCAGGTGGTCGAGGTCGTTTATCTGGTATTACCGCAGGTATCTTTTTAATTATTTTTATTGTAGTTGCCTGGCCATTAATTCAAATGATTCCTTTAGCTGCATTAGTTGGCGTTATGTTTATGGTCGTAATTAAAACATTTGAATGGGCAACTTTTAAATTTATTCGAAAAATTCCATTACATGATGCATTAATTATTATTACTGTGACAATCGTTACCGTATTAACTGATCTTGCGATTGCTGTTATTGTTGGTGTTATTATGGCCTCACTTGTCTTTGCCTGGGAAAGTGCTAAAAATATTTATACTGAAGAAAAACTAAACGACCAAAATGGGAAAAAACAAAAAGAGTATATCTTACATGGACCTTTATTTTTTGGTTCAACCACACATTTTAAAACACTATTTAAATACGATGAAGACCCAAATGAAGTCATTATTGATTTTAAATACTCACGTGTCTGTGATCACTCTGCAATCGATGCAATTAATAGTATTGCAGATACTTATACCAATTTGGGTAAAAATTTACACCTTAGACATTTAAGTTCAGAATGTTTAGAGCTTTTAGGTAAAGCTAAAAACCTTGTTGAAGTCAATGTATTAGAAGACCCAGATTATCATATTGCTTCAGATAAGCTTGGGTAATACGCTTATAGTTTAATATTAGGCTCTGCTAATAAATACACAAGCTTTAATTGCTATCTCTTTTATTGTTTTCTTTAAACGATATATAACATAACTCGACCGTAATTTGACGGTATTAAACCTTAGTAATCTTTTTTAGAATCTTTAGATGGTTTTCTAGTTAAATAACTTAAAAGAGGGTATTACATGAATAAGCAACTTGATGAGTTTCTTCATAAGATCAGAGTTCGTATGGCAGTAATTGAAGTGATACAAAAACAACAACAAACTCAAATAATGTTAGAACTTGAGGATGCGTTTCAAGAATTTAAACAAGCTTATGTAGCAAGTCGCCTGAATAAAGAAAGTCTTCAAGCAACCCAAAATAATGACAGTGAACTTGATCGAAAATTACTAGATCTTATTTCTGAATGCTATAATAACATCAAGGAAATCAATACTGCCAAGTCAACATCATCAAAGCCCTCTGTAGAATCAAAAAATTATGGAAATCAAACGATTGAGAATACTCAAACACCAGTAGATAAAAAAGCCTTAGATATTGCTAGTATGCTTACTGCTCAATCATTATTAGAGACAAAAGGTTTTACTGTCTCTCAGCCCAGTATAGATACTAATGGTAATCTATGTATGAATATTCAAGACTCTAGCCGCCATATGAATATAGATACTACACTTAATTCTGAAAGCAGTAATTTAAAATTTCACTTAGTATCCCCTGATAAAAATTTAACAGCCGAACAAGATAAAAATCGTCATACTGCCAATATTGAAGCTATTGAAACAGTGATGGAAAGCATTCCTAGTAAAAATGTCAGCGTTGAATCCGAATTAAATTCTCCTATTTCTGATAACGAAAATAATATCAAAAAAACAAATTTAGCATTTGCTAGTATCATTGGCAATGATAAACATAGCTTAGAAGCAGATGGCAAAACAATTTCTTCACAGATCCCCAACGTGGCATCTGTTAAAGAATCACTTACTGGACATAAGTATTTACATGATAATATCAACAGTATTAAAGAGACAATTCATCATAAAAATGAACTGATGGCTATGATTAAAAATATGAATAAAATAAAATCCATACTAGATGAGTCTGGTGGAAAACCTGTTCATGTATCACTGTCACTTGAAAATAAAACAAATAACCTTATTATCACAGTCGACGAGCCACCAAAACCAGTATATGAGCAGCAACAGAAGCAAAATCAACCACAGTTAGATGCAGTATCAATAGAAGCATAAATAAAAGCAGTTGACAATTGTTAAAAAATTTATAAAAAACAAATCCTAGTTTTCATGTAAGTAAATAATATTAAAAGATTCTGTATAAGTTTGAGTAATTGATCTATAAATCTTTTTCAGATTCTTTCAACCCAGGAAACTCCTTATAAAATGAAGGTGGTAAGATATCAATTTTTAACTTTTTAGCTGCATATAAGACTAAGGGTAAGGTTACAACTGTACCTGGAATTAAGCATAATGCACCTAATCCTGCTGCTTTTAATAACTCACGAAACTTTTTGTTTGCTTGATTCATATCTTCAGAACTTGCATGACCTAGCATATATTTACCATAAATTTCAAGTACTTCTTTACTGTTTTCACTTTCATTAACAAAGATATTTTTTATTTTCAATAGCGTTGATTTTGCTGATAATCCTACCGAACGAATATGTTCAATAATATTTATATTAGGTTTCATATCTAACCATCTAAAAGTAATTACTTTATCCTTCTAGTTTAATGGCAGTCACTTTTAAATGGCAAGTGACATTTTATTGTATAAATAAAATTTATTAATATTATATTTAAAATATATTTTATTTATTTAAAAGCACTTTGATATAATAAGCTTATCGAACAAAAACAATAAAACTGTAAGTATTAAGAGGGTAGTCAAATGAAAAATACAAAAAAAGCTTATATTAATGGTCAATGGGTTGATTCAGTTACACAAGAGACATTTGAAGTTATTAATCCTTCAACTTTAGAATTAATTGCTCAAGTAGCCGATTGTAATGAACAAGACACAAAAAAAGCAGTTGATGCTGCATCAAAAGCATTTAAAAGTTGGTCTGTAACACCTGCTAAAGTTCGTGCTCAGTATTTAAAAAAAGCTGAAAAGTTAATGCTTGAACAGGTTGATGAAATCGCAAAAATACTCAGCCTTGAAAATGGTAAACCTTATGAAGAAGCCAAACAAGAAGTTATTTTTTCAAGTGGTTATTTAGGCTTCTTTGCTGAACAAGCAAGAAATATTACAGGTGAAACGATTCCTTCACCATTTACACACAAACGCTTACGTACTGAATATTCACCGCTTGGTGTAGTTGGTGCTTTTACGCCATGGAATTTTCCAGCTAATATGATTACAAGAAAAATTGCCCCAGCATTAGCTGCTGGGTGTACCGTTGTCTTAAAACCAGCACCTGATACGCCATTAACTGCATTATATTTAGCAAAAATTTTTGATCAAGCAGGTTTTCCAAAAGGCACATTTAATATTGTTCCTGCTTTAGACCCTCGCCCTATTTCAGAGATGATGCTTGCTGATAGACGTGTAAAAATGATTGGCTTTACTGGTTCAACTGCTGTTGGCAAAATGTTAATGGCTAAAAGTGCTGAGCAACTTAAACGACTATCTCTTGAATTAGGTGGCAACGCACCTGCAATTATATTACCTGATGTCGATATTGAAAAGGCAATAGACCGTACTTTAGCCATTAAATATTTACGTGTTGGTGGTGAATCTTGTATCTGTGCAAATAGAATTTTTGTTCATAGTAGTATCTATGATGAATTTGTTGAAAAATTTACAAATAAAGTCAAAGCTTTAGTTGTTGGTGATGCATTTACTCAAGGTGCACAAGTTGGCCCATTAATTAATCAAGCAGCCTTAGAACGAGTGAGTAAACTAGTTGATGATACAGTTAAACTTGGAGGCAACGTATTAACCGGTGGTAAAGCATATGACGATGCTAACTTAAGTGGTCACTTTTATGAGCCTACTGTAATTGTTAATTGCCAAGATGACTGGCCTATTGCTCAAAATGAAACCTTTGGCCCAGTGGCACCAATTTTTAAATATGACACAATTGATGAAGTCATTGAGCGCGCTAATAATACAGTTTATGGTTTAGCAGCTTATATCTTTGGCAAAGATATTAACCAAGTCAATCATGTATCCGAAAGTTTAGAATTTGGTTTTATTGGTATTAATGATGGTGATGGATATAGTCATGAAATACCTGTCGGTGGTTTTAAAGAAAGTGGCATCGGTCGTGAGGGAGGCAAAGAAGGTATTATTGAATATATGGAAGTTAAATCTATTCTCACAAACTTAGATTAACCTTTCTATACAATCACTTACTCCTAATAAATATACTACATAGCATCATAAAGCTAACCATTGATGCTAATACAATTAAAGAAATCAGATGACTGATATAATTACTAATTAAAGCGCCAGTAATTGCACCAATAACAAAACCAATAAAAACAATTAAAGGATTTAGCACTAATTTTAAATTCTCTCTACTAACACAAGCTTTTGCAATTGCTTGCCCTAAACTTACCAATGTTCCAGAAATATAAGTTTTAACCAATAAGCTATTTTCTTTATATAATGAGGTATTATGTAATCCCATCGCAAAAGAAAAAATCGGTAAAAAGAAAAATTTTGAGTCATTGAAAAATACGAATAGAATCACTAACCACAATGCTATACTTTCAAGCAATAACACAATAAAAGTAAATCGCCTTTTAACTTTATGCCGAACTATCTCTCCTATAATTACACCGAAAACAAAGCCTGTAATTACCACTATCATTGTCAAAGTAATGATTAAATTATTTTGAACCAAAGCAACCATCAATTGTGTGCTATTACCACTCATAAATGAGACAAACACATGTGCAACAATTAAAAATCCCGCTGTATCAGCCCAACCAGCAACAGCAGTAAAAATAAACTGTATGATAAGGTTAATCATTAAGTCCTTTCTAAACAATGCAATTCCTTTTACCGTTAAGATAAACTAGTCTAAGTCACATTATATAATTAATTTAAACTAGCTGCCTGATAAGAACCTAGTACTCTTAGTAGCGGTGTTTGAGCCTTTACTGCATTCAGTGCTTCTGCAATTAATGGTTGATTCTCATTACCCATAATATCGACTAAAAACATATATCGCCAAGGTCCTTCCCTAGATGGGCGTGATTCAATTTTTGACATATTAATATAGCGTGATGCAAATTCTTCTAATACTTTAACCAATGCTTGAGGTTGATGCTCTACTAAAAATGCAATCGATGTTTTATAAATACCATGTTCATTAAACGGTATTGCATCATTGCCTAATACAAAAAAACGCGTAAAGTTAAATTCTTCATCCTCAAAATCACTTTTTAAAATCTCTAAATCATAAGTCTCTGCCGATAAGTGTGATGCAATCGCGCAAGCTGTTTCATCTCGACTTTCAGAAATAAATTTTGCAGCGCCAGCTGTATCATAATATGGTTCAGGCTTTAGACCGTGTTTTAAGATATTATCATGACACTGCGCTAATGCTTGTGGATGTGATAATACGGTTTTAACATCATCAATACTAACACCTGGCAATGCCAATAGATTATGCTCAATTCTTAATATTACTTCAGCTTGAATAGACAATGAATGCTTTAATAGTTCATCATATGCTTGAATTACTGAACCTGCTAATGAGTTCTCAACTGGTAATATTCCATGCGTTGCATGCCCTTTAGTCACCATATCAAATACTTCAGCAAAGCTCTCACAAGGTAAACCCTCAACGTCATTGCCAAAATAATGTCTTAATGCTTCCTCTGAATAAGCACCATGCGCACCTTGAAATGCTATCAATTTATCTATCATGAATTTGCCTCGAGTTTTTTTTCTATTAGACAATCTGTAACTGTATACTCTTGATAATATAGTCCCATCATTCGATTAAAGTGATCTATCAAATTTTGGCACTTTAGAGTAAACGCTTTTAATGGATAATTCCAAGTAACGCAAATAATAGAACAAATAAAGGCATACAAACAGTGATCCATTAATGTTGGCACACTGCCAAAGCAAAAATCACGCCCACCTAAAAAATCTGCAACACTTCTAATATCATCTTGAGCTAATGCATATAAATCTGCCTTATTGTGACGCCCCATACCTTGAGATTGCAGGCTTTTTTCAATATTTTTTCTAACACCTGAGAAGATTAATTTAAATGCAAGTTTCGATAATCCCATGGCTTCTTGTATTTTATCAGCCCAAATAGCAGTACCTTTATCATCAATCCATCTTGAATACAGTATTACCCAGTATAAATGTTCTTCCATTAAACGAATAAAAGCTAAAGAAATTGCTTTTTCAGTCGTAGATAAACTAGCTTGCATTGGTGATTGTGCTTGAGCTTCTAATTTTGAGATAATTAAACCACTATCTGCGATAATTTTACCATTGATATCAACAAATGGTATTTTACCCGTTGGTGACTTTCTTGGATCAAAAGTCTCTATTAATTGATAAGATATATCCATTGCCTTTAGATAGCTTTCCAACTTCATACTAAATGGGCTGATACTTGGCATATTATCAACGCGTGGAAACTGATACAGTTTCATTATAATTTATCCTTTTTCTGTTCCGAGCGAGGACGAAATGCAATAACATTATCTTCTTTCATACTCGCATCAGATAAATTAGATTTATCCTTAAATAAACGTTCTGTATGATCAATGGCTTTATCATCAAGATAGACATCTTTTAATAAGTTACCATTAAATATAATAACACCATAAATTCGCTCTACTCCTTCGCTACTACATGCAAATTGATAAATACGCACCATAATACGTTTGCCTGACAAACTCTTACTCATATACCATGATTTTAAAACAACAGAATCATCTAAAAACTGTAAGTTATGTTTATGGCAATAGCTTCTGGCAATATTAACCGCATACTCACGCCTTTTTGCACTTTTTAGCCAAATCAAAGCGATAATAATGACTAGTAAAATGATAATTAAAGTTAAATACCACATGTATTTTTTAAACTTGTTTATTCGTTAGCATAGTTGTTTTGGTTATCATAACGTGTATGTTATGATATGCCAATGAAATTTAGTAAAGGATGTGTTAATTAGATGTTAAAGCACTTACGTTATTTTTATGGGTCGTTTTTTGTCACCCTAGTCGGTATTATTGCTGCGATCTATTATGTTGAACGCCCTACATTGCTAGTGCTTTATCTTGTTGTTATTTTAGCGATATTAGAGATCTCTTTAAGCTTTGATAACGCAGTAATTAATGCCAAAGTGTTAGAGCAAATGCCTCCTTTATGGCAAAAGCTATTTATCTGGATTGGACTACCCATTGCCGTTTTTGGCATGCGACTTGTTTTCCCAATTATATTAGTTAATCTGACAACCACTATGTCATTAACGAAAGTCATTGATGCAGCACTTAATCACCCAGCTGTATACCAACAAGCCCTAGAAGAAGGCTTTCCTATGATTTCTAGCTTTGGGGCGGCATTTTTATTAATGGTTTTTATCCGCTTTTTACTCTCTGATCATGAATATAAGTGGATTAAACCAATTGAGAATAGTTTTATTATTAATTACCTTCGCCGTGTTAAAGGTGCAAGTATTACCATTGCTGTTGTTATTGGTATTATTTTATGCGCTATATCTTACCTTGATGGCTTGGATATTTATCGAATTATGATGGCTTATCTTATTGGTATTATTGTACATGAAGCACTTCATGTCATTAACCATTTAGTTGGTGGTAATGTAACAGAAGGTGCAATGCGTAATGGCTTAGCTGGATTTATCTATCTTGAAGTTTTAGATGCTTCTTTTAGCTTCGATGGGGTTATCGGTGCATTCGCTATTTCTACAAACATTATTATTATTATGATTGGTCTAGGCATTGGCGCTATGTTTGTGCGCTCTTTAACACTTTATCTTGTTGCCCATAAAACCTTAAGTCGCTTTCGCTATCTTGAACATGGTGCTCATTATGCCATTGGCTTTTTAGCTGTTATCATGCTAGTTAAAATCTTTATGCATGTCCCTGAGTGGTTAACAGGCCTTGTTGGCGTTGGTTTTATTATTGTTGCTGTCATTCACTCTTGCAAGAAGATTCCATCTCAATCTTAACCATTAAATTCCATCTGAAGCTGTTTTTGACTATAGCTTGCTTGTTCTGAAAAATGCGAAGGTGCATGAGCTGATTGAATACAATTAGAATGCTTTTGATTAAGTATTGCTTCACACTTACCAAGCTGACTTTCTAAATATTGAATATTTTTTCCCTGATTTTCAAAAGCTACAGGCTTAGCTAAAGTTTCAGTTAACAAGCCATAAGCTTCTTTAACAGCTCTTGGAACAATATAATTTTTATCATCAATAGCAATTTCTCTTTTTACGATATTATCTCTAATGCCCATGTCAAGTGAATTATTTTTTGCATTTAATTCTATATTATCTTTTAATGCCATTAACTGTCTGACCAATAGAGATTCTTTATAATCATTTTCCTTGATATAATTCTCACCATTACTATCAATTGCAAAAAAAGTACTCCCTTTTCCAGGAGGGTGAACGACTTCAAATTCCAAATTAATAGAATCCAATCCCTTAGCCTCAATATAACAATTAACCCATTGCTTTAAAGCAGCTTGAGCCTCTGCTATTTTTAAATTTCCACCAGTATCTCCTCCATGCAGTGATATTTTAATTGTATCGCCATTAGAAACTGTCGAGAGCAATTGTGCTATAGCACAGACTGTATATTCATTATCATCAAATGCTGCCCCTCTTTTATACATCATATTCTTATCTTTTAATAATGCTTCTCTTTCCTTATCACTTTTATTAACATGTTTTGACATTTTTTCTTGTGTTTGACTCTTTCTGCTTTTATCAAAATCATGCTCGCTTAATGAATGATATAAGCCAACTTGTTTGATTTTTCCATCTGCAGAAGTTACCCTAACACCTATACCAAGGCAGTCAGTTACACCTTTTGTTTGAAAGCTTGCATATTCATTATTGGCATCTGTTATATGTGTTGATACAACGCCCTGTGCTCCAGAAAGCCCCTGACACTCAGACTCATTATTCGTTATTATTTTCACAGCAAATCCCCTAAATCATCATTATAAATAAATTATTATTTTATATATTTATTACATTTATTGCAAATATTTTATAATTATATAGTTAATTCAATATGATAAAATAAAGCGATTACAAAATATTATTCTAAGATATTTTTAGAGAAAATAATAAAATTTGGTGCGGAAGGAGAGACTCGAACTCTCACGGGGGTTACCCGCTGGAACCTAAATCCAGTGCGTCTACCAATTTCGCCACTTCCGCGTATTTGGGGTGATCGATGGGACTTGAACCCACGACAACCGGAATCACAATCCGGGGCTCTACCAACTGAGCTACGACCACCATCGTATCTTTTAGATGGCACGCCCGGCAGGA
This sequence comes from Thiotrichales bacterium 19X7-9, assembly GCA_021713415.1. Taxonomy (GTDB): domain Bacteria; phylum Pseudomonadota; class Gammaproteobacteria; order Francisellales; family Francisellaceae; genus M0027. The sequence continues at coordinate 39,464 of JAKJJQ010000015.1, forward strand.
TTCGAACCTGCTACCCTCGGCTTAGAAGGCCGATGCTCTATCCAGATGAGCTACGGGCGCATTGTTATTCTGCCGTTAAAGCCTTAACTAAAAAGACTTTAAAATTGGTCGGAGCAGAGGGATTTGAACCCCCGACCCTCTGTACCCAAAACAGATGCGCTACCAAGCTGCGCTATGCTCCGCCAACGAAGCGTAATCTTACGCGCTATGCTTGCGCTTGTCAATAAGCTTAAGGCGCATTTTTTAAAGAATTTTTTTGCGCTTCCAATAATTGGATAATTTTTTGATTTTGATTGATGATTCGTTGATTCTGAAGAATAACCATCTGGTTTTGACGAGCTTGGATTGCATTTAATAATAAGGTAACTTGTGCCACATCCACTTTTTTATCTTTTAGCTCTTTTTCTAAATTGACAAGCCCACCTTTAAAACCTTTTAAAGCCTCAACGATTATTTGGCTTGATGTATATTTTTCTACTTGATACTGTGCATCAGGCTCAAATTCTGGTTGTGGTGTTGGTAATTTTGTTTCCGATGCAAAACTTACTGAACTAAAGGCTAAAACGATAAGCCCTAATACTAGTTTTTTTGTTTGTTTCATTATAATGCTCCCCTAGTTGCTCTATTTTTAATATTACTCAAGCTCTAAATTATTTAAAACAGTTTGTGTTTGATTCAATCGGTAATCTTTAATTGCTTCTTTAATATCCGGATATGAATTTGACAATATACTAGCGCTTAATAATGCTGCATTTACTGCACCTGCTTTGCCAATTGCCAATGTCCCAACTGGAATACCTGCAGGCATTTGTACAATGGATAACAATGAGTCCTGGCCATTTAATGCTTTTGATTGAATTGGCACCCCCAATACAGGTAAATGTGTTTTAGCGGCCAACATCCCTGGTAAATGAGCGGCACCTCCAGCACCTGCAATAATGATTTCTATACCTTTATTTTCTGCATTTTCAGCATAATCAAATAACAAATCCGGTGTTCTATGTGCTGATACAACTTGCACTTGATACTCAATTCCTAATGCTTTTAATGTTTCTGTTGTATGCTTCATCGTCTCCCAGTCAGATTGAGAACCCATTACAACACCAACTAATGCTTTTTGCTCACTCACAAGTATTCCCTATTTTAAATTATATTTACAACGCACATTATCATATTTTAGTATTATTGCAAGCATTTGCTGCAATTAATTTGGCTATATTACAGCCAAAGCTTATGATATACTCTCAAAGCTAGTAATTTTAAGTAATAGAAGGAATATTAATTGATGTTTACTCCTAACGTTATTTTTGCAATTGTCATTGTCATTGCAATTGCATTTATTATTGTATTTGCTGTTAGAGTTGTACCTCAAGGCTTTGAGTGTGTTGTTGAACGCTTCGGCCGCTATCAGAAAACACTAAAGCCCGGCTTAAATATAATTATTCCAATTATGGATCGAGTTGCGAACAAAATGAATATGAAAGAGTGTGTACTGAATGTCTCTCGACAAGAAATTATCAGTAAAGATAATGCTAGTGTCGAAGTTGATGGTGTTGCTTTCTTTCAAGTATTAGATGCCAAACGTGCAACCTATACGATTAACAATCTTGTTTTCGCCCTTGATAATCTAATTATCACGAATATTCGTACCGTTTTAGGCGCTATGGATTTAGATGAAATGCTTTCCAACCGCGATGCTATTAATGCAAAGCTATTACGTGTATTAGATGAAGCAACTGATCCATGGGGTGTAAAAATTGTTCGTGTAGAAATCCGTGATATTCAACCACCTAAAGACCTATTAGACTCTATGGCAAAACAAATGAAAGCCGAACGGGAAAAACGTGCTGAAATTTTAAAAGCTGAGGGCATAAAGCAATCTAATATTTTACAGGCTGAAGGACAAAAACAATCTGAAATTTTAAAAGCTGAAGGCGAAAAGCGTTCACTTGAATTAAATGCTGAAGGTGAAAAGGCAGCTCAGTATAGACAAGCAGAAGCTAATGAACGTTTAGCTGAAGCAGAAGCCGCAGCGACAGGATATGTATCAAAAGCCATTAGCGAAGGTCGTCTTGAAGCAATTCAATTTTTTATTGCCCAAGATTATATTAAAGCTTTAGGTAATATTGCATCTGCTGATAATTCAAAAACCATCATGATGCCGGTTGATTCTAGTGGTATTATTGGCTCTGTCGGTGGCATTAGCGAACTTTTAAAACAAATTAATCTACAATCTAATGTAACGAACATCACAAAATAATATAGGATTAACATATGATATTTTGGCACTGGCTAATCTTAGGCGGCGTATTTTTAATCGTTGAATTATTATCATTTACAGCCTTTTTCTTATTTTTTGCTATCGCATCGGTTGTAATGGCTGTAATTACTTGGATTTATCCAGGTCTTGATACTTGGGCTCAGGTTATTATTGCGGCCATTTTAGCTATCATTAGCTGTTTAATTTGGTATAAAATTTATCGCAGTTATAAAATGAGCAAACAAAATAAGGCTGCCCTAAATTTAAATGTCCGCTTAAGTCAATATGTTGGTAAAGAAGCAACGCTCTTAACTGATGTTACCAATGGCTATGCTAAAGCTAAAATTGGTGATACTCAGTGGCGTGTTGAAGTCAATGCATCATTAAAATCAGGAGATCGCGTTATGATTACTGCTTTTGATTCAACAACACTAAAAGCCAAGCCACTTGATAAAGATATCCAAAATAACCAATAATTTCATTTTAAATTTGCTTTTTGAGCTTTTCAATTGATTAAATTTTATAAATCAGTACAATTTAGCTACATTTTAAGTAAGAGCAATCAATTTAACAACTTATTATCAATTTTTATAGATTAAGGCATATCCTTATGGTAGATAAATTACGCAATATTGCCATTATTGCCCATGTTGATCATGGTAAAACAACATTAGTCGATAAACTATTACAACAGTCTGGCACGTTAAATACACGCAATCAACCCGTTGAACGTGTAATGGATTCCAATGATCTTGAAAAAGAACGTGGTATTACTATTCTAGCTAAAAATACAGCTATTCAATGGGGTGAATATCATATTAACATTGTTGACACCCCAGGACATGCTGACTTTGGTGGTGAAGTTGAACGTATTTTATCAATGGTTGACTCTGTTTTACTATTGGTAGATGCGGTTGATGGCCCTATGCCACAAACACGATTTGTTACTAAAAAAGCCTTTGAACAAGGTTTAAAGCCAATTGTTGTTATTAATAAAATTGACCGCCCTGGCGCTCGTCCCGACTGGGTTATGGATCAAGTTTTTGATTTATTTGATCGCTTAGGTGCAACAGATGAACAATTGGATTTTTCTGTTGTTTATACTTCAGCATTAGAAGGTTTTGCAACAATGGATCATGAAAATAAAACCGATAATATGGATGCATTGTTTCAGATGATTGTTGATGAAGTACCACAACCTCAAGTTGACTTAAATGGTCCATTTCAAATGCAAATTACCACATTAGATTATTCTAATTATGTAGGCACTATCGGTATTGGGCGTATCACTCGTGGCGTTGCCAAAACCAATATGCCTGTTAGTATTATTAATGCTGATGGCAGTAAACGTCAGGGAAGAATTCTACAAGTCTTTAGCCATATGGGATTAGAAAGAAAAGAAGTAGCTGAAGCATTTGCTGGTGATATTGTTTGTATTACTGGAATTGAAGAGTTAAAAATCTCAGATACCTTATGTGATCCAGCAACACCTGAAAGCTTACCATCATTAAGCGTTGATGAACCAACCATTACCATGACATTTCAAGTCAATGATTCACCGTTTGCCGGAAAAGATGGTAAATATATTACTTCACGTCAAATTGCAGCACGCTTAGAAAAAGAGTTATTAACTAATGTTGCTTTACGAGTTGAACCAACAGATAACCCAGATAAGTTTAAAGTCTCAGGGCGTGGTGAATTACATCTATCGATTCTTTTGGAAAATATGCGTCGCCAACAGTATGAAATTGCTGTGTCTCGACCTGAAGTAATTATTAAAGAAATCGATGGTGCACTTTGCGAACCTTATGAACATGTAACTATTGATGTTGATGATACCTATCAAGGTTCTGTAATGGAAAAACTAGGTGAACGCCAAGGCGAATTAAAAGACATGGTGCCAGATGGAAAAGGTCGAGTTCGACTAGAGTATATTATCCCATCACGAAGCTTAATTGGTTTTCATACTGAGTTTTTAACCATGACATCAGGCACCGGCATTTTGCACCATGTATTTGATCATTATGGCCCAGCAATTAAGGGTTCTATTGAATCTAGGCGCAATGGTGCTTTAATCTCTAATGGTGCAGGAAAGGCTTCTGGCTTTGCTTTATTTAATTTACAAGAGCGTGGCAAATTATTTATTGACCCACAAACTGAAGTTTATGAAGGCATGATTGTCGGCATGAACTCGCGTGATAATGATCTAACAGTAAATGTTACAAAAGAAAAACAACTAACCAATGTTAGAGCTTCAGGTAAAGATGAGAATATTATTTTAACACCACCAATCAAAATGACCTTAGAAGGTGCACTAGAATTTATCAACGATGACGAATTAGTAGAAATCACACCAAGCTATATTCGCCTTAGAAAAAAACATTTAAGTGAAAGTGATCGCAAACGCTTATCTCGAAAACCCAAAAACGAACGCTAGAATAAGCATTCTATTTATTGATATAATCTCTTAATTGCTATATAGAAGGATTTAAACACTTTATGAGTTCTAAACAAATTGTATTAACTGGCATCACACCTTCAGGGATTCCTCATTTAGGTAATTATATGGGTGCAATTAAACCTGCACTTGATTTAGCCAATAATCCAAATTATCAAGCCCGATATTTTATTGCTGATTATCACTCTTTAATTAAATTATGGGATCCTAAGTTACGTCAAGACTATATTTATGGTGTTGCTGCAACTTGGCTTGCTTGTGGCTTAGACCCTAAAAATGTAGTTTTATACCGCCAAAGTGATATCCCTGAAATTCTTGAATTAACCTGGATATTAAATACGGTTGCTGCTAAAGGGTTACTCAATCGCGCTCACGCTTATAAAGCATTAGTTGCACAAAATGAAGAAGCTAATAAACAAGACCTGGATGCTGGTATTACCATGGGCTTATTCAACTACCCCATCTTAATGGCTGCGGATATTTTAGCTTTTCATACTAATTTAGTTCCTGTTGGTAAAGATCAAATCCAGCATATTGAAATTGCAAGAGATATTGCCAATAGATTGAATCATATCTATCAAAAAGAGCTACTAACAGCGCCTGAAGCACTTGTTGAAGAAAAAACACAAACACTACCCGGCCTTGATGGTAGAAAAATGTCAAAAAGCTATCAAAATACGATTCCCATCTTTATAGAACCTAAGAAGATGCGTAAGCTAATTATGAAAATTGTAACCAACTCTCAACCACCTGAAGAACCTAAAGAGACAACAGATTGTACCTTATTTAATTTATATCAGGCATTTGCTAGTGAAAGTGAAGCACAGGCAATTGCTAAGCGTTATGCAGAGGGTATTGGTTGGGGTGAAATGAAGCAAATTTTATATGAAAAAATTTCTACTAACCTTGCTGAACCATATAAACACTATATTGAATTAATCAATGATAAAAAAGCAATTGATGCTGTTTTAAAAGAAGGTAGTGAAAAAGCACGTGCAATTGCAAGACCATTATTAAATGACATTCGAAAAACAGTAGGAATTTAGATAAAAATGCATGTCATAATTGCAAATTTTGGTGATGATTCAATCGCTTTAATACAATGGGCATCGAAGCAAAACTTATCTAATCTACAGGTTCTATATGTTGATACTGGTTGGGCTGCCTCAAATTGGCATCAACGAATATCACTCGTTCAAAATTGGTTAAATCAACTAGACATTCCACTTCATATCTTAAAAGCAAACGCTGGATTTGAAACACTTGTTAAAGACAGAAAACAATTTCCAAGTATCCGTTTTCAATGGTGTCCTGGATTATTAAAAGGTATCCCTATTTTAAATTGGTTGGAAGAAAATGATGAAGATGAGTCTGCGATTATCTTATTACCGCATCGACGTAGTATGTCTCAATCACAAGCAATGTTAGAAGAGTATGTTTATGAAAGCGAGCATTATGATGATAGAGTAATCTGGCAACCACTTTTTCAACATTCCCAAAGCGAACGTGATTACTTAATTAATGAAACATCAATTCCCTTGTTAAATCATCGATCATTAGAGTGTCAACCTTGTATTTTTAGTACTAAAAAAGACTTAATTAATTTAGAACATCAAGATATTCAAAAAGTTAAAACACTCGAAGATAAAATACAACAACCAATGTTTAATCCAAATGATTACCAAGGTGCTCAATCGATTAACGAAGTTGTTGTTAGTTTAAAAAATTCACAATCTGATGATAATGAAAATTATTATGAACAGTTTGCTTTAGGCTGTGCCTGGCCCTATGGGTGTGGCTTATAGACCTTTTTTTATTAGCTTCACTTTTTCTCTTTCTTAGCTTGATACATTCTCTGATCAGCTACCTTCAATAATTGATCGACATCTTCACCATCAGCTGGGTAAACTGAATAGCCAAAACTAGCTGAATATTCAATGGCTTGTTGCTCATATTTAATTGGCATAGAAATGACTGACTTATAAAGCTTCTCAATAATACTTATCGCATCATTTTTTGTTGCATGTGGTGCAAGTACGACAAATTCATCACCGCCTAAACGTGCAACTTTATCTTCACATCTGATATTCTCTTTTATGCGGTTTGTAAAAGTCTGTAATACGATATCACCAGCTTTATGACCATATTGATCATTAATGGGTTTAAAATTATCAAGATCAATATAAAGTACAGCTAAAGATAAGCCATGACGTTTCGCAAGTGATAATTCATTTTTGAATGCTTCTTTAAACCCTCTGCGATTTAGAACTTGAGTTAAAGGATCTATAATAACTAAATGATTTAACTTTTTATTAGCTTCTTCCAGTTCTTTTTGACTCTTCTGAATTTGCTGTTTTAATTCATTTGTGTTCATTATGATTCGACCTGATAATGGGCGTAGGCATAAACTTAACCCAAGAACAAACAAAATTACAATAATAATGATAATACTTATAATAACCCATAATATAACCTGTATGGATGCAAATAAAGTTGACTGCTTAATAATAACGCCCACAGCCCACTTTGCTTGATGAAGCGGCGCATAAGCAATAAATACATTTTGATTATTAATAGCTTTAAGTTCAACTCCCACAGCTTTAGTTTGTAGTGCGCGCCCTAATAAACTCTGTAATTTATTATCTGACGAATCACTATTTACCCATGGTGTTTTAATCGGGAAAAACACATCAATTAGCTGATTATTATCAATACGTGCAATTACGATTTCTCCAAGTTTATGATGTATTTCTTGATAAATATTTTCCTGAAGAGAGTCAATATCAAACAAGGTAAGGTCAATACCAATTGGTTGATTATTTTGGTTAAATATAGGCGATGAAAGTAAAACATAATAATGATTATCTCTTACAAAAGGTCCATATAAATATAATCTATTTTCTTTTAGGTCATATTTAAAATCAGAAGTAATGGGTTGGCCAACGCTTGCCATCATTTCATTTTGAAGATTGATTCTTGTAATACCAACTAATTGCCGACTACCTTTTAATGCTGCTTCTAATATCGTATTTAAGTACTTTTGCATATCGGCTTTTGTAATTTTACCTTTTTGATAATCTTCTAATAATTGTTTTGCTTTAGTACGACTTGAGACTTGTCGAGCAATATCCTTAATTCGAGATAAGTATTCATTAACAATTAATACGCTTGTATCTCTTGCAAAAATAAGGCCTTGTTGCTCTGTTTGTCGTAATTTAGAATATAAAGGATAGATTGAAATACAGGCAACAATCACAGAAACCAATACAATTGCTAAAATGGAGTAACGCAAAATTAATTTCTGAAGTCTATGTGTACCATTTTTCATCAATTACCTTCCTCTAGGTCTAAACTATTAATTAAAATAGCTAAAACTACCTATTTTCCACAGCTTATAACAAAACTGCAGAACATCCTTTTAATTATAGACTAGAATTATTGATAAAAAATTTATTTCACTTAAACATATTGAACTTGTGAAATTTCATACTCTGTAACACCCCCTGGTGTTGTCACTTCAACAACATCCCCTTCAAACTTGCCGATTAATGCCCTTGCAATCGGTGAAGAAACTGAAATTTTATTTAATTTTAGATCGGCTTCATCGTCACCAACAATTTGATAAATTTTTTCTTCATCATTATCTAAATTGAGTAATGTAATCGTTGAGCCAAACACCACTTTATCATTTGCTGGTATGTTAGCCACATCAATTACCTGTGCATTAGCAAGTTTAGACTCAATATCACGAATGCGCCCTTCTACAAAACCTTGCTGCTCTCTTGCTGCATGATACTCTGCATTTTCTTTTAAATCTCCATGCGCTCGGGCTTCAGCAATCGCTTCAACAACTTGAGGACGGACTTCAAATTTTAACTTTTCCAATTCATCTTTTAATTGTTTTTCACCATTGACTGTCATAGGAATGCGTTGCATCTCCAATTAACTCCTTTACTTTGAGCCTTTATCTACATACTAATAAAACAAAAAAGCAGCCATATAATAAGCCGCTTTTACCGATCATTTATCATACTCGCTTTAGCAAATAAAATCAATTAGCATCTTAAGCACGAATTTTTATAATTCAATGGACAAATCTTAAGGATAATCACAATAAAATGATATCTGCTCTTAAAAATAATAAGGCGAGATTACTTGACCTTCATGGTACACTTTCATATGCTGTAGGCAATCCATTTAAGTTGATGTTGATAATAAAAAATGACACTTGAAGCAATAAAATCTTTAATAACTGATGATATTCAACAAAATAACCGTGAAATTATCAAGCATTTAGAATCAGATGTGGTGCTAATTAACCAAATTGGCCATCATATTATTCAAAGTGGTGGCAAACGTTTACGCCCCTTAATCACAATGTTAAGTGCCAAAGCTCTAGGTTATAATGGTGATAAGCATATACTTGCTGCAACGATTATAGAATTTATCCATACAGCAACATTACTACATGATGATGTGGTTGATAACTCGTATAAGCGCCGTGGTAAAGATACAGCAAATGCCTTATTTGGTAACTCTGTTAGCGTCTTAACTGGTGATTTTTTATACTCCAGAGCATTTGAACTTATGGTCAAGCTTGATTCTATGGAAATTATGCAAATACTCTCTTCAGCAACAAATAAAATTGCCGAAGGTGAAGTTCTACAGTTGATGAACTGTCATAATCCTCAAGTCACTGAAACGAATTATTTTGGTGTTATTTACTGTAAAACAGCTAAATTATTTGAGGCTGCATGCCATATTTCTGCCGTTATCAGTAAAACTTCAGATCACCTTGCAATGATTGAGTATGGTAAAAATTTGGGTATTGCATTCCAACTAGCTGATGATGTACTCGATTATACCGCATCTGAAGATGAACTAGGCAAAAATCTTGGTGATGATTTGGCAGAAGGTAAACCAACATTGCCACTTATTTATACAAAAACTAAAGCTGATAATGATGCTGTTGCATTAATAGATTCTGCAATTGAAAATGGTGCACTAGAACAAATAAATACAATTACCAACCTGATTAAACAATATCAAGGTATTGATTATACACTTAACTATGCGCTGGAATATGCACAAAAAGCCAAAGATGCAATTAAAGACTTAACACCATCACCTTATAAAGATGCACTAATCTCTTTAGCTGAGCTTGCTGTTAATCGATCAAACTAGACTAAATTTTAAAGAAAGTAGGTAAGAGCGATATCAACATCCTTATTTGATTATTCTTTAATTCCTTAAGAAATTCGCTCTTTCCTAATTTTTTAGGGGGTTGCAAGTATATTTTCACATAGGCCTTAATTTAATCAAATAGAAAATATCTCTTATTTATTTGAGAAATCACCCATAAAAACATTAAGCTTAAAATACTATAAGCAATTTTCGATTTATTTTGATATAATTAAATACACAACTGGTGTGATGAGGGAACATTACCAACACAAGGGAATCTATATTATTACACTGGCGTGCAAGCTCATCGTAAATTGAGAAGCCCAAAGTGTTATTGCGATTTGCCGTCTTAGCATACTATCCTCTTCAACCAGTTGTTCAACTTTTAAAATAGAATATCTTATATCATGCTCAATAATATATAATTAATACTTCAGGTATTCGCATTGATTTCTTTCATATTGATAATTATCACTCTGATCAAATAGATAACTTGCTTCTTTTTTTTCTTTAGATATATTTAGATTACTTTGCTTAACCTTATCTAGCATATTTTCAAAAATATCAACCCCCATAGCTTTAAGCTTATTTTTTATTGCCTTAAATGAATCTTTCTTATTATCAAGCGCAGCTTGAATTCCCAAAGTTCCATCATGTGCTTGAACTAATAATAATTCCGCTATTACTTCTGGTGCTAGATCCAATTGTATAAGCCCTTTAATATATGAAACCACGGCCTCTGTATGCCCTGCTTCAAATGCAACAAACAAACCAGGTAAGCCAAAGCTATCTTTTGCTAATAAAACTTCCTTTAATACATTTTGATCTAAATTAAGCGCTTTAAGCCCTTTTAAATAAGCGCTAACTGCTTGACTATGACCATTATGTAGCGCTATATGTAAGTTTGAACTTCCATAATACTCGCCTTGATTTTTCTCCAAAAGAATCGCTTCTAATACTTCGTGACTTACATTCAAGTCATGTAGGCCTTTAAAATAGGCTGTAATTGTTTCACTATGACCATTTAGACAAGCAGCATAAAGAGATGAATCAATATTATCTTTATCACAGTTGATATTACCTTTAGCTAACAATAATTCTTTTAGTACTTCTTGATCCTGTATATTTAAACTTTTAAGACCATCAAAATAAGCTGTAACAGCTTCACTATATCCTCTACAACATGCAATAAAAAGTACAGCAATACCATTAATATTCTTTGCTAATAAAATATTTCGTAAAACTTCTAATTTTAAATTAAAATCTTTAATTGCAACAATATAGGCTTTAATTGCATTTGCTTGATTATATTCAAAAGCAATCTGTAAACCCGTTGTTTTACTACCATTTGCTAATATTAAGTCATTTTTCATATCACAAGGTAAATCTAGCGCTTTAATGCCATCCATATAAGCTTTAATCGTCTCAGCATGCCCCTTTTGTAAGGCTAAAAATAAACCAGGACTCCCATCAACAGTTGATAGTAATAATTCTTTTGTATATTCATTTTCTTTCTCTATTAACATTGAAAAATGATTTTCAGCATCTTGATTATCATCACTTTTCATTATTTTTAATAAAAAATTATGCTTACGCTTTGCAGCTACATTAGCTTCTTTAATTACCGCTATATAATCTTTAACCGCTTCAGTATTACCATACTGTAAAGCAAAAGCTAATAATTTGCCTGTATAAGTAAATTTTGACAATTCATTAATGGTCGCTTTCTCATAGCTTTGAACAATACCATGTTCAGGTTTTTGGCTTCCTAATACTTGAGCGCAAGCAACAATTTCTTGTTGTTGATTTTGTTCCATATACTCCATAGATTTAGATACAATCGTATCCAAGTTACTATTAGTAATAACAATATCATGACTAACAAAACAATACTCATTTCCATGCTTTCCTATATTTAATGCATGATCTATATCATATAAGTTAATTGATAAGCCTTCTTTTAAGTTATCTTTAATATATTCTAGCAAAGTAGAATGCGTAAAAATTCTAATCGATTCAGATTGAGCATATATAGCATAATTTTTTTGATCATCTATAGCAAAAGCATCATGCTGTCCATTTAAAATCACATTAGCTTTATCAATATTTTCACAGTTTTGAATTGACCTAAAATTCTTAATAACATCTGGGTCACTGCCTAAGCAGTTGGTATAAAGAGATATACTATCAAAAAACGGTTTAATCGATAATAAAATATGATCATCTTCGTCTAAAGGTTCTTCATGAATTCGTTTAACTTCTGCTAATTTTATTTTTTCTTTAAAAGACTCTATTGAATAGAGCTTATATAAAAAGTTAGTTATTTCTGCTGAACCAAATAGTTCTGCTGGAGGTTTCTCAGAATAAAACCTATGTATAAACTCCATTCGTCTTTGAAAACTTTCAAAATCATTACGCAGATGAGCTAATGCTGCCATAACCGCAATACCAAAGCATACACCTTCTTCATCAGGGTTATAACCTAATGCTTTCATTGCAGCTAATATATCCATATTCATAACGAAGTAACCTATTAATTGCTCACTGTATTACTAGAAGCTTTCTTTAATTAAATACACAATATATTTAAAAAATTTCTTTTATTATACGCAAACAAATAATTCACGTCACTTATTATCTACCTATAACATGTATTTTGATTAAATTTTTATATCATAATCTAAAAAGATCAACAAAATGTAACACTTTCAGCTGCTTTAGAAGCTTGCTCACTAACACTGAATAAAGGGTCAACTTGTTGGATACTGGCTATAGAAGCAATCGATTTTTCTTTGACAGAGGAAAGAAGCTCTTTTTTATCACTTTCAGGTAAAAATTCTAACTCTTTTACCAAATCTATTACAGTTTCTTTAGGTAATTCCAAGCTCTTAATTCCATCAATAAACGCTTGAACTGTTTCGTGATGCTTATTATGATGTGCATAACCAATAGTTGGATAGTTGCTATACTTTGCTAATAATAGCTCTTTCACAATATTTGGCTCTAAATTCAAACTTTTAATGCCTTCAATATAAGCCTTAACCACTTCTGTGTGACCACCAGCAAATGCATGATAGATTTGTGGACAACCATTTTCTTCTGACAAAAGTAATTCTTTTAAAAGCTCTTGATCTATAGCTACTTCTTTAAAACCTTCAATATATGTTTTAAGCTCTTGACTCCAATCATCATCTGAACAGTAAGCCACAGTCACGATAGAATTTCCATCACTATTTTTTGCCTGCAAAAGCTCTTTTAATAATGCTTCGTCTTCTAGATTAAGCTCTATAATACCTGAAATATAGGCATTAACTGCTTTACTATTATTTACACAGGCATTATAAAGAGCCGAGTCCCCACCTTCATCATTTGCTTGCAAAACCTCTTTTAGAAGCTCTTTATCTTTAATATCTAAATCTTTAACCCACTGAAGGTATCCTTTTACAGCTTTAGAACATCCACCAGCTAAGGCCATTGATAAACCAGGTAGTATAAACTCTTTTAATACTTCAGTATTATTTAAATTTAAATGCTTAACTCCCTCAAGATAGACATTTATTAACTCACTAGAACCTTTTTCAAAAGCAGCTAAAGCACCGGGAATGCCTTTACTATCTTTAGCTAATAAAAGTTCTACTTTGATACTTTGATCCAAATCTAGATTATTCAGTCCTTTAATATAAGCTTGAACTGCCTTTAGATGGTTGTCTAACAAAGCAATATATAAACCATTAGAACCATCAGCAGTTGCTTCTAATATTGCTTTTACTTTTTTATCTCGGCTATTTTTTAGTGCAAGGTTCGTACTTAACCTAGACTGCTCATCTGCAGCCAATTTAATCATTTCTTCACTTTGCTTTTTATCTTTTAAATAATCCACTTTGATGATATCCATATAGCTTTCTATCGCTTCAGCATGACCAATCTTTAAAGCAAAATAAAACAATGAACCGACACTTGTTGACTTTGATAATTCTTTTATCGTGACTTCCTTATAATCCTTTGCAATACCATTTTCAGGTTTATTAGGGCTTATTATTTTAGCATTAACAATAATTTCTTGATCTTTATTAGCTTCCATATGATCTAAAAGTCCAGAGATAACTTTATCCAAGTCACGATCAACCACCATATAATCATGACTAATCAAACAGTATTGATCACCATTTTTCCCTAAGTTAACTACATGATTGGCATTTTCAATATTAATCGATGAACCTTCTTCTTTAAAAGCTTTTTCAATATACTCTTTTAATGTTTCTTTTGTAAAAAACCGAATTGATTCAGACTGAACATAAATACCACGATCTTCTTTTTCTCCACTAATTGGACCTCTTTGATTATTTTCATTAAAAACACTATTTGCAATATCAATATTTTGAAAATCCTGAAGTGGTAAAAAGTTTTGTTCAATTAAAGATTTATCTGGATCTTGACTATTTGTCAAACAATTCATATACAATGCAATACCTTCAAAAAATGGCTTAATTGACAATAATAATTCATCATGATCAGTTAAAAAAATTTTCTTATCTCCTTGAGCAATCAATCGCCTTCTATTCTCTGCATCTTCAATCTGATCAATTAATGGACTTGAAGCTTTTAATTGTGCAAATAACTTAATACTAGCAATACCGCCATGTTTAAAAATATTTTCTTCTGATGAAGATAAATCACTTATAATTTCTTTTTCATAGGCAATTGAATGGATAAATTCTATTCTTCTTTGAAATATATCAAATTCACCACGAGCATGTGCCTGAGCTGCCATGGCAGCAATTCCCCAACAAACCCCATCAGTAGATTCTTTACTTTTATCTTTTCTAGGCTTATAGCCTAATTCTTCCATCGCATCTATTATTAGCATTGTTTGCAACCCCATTATTTAAATAATATTTAAGGAAATTAATTACAACATAAAATAATTAATGCAATAAATATTAAACAATAGAAATACAATGTCAATAAAAACCTAACTATATGTGATTTTTATATTATTTTTACAACATAAATATTATTTTTTTATGTTTTAGATATCCATAAAGTTTGATTGCTGCCTAGTTGATATTAAATTACAAGGTTTTCTGATACATCAAAATAAAAGAAATGTCAATTTAAAAAATCAAACATTATGTAAATAGCCAGCTCATTTTATATGTCTAATAATTATACCACTTATTTTAATTATCAAAGGTAAGGGGATAATCATGAATATAAATATGACAACTGTAACACCATCAGCATTATTTGATACCAGAAAACAACTATTTAAGTTAAAAGATTACGTTCATCTTGCTATTAAAAATCAAGGTGATTTTGAACAAGCTAAATTATTTTTACAATTAAATTCAAGAAGTGAAGGTACCTATACCTCATATCGAAGAGAAATTGAACGATTATTACACTGGAGCTGGTTAATTGCAGATAAAGACTTAGAAAAGTTATCATTAAATGATTTAATTAATTATATTGAGTTTTGCAAAACACCTCCAAAATCATGGATTAGCACTAAAAAAGTTAATAAATTCATTAGCGTTAATGATGCTAGAGTACCTAACCCACACTGGCGTCCATTTGTTAGCATTTTATCAAAAAGTGAACATAAAGAAGGCAAAATGGCTTCTATTCATACATTTAAAATTGGTCAAAATTCAGTTAAAGAAATCATTATGATATTAAGTACATTTTTTAATTTCCTCATTAAAAAACAATATATTAAACAAAATCCAACCATTCTTTTAAGGCAAAAATATAACTTAAATATAAAAACAACCAGTAAAAATATTAAGCTTAATCAACAAGATTTAAAAGAAATTTTATCATCTAGTAAATACTTAGCAGATAAAAATCCAGCACTGTATGAACGCGCTTATTTTATTTTAAATTTAATGATTAATATGGGTATTAAACCATCAGAGTTAGTTACTAAGCACTATCACACACCTTTAATGAGTGATATTACTAAAGATAACAATAACTACTGGTATATTACACTAAATAGTAAATATAAAAGAAGGCTTGATGAAGTTTCATTAAATGCTTTAAAGCGCTGGCGTAGTTATTTATCACTTAGCCCATTACCCTATAAAAGTGAAAATATTCCATTAATACCTAAACAAAAAGGCATAGGTTCAGTTGAATCAACTGCACATATAAGACGTATAATCCAAGAAGTGTTAGATAGCATTGCTGATTCACTCAAACATTCTGGAAATTTAACTAAAGCCAAGCAATATCAAAAGATAACAGCAAGTGAACTTTGTAGTCATAAATATCATAATCAAGATGTATTAACTGTTTAGTGATTTGCAACTTCTAATAATTGTTGTTTAATCTCATCAGGAATCATCATAGATTTTTTGGTTAACAGGCTAAAAGCAACAAGCTTAGCATAAGCTTTAGCATAACTACCTGACTGATCAGATACTAAATTTAAATTATAATCTAGTTCAACACTACTTCTACCAATGGTTTTAAGTAGTTGTACAACCTCAATTTCACCAGGAAATGTAAACGGTTTTATATACTCAATTGTTTGCTTAACCATAACAAATTGAATTTGATCTTTTTCAATCCACTGTTTTAATGATTCAATCTGATTAAACCAGTGAAAACGAGCTTCAACCATAAAATCACAGTAACGGCCATTATTTACATGGCCATAAGCATCCATATCCATCCAACGAATTGGTGTTTTAAATATATACATTATCATCTTGCAATCCTTTTTAATTATTGTCCTTTAAAAAAACCAAGAACTGCTTTTTTTAGGAATATCACATCGTTTTAACTGACTGGCATACTGCCAAGCCCAACTTTGAACTTTTTTAGCTTTATTAAGTACTTGTCGATTAGACTTATAACTACCATTACTATAATTTCCTGGTCCTAGCCAATAGGCAATATATAAATGATAAGTATCAGTTTTTTTAATGCCTGTAACCTTAGATATATAATTACTATACCAACCAATAAAATCAACAGAGTCTCTAAAATCACTTCTGGATGCGCTACTATTGCCTGTTGATTTTTTATACCAATCCCAAGTGCCATCAACTGCTTGTGCATAGCCATAAGCACTGGTTACCCTACCCCATGGTATAAAGCCTAAAGCATAATCTCTTGGTGGTTGCGCATCTGACCTAAAATCTGACTCAGCCCTTACAATTGCATATTGAACGCTGATAGGCACACCCCATTTTTTATATGAATCTAATGCATCGTAATACCAACTAGGATATTCATTAACAATGGCGCAAGCATTTTTAACCGTTTTAGGTGGTGCTGTAGCACAACCGGCAACTAAGATGACAAAATAGGTAATTAAAACTACACTGCCTATACGCTTTAGCATTTTTATTCCAAATCATTTAATAATCTACTCTTTTAAGGTTAGCATTTCCTTAATTTGAATGCCACTGTGGCCATCATTAACTCTCTTTTAGCTAACACTTACTTGAAAAATAAACTTAAAGCCCAAATATATTAATTGCATGCCGATTATGGGTGCAAACAATAAGGCTTTAAAAGCTTAAACTAAAACTCGCTAAATAATAGGAGAAATAACATGACAAATTTTAATTTATCACCTCTTTTTAAAAGTACCGTCGGATTTGATCGTTTATTCGATTTGATGAACTCTGACTTTCAAAGTAATAATAATGGTTATCCTCCCTATAATATTGAAGTACTTGGAGATAACGATTACTTAATTAGCATGGCAATCGCCGGCTTTAAAGAAGATGAAATTGATATTACCTGGCATGATGGCAAACTAGTTGTAAAAGGCACACATGCTGAGCAATCTAAACAAAGTGAACGTAAATTTTTACATCGCGGTATTGCTGAGCGCTCATTTAGTCAAACGTTTGAGCTAGCTGACCATGTCAAAGTAACTGATGCAAAACTAGAAAATGGCATCTTAAATATCAGCTTAATGCGTGAAGTTCCAGAAGCTATGAAACCTAAAAAAATTAAAGTTGCTTCATAAGAACATTACCCTAACTTAATAGCCTAGGTATTCCGCTATGAAAGCGGAATATCTCATCTTGTGAGAGAATAAGCTCTTTTTCTTTATTTGCAAAAAGCTCAATTCGAGGTGTAATATCACAATCTGAATATTTTTGAGCAAAATCTAAATAAATACTAAAGTGGCGTCGTTCTGATGCTAATAATCCTTGATAAAATTTCTTTAATAAATCATCTAAATAAGGTGCTACTTTGCTAAAGCGTTCACATGAACGTGCTTCAATAAACGCACCAACAATTAATGTATCAACCAATTTCTGAGGTTCATTTTTGGCTACTAACTCTCTTAGACCTTGTGCATAACGTGATGGACTTATATATTGATAGCGTATATTTCTATCATTTAAAATCGCCATAACTTGTTCAAAATGTACTAGCTCTTCTCTTGCAATTTTGCTCATTCTTAAGGAAAGTTGTGACTCTTCTTGATAACGATACATTAAACTTAAAGCACTCGATGCTGCCTTTTTCTCACAATTAGCATGGTCAATTAGCATGACTTCTTGGTTTTCTAATGCTGCATAAACCCAACTATCTGGCGTGTCACAAGGTAGAAATGATGCTATATCATCAAATGCTTTATAAGTTATTTTTTTCATACTCATTAATCTTCATTGTGAATATCAAGTAGACTTCGAGTAACTTGACGTTGTCCATCATTGCGTAGATTAGCCAACTCAACAAAATAGTCTTCGTTAATATCTCCGGTTGTATACTGACCATCAAATACTGAAGTTTCAAACTGTTTTAGATTCGTACTTTCCTCACTAACTGATTCAATCAAAGCATCAAGATCTTGATAAATAACATCATCTGCGCCAATTAAATCAGCAATTTCACTATCTTTTGCATTATAAGCAATTAACTCATCATGTGTTGGCATATCAATACCATAGACATTTGGATAGCGGATTGGCGGAGCTGCTGAGATCACTGTAACTTTTCTAGCACCTGCTTTACGCGCCATTTCAATAATTTTACGAGAGGTATTACCTCTTACGATAGAATCATCAACCAATAACACATGACGCCCTTGAAACTCACATGCCATTGTATTTAATTTTTTACGTATTGATTTAGTACGCTCACTCTGTCCTGGCATAATAAACGTTCGCCCAACATAACGGTTTTTAACAAATCCTTCACGATAGGGTAAATTTAATGTATCAGCAATACTTAAAGCTGCATGCCTGCCAGAATCTGGCACAGGAATTACTACATCAATATCGTGTTCAGGCATAATACGTAACAGCTTTTCTGCTACTTTCTCGCCCATTCTTAAACGTGTATGGTAAACAGATGCACCATCAATAACAGAGTCTGGCCTTGCTAGATAAACGTATTCAAATATACAAGGAATCAACTGATGAGTTTCAGTGCAAACTTTACGATGAATATGGCCATCTAAATCTACAAATATTGCTTCACCTGGCGCCACATCTCCAAGCATTTCATAACCATCACAATCAAGTGCTACACTTTCTGAAGCAACCATAACTTCACGACCTTTTTCGTTTGTTTTGGCACCTAAAACTAATGGTCGAATACCATAAGGATCACGAAAAGCAAATAAACCAACACCCGCAATAACACCGCAAACTGCATAACCTCCACGTGTGCGTTTAAATACATTCTCCATTGCATGAAAAAAGTGCTCTGCCTTTAAGTCCGTAATTGAAGCATCTTCTTTGGTTAATTCAGCAGCTAATACATTTAATAAAACTTCTGAATCTGAAGTCGTATTAATATGACGTTTATCAACAAGATTTAACTCTTCTCTTAAACTGATTGAATTGGTCAAGTTACCATTATGTGCCAATGCAATACCATAAGGTGAATTAACATAAAATGGTTGTGATTCAGCATCACTATCAGAACCAGCGGTTGGATAGCGAACATGGCCAATTCCTGTATTACCTTTTAGTCGTAACATATGACGTGTTCTAATTGCTTCTACAACCAAGCCTCGAGCTTTTCTTAATGCCATCACTCGCTGATCACATGTTAATATACCTGCTGCATCCTGACCTCGATGCTGCAAAACCGTCAATGCATCAAACAATGCTTGATTTACATTTTGATAAGATAAAACGCCAACAATTCCACACATAATTAACTCAACTTAATGTTTAGTCATCTCTAAGGATGCTCTATTGTAGCAAAAAAATTCAAAGACACGAATGCTAAAATGAATATGATTTGCTACAGGCTTGATCATTAAGCTAATTTTTGCGCATAATACAATCATAGACTATATCATTAGGGAGCATATAACGCATGGCAGCTGCAGATCCAACTGTTGATACAACATTAATCACAAAAGAATACATACTAAATTCAAGCTTAACTATAGGTAGTAATTTACTCTATGCATTAATTATTTTTATTGTAGGTATTATTGTTGCTAAGTTCATTCGTTACCTAGTTAAAAAACTTATGATTAAAGCTCAAGTTGAACCAATACTAACTAACTTTATTGCTCGAATTTTATTTTATACGGTTATTATTCTAGCACTGATCGCTGCTTTATCTAAGTTAGGCGTACCAACAGCAAGTATGATTGGCGTTTTCACAGCTTCTGTTTTTGCGATTGCATTTGCCCTACGTAACTCATTAAATCATTTTGCATCTGGTATGATTTTAGCAGCCACCCGCCCATTTCATATTGGTGACTTTATAGACATTAATAAAAATGCTTCAGGTACAGTCAAACGAATTACATTATTTTTTACAGAAATAATGACAACTGAAAATCAAAAAGTAACCATTCCTAATGGCAATGTACTATCTAGCACAATAACAAATTTTTCTTTTGAAGATAAACGTCGTACTGATCTAATTATTGGTATTGGCTATGGAGATGATATTAATAAAGCGAAACAGATTTTAGTGACGCTACTTAATCAGACAGACTCCATACTAAATGACCCTCAACCTGTGGTGGTTGTTAATGCATTATCTTCTAGTAGTGTTGATCTATTACTACGCTATTGGACGATGAGAGCTGATGCAATTAGCACTAAATGGGCACTTCTAGAATCAGCTAAAAATTTACTTGATGAAAATCATATCAATATTCCATTCCCTCAAACCGATGTACATTTATATAAACACTAATATCTATCTACATAGCCTATTCTCAGGCAATAACCGTTCATTAGTAATTAAATTTTTATTAAAGAAAATATTAGTATTTGATGTAAACTTATCAGCCCTTGATTTTATTTCTTTTAATCCCGATTCAATATTTGTCGATTTAGAAGGATGATATTGCGTTAAGTAATCATTATTATGTTCTATACGTGTAATAATATTCCCTGGAATTTCTTCTATATAAGCCCTTGCAATATGTTTGAAAATTGTTTGTTTAAAGTCTCTTTCTAACTCAGTCATTGAAAGAGCTGTATTAAAATGAACTGTTAAGATGATAGGCTTATATTTTGTAAACATATCATCTACACTTTCATAGATTTTAGCCCAGCTAGCAGCTATTTCAATTTTTGATAATCTACTTTTATAATTTATTAGATCACCCCTTTCACCGTCACTTTCATAATCTAAATCAGATTCATCATCTCTATTAACATAAGCACCTAAAATTTCAGCCTGCTCTTTTATTGCTACCTTAAACCCACCATTGTGTTTATTTACCCAATGATTAAGACCATTAATAGCATGTATTCCACCAATAGTTGTTCTAATTGAGCATGGTTCAGCTATCCATGTTAAATCTTTTGACTGTAAAGGGTGAGAAGTCTCCACACCTTGATAGCTAATATTATCTGATAATATTGCATATGTATTATGATTCCAATCTTGATGCCAACTAGCATCTTGTGCCATTTGACATTTTTGAGATTCATGTTGAAAGACTCCATCAATTAATACTAAACTTGGATCTTCTAAACATCTCAGTTTAATACCTGCTTTAAAAACAAGTAGTTCACCACCATGGTATAGATGATATGCTTGTAATCCATGACATTCTCCAATGATTGGATGCCTCAATTGTTTATGACAATAGATTGCTGTTAAATCAGCTAATTCTTTAGCAGACATTTTTTCAGGCTTATGTAAATGTAAAAATGTATCATTTCTATGATCTTTATAATTTTGGCTAGATAATCCACTCCACCCACCTGCAGGAATCGCCAAAATTTGACATTTTTCAGCAATGGACATCATTGCTTCTAAATATGCTTCTTCTTGATCATTTAAATTATTTGTTTTTAATTTATTTAACCACTGAAGCCCAGTCATCAATTGTGACTCTATATTTAAACTAGGTGATTGATTAATTATCTTATGATTGCCTAGTGAATCAAAAAATGGCTTACGATACTACTCATTATTTTCATCAACTATTGTATGAATTTTCATTATATTCCCCCCATTTTAGATATCACAAACAAAAAAGCCCCCATTGATGGAGGCATTTTGAATTAAATCCCCGGTAATGCCCTACTTTCACATGGCAACTGCCACACTATCATCGGCGCAAAGTGGTTTCACTTCTGAGTTCGGTATGGAATCAGGTGGTTCACACTTGCTATATTCACCGGGAAACTTTTAGGTTTGACCCTTAACAATCTAGTCTACTGATATAACCAATTCACTCGAATCATTAGTACTGGTTAGCTTCATACATTACTGCACTTACACACCCAGCCTATCAACGTCCTAGTCTCGAACGTT
>JAKJJQ010000150.1:0-2008 GCA_021713415.1 Thiotrichales bacterium 19X7-9
ACCTATCTCTTCGCAGATTGCCTTTAAACGGCACTCTACTTTTGAGATCAGCAAGGCCTTCCTGTATTTCACAGGAAAAACTATGTGGTAATGAGTGCTATAGGCACAATGAAATGATCTTACTAGCGACATTTTTTTAGTTTAACATGAAAACCTCTTCGGTTTTCAAACTTTCCCGTTTAATGTACCGCGTGGCAAGCCACGGGGTAATTGCTCAAATTTAACTATATCAATTATTGTTTCTTAGGTTATTAATGATAGTTTAACTATAATTAAATCATCTTTTTTAATATATTAATTTATTTCTATAGTCTATAATATAAAATTTAATCACAAATAGTAATAATTAATTTTCTTCAACAAGAAGCAGAAAAAGGTCAAATCATGGCCTTCTTTTATAGATTGGCAGGTATTTGTAATGTTGGAATATGCTCTACTACACGTTTTTTAGGATTCCAAGACTGTTCATTAGTATAGTTAATTGACTTACATACAGCATTACCTGAAATATAATCTACTTTAAACCCTGATTTACTATTACCTAATAATTTAATTTTACATGGTAGCTGATTTTTATTTTTTAGCTTAAATGCCGTATTAATAGGTAATTTATATGTAGAATGAATATTTGAATCTTCACTTGAAGATATATGATATTTAACGCCATTAACTACAACAGATATTAAGCCTTCCTCTGATGGAACCATAAAGTGAAATGAAACATTTTTGTTATTGCTACCGCCTGGAGTAGTAAATATTTGGCTGCGTTTTATAGTGTCATTTTGATCTGAAGCAGCGACTGTTACAGTATAGGTTGTATCTGGAAGCAATTTTGTTTGTTTTATAAACATAGGTACTGGAGATGTTAATGGATTTTGATCAACACCCTTACCAGTAATTGTATATTTATAATTTACACCATCAATAGGTTGCGAAACAGCAAGCCAGGTAATCTTAGCAGTTGTTTTAGTTATATCACTAACTTTAATTGGATGGCTTCCCCATTGAATACTGTTTGGATTTGATTGATAAGTAATGCTTCCTTGGATTGTATCTCGTAATAATTCGTTATAATCCTTAGCTGTAGCAGTAACTGTATAGCTTGTATCTTTATTTGCTACTAGGTTACTAAAGTTAACCTGCAAAATAGATTGATCTTTTAATATTGTTGCATTACATGCAGCATTTGGTTCATTAGCCACTTTACAACTATAGTTAATGCTTTCATTGTTTTGACCATTGACTACTTTAGCTAATTGATTAATGTTAAATTGTTTGCTTCGTTTACCAAAAGTCATATTAACTGTCGGCGCCTGTTTAATCCATGAAATTTTTGTCATAATAGGCAATACTTGTTTACCTGGAGACATTTTAGCTAAAGTAATTTTAATTGGTGTCCCAAATGGCGGGTTAACATAATTGCTTACACCTAAATAATCACTATATGAATAAACATAATTATTAAAATATCTTCCAATTCCAGTTTTAGGATCTGGGTTTGCAACAGCTTCAGCATATAAATTAGCATACGACTTTGTTGTACCTATAATATTTTTAGAAACATCTGTATAGTACTTATGGATTAAGTTTTTCATATTTGCTTCACTATAAACTATATTATTACCAGCTGGGAGCATACCAACTGATTGAATAGCAGATAAGGCTTTCCCAATTTCTTTGTGAGTATTTTTAAGCCATATACCACCAAATAATTCAGGAGCAGTTGGTCTATTGACAGGAAAGAAAGCTCCATTATTACAAGAAAATTCAAGAGTTTGTTTATCATTCAATAACGAAACATGCCCAATACATAGACCATGATGACTAGTCTGAATTTTAATAGACTGATTATTTGTATAAAGATAATTATACAGCTTATTAATAAATATCCCCGCGGCAAGCAGCGGGGTATTAAAAGAGTCGCAATTGCGCTTCATCCAGTTTTAACCCTTGATTCTTAACATACCGCTCCACCACTTTCCAGTTACCTCCTTCACCAACTGTCCCA
>JAKJJQ010000151.1:0-2002 GCA_021713415.1 Thiotrichales bacterium 19X7-9
ATATGAACTTGATTTATAATTATAGCTTGCTACAATTTCAGATGTTGGGAGTCGAAGCCCACCACACAAGCGTAATCATGCGACAAATGGTATCACAGTTGAACATATTCATTCACTTCTTGTTTTACAAGTTGTCGGGTGGTGTGCAGAAATACAATACCCGTAAGGGGAATACTGCCGGCCTTTCTTGTGTAAGGCTTCGACCCACCCGATGTATGTCGAAATCTACACGAGGAGTCAGAATATGAGTAAACGTTATTATTGGCTTAAACTTAAAGAAAGCTTTTTCTCAGAGCCAAAAATTAAAAAATTACGAAAAATTGCAGGTGGAGATACTTATACTGTTATTTTTCAAAAAATCATGCTTTTATCAATAAAAAATCAAGGAATTATATTATTTGAGGGTATAGAAAATAGCTTGCCTAATGAGCTTGCTTTGATACTAGATGAAGATGAGGATAATGTTGAGATCACAGTTGAATTTATGCTTCGATCTGGATTGCTTGAAGAAATCGAACCATCAAAATTTTTAGTAACTTGCGTGCCTGAACTAATTGGAAGTGAGTCACAAAGTGCTGCTAGAGTAAGAAAGTTTAGAGATAATAAAAAGGATGAAAAAGAATCAAAAACGTTACAATGTAACGCTGAAGTAACAGAGGTGAAACGGCTTTGTAACAAAACTGTAACGCCAGATATAAGAGAGAAGATAGAAGATAAAGATATAGATAATAATAACCCCCCTATAATCCCCCCTAAGGGGAAAAATAGGTTTAATAAAAGCTTGATTAATCAACTTGATTCATCTCTACATGAAATTTTTGAAGAATATCTTGATTTACGTAAACAGCTTAAAGTTAAAAATACTGATAGGGCTGTAGGATTGTTAATTAGTGAGTTAAAAAAACATCCTCTCAATGAGCAAAAAAAAATGCTTGAAAATTCAATCATGCATTCATGGAAGTCAGTATATCCGTTGAAGCTACCAGCTAATAATTAACAGAGTAAACCTCAAATACCTGCTGTTAATGACATTTTAGATGAAAATTGGCGTATGACAGATGAAGAGTTTGATGCACATAACGAAGCAAATATTAAAGCTGCATTTGGTGATGATTTTTTTGAAAATCTTAAAAAAGATATTGATGGTTTTGATCAAAAGAGAGGGGCAGCATAATGGAAACAATAAGCAAAATTGAAAGCTTTGTTGAGCAAATGAAGCTGAAAGCTGAAAAGAAAAAGCAGCATTGTGATAAACATCAGATTGGTTATTTTTATAGCTGCTCAGAATGTGATGCTGAGATTAAACAAGCTCAAGAAAGAGCATATCAAGTAGGTGTTTTATTAACTCAGTCAGGTATTAGAAAACGTTTTGAAAAAGCATGTTTTGAAAATTTTAAGCCTGAGAATCGTCATGATCAAATAAATTTTAAGTTGGCTAAGAACTATGCTGATAACTTTGATGTCATGAAAGAAGAAGGCAAAAATATTGTTATGCATGGAGGTACAGGCACAGGTAAAAATTATTTAGCTGTTAGCATTATGCGACAATTAATCAGTCTATATAGCGCTAAGGTAAAAGTAATTACGGCGTATAACTTGATCTACAGCATTAACGAAACTTACTCACCAAACTGTCATAAAACCGAGCGCCAAGTTAAGCAAGAATATCTTGGCTATGATTTTTTGGTAATCGATGAATTTGATCTTAACCGTGGCAATGAATCAGATAACTTGCAGTTGTTTGATGTTATCAACGATCGTTATGAAGAAATGTTGCCAACAGCAATTATTTCAAATCTTGATCGATGTCAGTTAGAGAAGCGAGTAGGCCAACGTGTAATATCTCGGTTACTAGATGGTGGTGTGGTTATGCGATTTACTGGAACTGATAGAAGAAAAAATCAAGTTTGTAATGGGGGGTTAAGATGATGATTTCTATAAATAAAGTTTTAAAGGCTATAGTGAGATTTTTATATGGCTCATGTGGATATGCATTAGTGAT
>JAKJJQ010000152.1:0-1958 GCA_021713415.1 Thiotrichales bacterium 19X7-9
ACCTAAATCATCTATTGATTTTGGAGATTTAATAACTTTTTCCTCTGTAACTTCACGATGAATTATATCTTGTGTTTGATCATCATAAATCTCTGTTACGATTCGTTGCTTTAGTGCCATAAGTTACTCCATAATTGTAGGTTACAAAAATAGAGTATCATAAAATAGAATAAACATAAACTGTGTTAGGAATGCTCTCAATTTTACTTTGGTCAAAAATCGATTTTGTCCATCCAAAATTAAGTAATTTTGTTATACTATTGCGTTATACATAATAAATAGTTAAAATTATACCAATACCTTAATTTTTGTATAACAAGTGGCATACTATTATGATTAAATTATCAGAACTCAATACCATTCAAAAAAATGATCTTTACAGAAGCCTTCGAGTTAGCATTACACATCATTCAAGTGCAATTGAGGGTTTAACGCTTACCTTTGGTGAAACCAAAAGATTACTTGAAAGCGGTATTACTGCACCAAATAAACCATTACATGAGCAATTGGTTATCTTGGGTTTTGCAGATGCCTTTGATTTTATTATACGAAAAGCAGAAAACTCAAGCCACAAGCTAGACAGTGATTTTATCAAAGACATTCATGCCATTTTATTTGATAAGGCGCTTAAAGTGTCACCAGAGAGAATTGAACGACCAATTGGTGCTTGGCGTAAAGATGAACGACAAATACTCGGCGTTGATATTCAGCTATCTGCTCCAAGTGCAATTGACCAGGATGTAGGAAATTTACTATATCGTACCCAAGATAAAATGACACTGAGTGACATTGCTAATTTTCATATTTATTTTGAAAGAATACATCCTTTTGCTGATGGTAATGGGCGTGTAGGGAGGTTATTAATGACATATCAGGCTATTAGAAATGATTATTTACCACCATTGATTACTAATGACCATCGTGAAGATTATTTAATATCCCTTAATGATATAGATGAACATACTAAATTTATTGAGTCTGCCATTGGTGAAACAGTGGAGTTAATCGGTGATCAGTAAATTTCAAAATAACTCAACATCAAAAATATTTGCTTATGCACGAGTTTCAACACAGATGCAAAAAATTGACCGCCAAGAAGTTGACTTACAAGCACATGGCTATGATGATATTTTTATTGATAAAACATCAGGCTCTACAACAAAACGACCAGCATTACAAGATATGATTTCACGTCTGAGGGCAGGAGATACCGTAATTGTTCATAGCTATGATCGTCTTGGTAGGTCAACTAAGGATTTATTTGAATTGATTGAACTGTTCAAAGCTAAAGGCGTAATATTTAAATCTCTTAAAGAAGATGTTGATACCTCAACGGCGATGGGTGAGTTATATTTTACAATTTTGTCAGGGATAGCTCAATTTGAACGCAACCGTTTACGAGAAAGGACAATTGAGGGATTAAGGGCTTCGCCAAATAAAGGTGGACGTCCCAAAGGTCAAGCTAAAGAGACTCAACAAAAATGCCTTTCTGCTTACAATGATTATGTTAATAATGGAGGAAAATCAATACGCCAAGCGTTGAAAGAAAATGGTATTTCCCCACGTACTTACTATAAATGGTATAATTCACATAAAGGAAAATTAAAAATTTAATATATTTGAGCAATTACCCCGTGGCTTGCCACGCGGTACATTAAACGGGAAAGTTTGAAAACCGAAGAGGTTTGAGAGCATTCCTAACACAGTTTATGTTTATTCTATTTTATGATACTCTATTTTTGTAACCTACAATTATGGAGTAACTTATGGCACTAAAGCAACGAATTGTAACAGAGATTTATGATGATCAAACACAAGATATAATTCATCGTGGCTCTTTTCCATTTCTTGTTGGTATGGAATGTAGATAGAATAAGGGTTACAATGGTGTGATGAAAAATAAAAAGTCTTGTAAAAATGGCCCAATTTACCTTACCTCTAGATATTGATTCTCTTGA
>JAKJJQ010000153.1:0-1887 GCA_021713415.1 Thiotrichales bacterium 19X7-9
AGATGGGTATAATAAAGTAAAGGAATCTATTAGATCTGAACCTTTAAATATTAATATGCCAAGATAATTTTAAAAGCATATCGTCCCTAAATTTATAGTGTAAGAGATGATTAAAGCTAGCTAATTTTTAATGACTTTTAAATCATATTTTTATACATATTGAAAAATATTGACCTTAAATTCATTCAAGGTTATTAGTATGAAGCTATTTCATCACAGAATTTCTACAACTGCTTAAACTTTAACTTAATATTGTAATGCTATTTTGACAAAGATGAAGTATTTGATAGTTCCTTTAGGCATATACATTCCATATAAAATATTGTTTGCTTGGTTAAATTTTTAATGTAATCTATAGAGTATATAGCAAGCATATTATTAGGGTTGTTAATATGGCAAGTTTTCATGAATTAGCAAGAAAAGTTCAGCAGGGCAAAGATTTAACATTAGATCAGCGTAAACAATTTGATAAACAAAAAGATATGGTTGAAAAACCTGAATTTTCTGTAGATAAAAGTCAAGATAGGCAATTAAAAAATGTTTTTGATAAGATGGGACTGAATAATAGTAATAACAATAGCTTTTCGCCAGAGCCAATTTTTTATAAAGCAGGTAGAAGTTATGAACAACAAAAGGAGTATGCTTTAAACTTAAGAAATCCAGCACCTGAATTGAGAGCAAGTTAATTAGTTTTAAAAATTATTTACTAAAAATGGAGTTTAAATTATGAAGTGTCCATTTAAAATTAATCAATGTTGTTATAAAAAATATCTAATGGTATTTGTTTGTTTTGTTATATCTGTAATTGTTTTGTCATTAGTAGTTAAATTTGCAGCATGGGTGTTAAGTTTATTTTCAAATGACTTATATTTAAATACAGTTATTGTTATGTTTTCTTCAGTAACTATATTAATTGCAGCTTATAAATGCTGTTGTAAGAATAAGAATTGCTCTGAAAATAATCACAAGTTAAATGCTTGTTGTGATAAGCAAGAAAGTAATCCTGAAAATAGTACCACAAGTAGTTAATTTGCAACTGGCTGAAGAGGTGATATATTTTAGGACGGTAAATCGCAAAAACACTTGGGCTTCTCAATTTAATGAGCTTGCTCGCTAGTGTAATTATATAGATTCCCTTTGATTAGTGCTGTTCCCTCAACTAGCCAGTCATATTTTAATTATAGCAATAATTAATGATATATACTAATGTGATACGTTATTTGTATGCCTAATTTATGTTATTTTAATTGTCAAATTACTGACATATTTTGAAGGTCAGCTACAGGTATTTGTTTTGATTCTTTATGTATTTTGCCATCTTTACCAAGCCATTGTTTAGTGACAGTAGCAGTTTTACCATCTTGATTAGTTTGAACATTTACGGATTTGAAATATCGATGGACTTGAGGGTTAGACTGTGTAGATTCTGAGTTTTGTTGGTTATTATTTATTTTATTCTGCAAAGCATTTACTTTATATTGTAATTGTTCAATTTTATTTTGATAAGCATGATCAAATGCTTGCTTTTCAGCTTGTAATTGTTGGTACTGCTGATTAAGAGAGTTTAGCATATTCTGATATTGAATTTGGCTTTGTTTATCTGCATTCTGTCCTATATTAACCCATCCAACATTTCCTGTGTTAGTATTACCTACTTTAATCCAGTTATTTTTTTGATAGATTTTGATATATTCTTGGTTATTTTGATCACTAATATTGCCAATAACATTCGATTTTTGGTTAGGTTGGCTATAAACTTGATGCATAGGAATTTCAATAATATTTACTATCTAATTATTTTATATAATAATTTAAAATTATTTACTTTTAATGATTACTTACTTTGATAAAGGATATTGAATAGACAATATTATGGCAATAGAATCT
>JAKJJQ010000154.1:0-1872 GCA_021713415.1 Thiotrichales bacterium 19X7-9
AACAAGCCCATCATTATGCCATCAAATTAACTCATATATTTAATATGTATGATGATAGAAAGTCAGCAATGGCTAAAATAGATAGATGGATTAGTAAAGTAGAAAAAAGTGATCTTAACTGTTTCAATACATTTATTAAAACCTTACAAAAACATAAAAATAGCATTGCGAATTATTTTAAAAATAGAGCAACTAGCGGATTTGTTGAAGGTTTAAATAATAAAATTAAAGTAGTTAAGCGTCGCTGTTATGGTTTCTTTAAAACTGAGTCGCTTTTTCAAAGATTAATGATTGATTTGAGAGGATATAAAATGCTTGGTATTTAACCAACAAAAAATGGAAAAGAGCCAAAATAGTTTGATTAGCACAACTCAACACAACCATAATCTTTTATAAGCTAGGCGCACAATCGTTTGAAATTTTAGTTAAGTAACTTTTTTCTTTTTCATGAAATAGAAATGGAATTACTGCTGATGCAGTATCATTATTCATTTTTGTTTCGCTATTAATTATCTCCTGTATTTGATCTTTATGTACAAGTTCGTGGCCATTAAGAGCTTTGTCTATTATGTCTAATGAATGGCATTTTGTCATCTCTGATTTATAAACTTGATCTAAGAAATAAATTATTGATTTAGCTCTGTCTGTATAAGAATCTACATTAATTCCTTTCCTTGCTTCTGTCCCTACTCTTGATATTGGAAGTAATGTAGGTAAATGTAAATAAGGTTTAGGTAAAATACCATCTATTGCATTCTTATCTACACCACCTAAATCAGCTTTTAATTGACATGAATGTTCTGATTTTGGCTCATAATTTTTAACATCATTAACTATATTATCTATTAATTTTTCTGCATTATTTTGATATTCTTCATCCTCTAAATAACCTAGAACTACTTTCATTTTTTTAATATTTAAATTGCACTTTTCTTTAAATTTTGACATTTTTTCTCACTTCATTATAAATGATTAATCATACCTATATATTAATTTTTTATATTTTATTTTAAATTGAAAAATAATTAATTATTTTCTATTTACTGAGAATTTATGGCTCTTTTCCATTTTTTGTTGATTCCATTCCTATCAGCCTGTATTTAATTTTATTTAGGCTCTTTTCCATTTCTTGTTGGTTAAATACCAAGCATTTTATATCCTCTCAAATCAATCATTAATCTTTGAAAAAGGGCTTTGTTGCAAAGACTTCTATCAGTTTGTTTTTTATACAGTTATGCATCCTCTGGGTACAATTAACCTGCAAGTGAGTTAAATTGTTGAGAGCATTCCTAACATGGTTGTTATACAGCATTTTTATAAATATATCGTTTAACTAGTTTCCAATCTTTAGCCCATTGGTGACTTGCTAAAGAGGTTCTAAGTTGCAACACCTTGTGAGCGGACTCTCGATTCCATTGTGCCTTATGTTTCTTTTTAAATCTGGTATTAATAACACTCTCAACACCACTTTCTATCGCGCTGCTTGTATAGACTTGTCCTGATGAACAC
This sequence comes from Thiotrichales bacterium 19X7-9, assembly GCA_021713415.1. Lineage (GTDB taxonomy): Bacteria > Pseudomonadota > Gammaproteobacteria > Francisellales > Francisellaceae > M0027. The sequence goes on from JAKJJQ010000154.1 coordinate 1,510, forward strand.
CTTAATTCATAATTAACCAGATACGCTTTATTGTTGACAATGTACTTCAGTAAATCATGCATTTTATCCGCAAAATCAGTTGTGATAAGTATGCCGTAAAGCTCAGATAGTCTAATGATTGCATCTTCTACTTTACCATGCCACACCTTCCACTTTACTGATTCAAGTTGCTCAGATTTGTCGCTATTTAATTGCCCAATTAGTGTGTCAAATTTTTTAGAAATATGGTACCAATCAAGAATATAGGTAATTGATTTGCAGTATTTTTTAAGAGATCTTAAAACATTCCAACAATTCTTGGCACCATCTGATAAAGCAACGACATCAGTTTGTTTGGTTAACCCCTCCTTCTTAGCAGCTATC
>JAKJJQ010000155.1:0-1825 GCA_021713415.1 Thiotrichales bacterium 19X7-9
TATCAGTTTTGTTAGTAGCAATATCAGTTTGATTTGATGCTATATCAGTTTGATTAGTACCAATATCAGTTTTGTTAGTACCAATGTCAGTTTTGTTAGTACCAATATCAGTTTTGTTAGTACCAATATCAGTTTTATTAGTACCAATATCAGTTTTGTTAGTAGCAATATCAGTTTGATTTGATGCTATATCAGTTTTGTTAGTACCAATATCAGTTTTGTTAGTAGCAATATCAGTTTTATTAGTACCAATATCAGTTTTGTTAGTACCAATATCAGTTTGATTTGATGCTATATCAGTTTGATTTGATGCTATATCAGTTTGATTTGTACCAATATCAGTTTTATTAGTACCAATATCAGTTTTGTTAGTAGCAATATCAGTTTGATTTGATGCTATATCAGTTTGATTAGTACCAATATCAGTTTTGTTAGTAGCAATATCAGTTTGATTTGATGCTATATCATTTGCGTTGGTAGTAATACTACTCTGAAATGAATCAACTTGATCCCAAACTGCCTCTGAATATGAAGAAGGGCTACCTAAGCAGGCAGTTAAATTATTTGCACGAGTATTAGGATCCTGACTAGAAGAAAATACACACGGGTTAGATGCATAAGATATATTTAATAATGATGCTAATAAGCAAGTTATTACTATTTTTATTTTATTCATAGTCATTGTTACAGTCCCCTTTTATAAAAATTTATATTTTAAAATTGATAACCTATTCCTAAACCAATAAATTGTACTGTAGGCATTTTTGAGTCTTCCACTTCATTTATATTACTATTAGGGTTTGAAGGTGGATTTTTACTACTATCTCCAAGAATTGATAAATAACTTAATTCGAAAAACCAATGATTTACAATATAATCTAATGATATACCATACATTGGTCTGATTGCTTTATTAATGAAGCTATTAGATGTAACACTCGTATTATTAATTCCATCTAATTGATTATTTATAATAACATAAGATGTTCCTAATCTTAAATTAAGTCTCAGAGAATACCAAAGTGGTATGTGTAAGCCTGTAAATAAATTAACACTCTGATACTTATATAAATGCTGATAATTTTCTTTAAAAAAATTTCCACTATACGTTTCCTGAAAGCTAGAAGTTTTTAAATAACTAGCGCCAATAAAAAAATATTTATATATATTAATACCAACTGAAAAATCACCAGCAAATCCAGATGTATCTGATCCGATATTATTTCCAGTGTCCATGCCAACATTAGTATAAATTGGAAAGTTGCTTGGAGTAATGACCTTGGCATTATAAAGAAATATATTTAAATTAATAAAATATGTCAGTAAGATATTATTTTCCCTACTATAAGAACTTGAATTTTGATTTTCATTATTAGAAATAATTTTTACAGTATTTTTTCTATGACTAAACATGTTAGTATCTTTATTAGCAAAAATATTTGAATTCAATAAATAAATACTTAATACTAATAAAAATAATTTACTAATCCTCATAAAATGTTAACTCCCCTCATTAGAATTTTATTATTATTGAATTTATATTAATTAGACTCTATGATAATTGATATCGAGAAAAAATAGATTTTTTTATATGATTGCAGCAATTCTCACGGTTGTAATGAAATGGACTCGTTCGCATAAATAAGTAAAAGCCTATTAGTAAATGCTAGACTTATTTTGGATCTGTTGCAAAAAATTGGCTCTTTTCCATTTCTTGTTGGTATGGAATGTAGATAGAATAAGGGTTACAATGGTGTGATGAAAAATAAAAAGTCTTGTAAAAATGGCCCAATTTACCTTACCTCTAGATATTGATTCTCTTGAA
>JAKJJQ010000156.1:0-1818 GCA_021713415.1 Thiotrichales bacterium 19X7-9
TCATAGAGTATTACAAGTAAGAACTTCTATTGCGAGCGACCAATGGGAAACTGACTGGAAATTGGCTAAAGAACGAATATATAAAACAGCTGTATAATATAAAATACATGGCATTAGGAATGGACTCCAGTCGGAACTAATATACCTTAGAGGTTAAGTCAGTAATAATTGCTTTTTTTAGAGACAATCCTTCAAAATGATTACCATTTTTAGTTAATTTAATAGCAGCAAAATCATAAATATTTTGTATGATTCTTCTTATATGTGTTATAGAGCTAATAGCTTTTTGACCACGTAAAGATTGAAGTAAAGGTGTTTTTTCATCTGGTAGAGGTAATGGAGTTAATTTTAAGTATTTTCGCCATTGTTTTAATGCTTTTAAAGCTTCATCATTTATTCGTAGTTTTTTAGATGGGGTATTAAAATACCAGGTATCTGATGAATCCTTTATAAATTGCCCCATAACTGGTATGTATTGATTTTTTGAGCAAAGATCACTAGGTTTAATTTTTGTATGATATAAGAGTTTAATTATAAAATATGCTCTCTCATAATAATGAGAATTAATTGAAACTAGATCATTATACGAATCTAAAATTGCCTGCCATTGAGCATTGCTTACTCCATTTGATTTTATTTTGTCATCTTTTAACTGATAGTTATATTTACTTATATCAATAGATAATAAAGGGTTGCCTATTGCATATTTATAGCTATTTAAATAGTTATAAAATGAACGTAAAATTAATATATTTTCTCTTAAAGCAGAATTTTTAATTTTATACTTCTCATTGGTAAGTTTTGTATAATGTTCATATTGGCTTTTTTCAACTGTGATTAAAAACGGCTTCCATTGCTTATTGGGAATTCGTTGATTATTAATTTGATTAAAACGTCTAACTTTTTTAAAACCTATCCAATTTTTTGGTGGACTTTTGCAAAATTTAATATATTCATATATATCATTATTTTCTATTTTATTTAATGTTTTATTTTTTATAAACCAACACCACTGTAAAAATTTTTCAATTTCTCTTCTATATGAATTAAATGTTCCTTCACTTTTGCTATAACGGATTAAAAAATTTTTAGCATGATTATAATCATCAATATGTTTAATATCCATCTCTAATTTATTTCTTGATATATAGTTTGATTTATCAAAAATTGGTATTGGATTGTAGTCATTGTTCATTATATTCTCCAACAATTTTAAATTCTATAATTTGATTTTGAATACAATAAAATAATCTCGCTAGCATAAACTTAAATAACAAAGAGTTTATTTTATTATAAGCACAAATTAAAGCTAAGCTTTAATTTTAGACCTCTTTGCTTCAAGTTGTTCTACCATTTTGTTTAAGATTATAGATAAGTCTATATAATTATTTAAATCAGGGATATTTTCACTTTTTTCAATAGAAAAATCTATTATAGTTTCGACTGTTGAGTTAACGTTGTTAGCAATCTGTAATAAATTATCTAATAGCTTTAATGTAATTGAATTCATACTTTTTCTCCATGTTTTATCTTTATTATATTTTTCTCTGAAAAATTAAAAAATAGAAAAAATAATAATATTTTTATAATTAACGTCAGTTGGCAGCAATTCTCAGTTAGCTAATCAATCGTAGAGTTCAAGGTAAGCTGACTTCGTCAGCGGCCTTTTTAGCCATTAACAATCACTAGCTAATATGATAATATTTTACAAAACAATAGGTTGTTCTGGTGTATAAGCAATTCGTAGTCCAACACCCATACAAGAATTATTCCAAAGAAGTAATACTTGGATAAATTTCTACAATCAAAACTCAGAAA
>JAKJJQ010000157.1:0-1769 GCA_021713415.1 Thiotrichales bacterium 19X7-9
ATGAGATAATCCAAGTAAGCTTTGGTATATCTGCTCTTATAATCATACCATTTTAGACGCTGATTAGTTGTTGGATGATCATCACAATTTTCACATATGCCACGCTTGGCTTTGATGCGTAAATAACTGTTGGGGCTTGCAATCATAATCGCACGGACTCACAATAAGACGCCACTTTCGACCCAAATTAAATGCGACTATAATTTTATCTGGGCTCACGCTTTCTGCGACTATCTTTTTTTGGGCTCAAATTAAATGAGAATGAACCCACACTTTTTGAGAATATAAAAAGTTCTTAATTTGAACATAATATTAATATTTATTTTTATAATTAATATGGTTAAAAAAGTTACAATAAGAAAAACGGAGGTTTTTTGTGTAGTTGATAAACTTTTGAAAACAAGTTTTAATTTAAACAAGATGTAACTGGCCAAATTAAATTGCCTAATTTGAGCCACATTATTTTGCATACTCAGTTATTATTTCATATGTATAAAGAGTGGTGTTAATTGAGTTTGATTTATTGATTTCTGAAAAAGATTCACAAGCATATAAATAGCCACTTCCTTTATAAGAGATATCAATGCCGAAATTACTAGACAGTGTTTCATCAATTTTTCCACTACAATTATTTATAAAGTTTGGCTTATTTAATTCTGTTGTCATGCTTAAATCTAATTTCCAATGTCCATTCTCTTGATACAAAATAATACCTAAATGTTTATTAGTTAACTCTTTTATGTTCTTCATGGTTTTTTCATTAATTTTAAAAAAGGCACAATCATCACTTGCTTTAGAATAGTTAATACTAGATATGGCATATTGCCTCATAATATGATTAGATTTTGTAATAAACGACTGAAAGTTAAAGTCTTCAACTAATAACTCTTTCCCAATTTCATAAAAACACCATAGCCATAAATTAAATAGTGTGCGACTAAGACTTTCATTTAAGGTTATTTCACCTCTTTTTACAAAATTATTTCTAGCATCAATAAAGTTGTTTATATCAGAATGAGTTAAATCTAATAAATATTTAACTTTATCAGCAAGAATATCATATGCTTTATGGAGTTGTTTTTTTAAGCCGATTACATCATCTGTGCTAGTTGGATAATATTTTAAAATTGAGTTCAATAACAAACCACCGGTCTTTAAATCTGCTAAACCTTGAAAATTCGTTATCGTTTTTTTTATTTCACATTTAAGGCATAAAAGTTCTTGATTTTCTTCTTTTACTTTATCAGTAATCATGTGTAACAATGAATATACTTCTGATATAAGTCTCTCAATACCCGATGTAGAGTCATTTATCATGTAAAAGAAATTTAATATGGATTTATCTTCTAATTTCAAATACTCGTCTAACTTGCCATGCATAACTTTGAGTAATTTTTGATCTATAAAAGTATAGTGTGGATTTTCAATCATTGAACTACATGTTTTTGAGTAAAAATATAATTCTTTGTTAGAATTATTTGTTTTTATGTATGCATGGTTAATCTTAAATACATAATTATTTATAATGGATCTGTTGCAAAAAATTGTCACTTTGCTAAACTTCTGCCAAATTAAGCACAGGATGTTTTTAATGATCAGTTTCAAATGGCGTCATTTTAATAAAATGGTCATCATGTTAGCTATTCGTTGGTATTTGTCTTATTCCTTAAGTTATCGAGATGTTGAAGAATTATTGTTAGAACGTGGTTTTAAAGTGGATCATACAACTGTATATCGTTGGGTTATTAGTTATGCAGATCAATTAGAAG
>JAKJJQ010000158.1:0-1749 GCA_021713415.1 Thiotrichales bacterium 19X7-9
TATGGCAATGTTCAAAAGAGGTATGCCTTCTAATGTCTTAATTCATTCAGATAAGGGATCGCAGTATACATCTGAGAGTTTTCAAAATACATTAGCTAAATATCACTTAATTTCTAGTATGAGTGGCACAGGTTGTTGCTATGACAATGCTGCATGCGAGAGCTTTTTTGGTACTTTGAAAACAGAGCTATGTGATGATGAAAATTATCAAACAATTGAAGAGGCTAAGTCATCTATATTTGAATATATTGAGGGTTATTATAATACCCAAAGAAAACATTCCAGTATTAATTATTTTACACCTAGAGAATTTGAAGATAGAATGAAAAACGAAATAACTAACCGTCCCAAATTGGCGGGGTAGCTCAAAAGTCAGCAATGGCTAAAATAGATAGATGGATTAGTAAAGTAGAAAAAAGTGATCTTAACTGTTTCAATACATTTATTAAAACCTTACAAAAACATAAAAATAGCATTGCGAATTATTTTAAAAATAGAGCAACTAGCGGATTTGTTGAAGGTTTAAATAATAAAATTAAAGTAGTTAAGCGTCGCTGTTATGGTTTCTTTAAAACTGAGTCGCTTTTTCAAAGATTAATGATTGATTTGAGAGGATATAAAATGCTTGGTATTTAACCAACAAGAAATGGAAAAGAGCCGCTTAACAGCTTATTGGATAGCCTCTTAGGAATGGACTCAATCATCATAAATCTCTGTTACAATTCGTTGCTTTAGTGCCATAAGTTACTCCATAATTGTAGGTTACAAAAATAGAGTATCATAAAATATGAATAAACATAAACTGTGTTAGGAATGCTCTCAACCCTTTAAGTTGACGATCTCGAAATAAATATTATTTAAAATAAAAAACAAAACAATATAACATACTGATACTAAATAATATAATTTATATCTATTGTATGCCATTTATGAAATATAACTCTATTTAAACACTCATTAAATATAGTATATAATATATTTTATTAACTTTCTAATCTAACGTTTAATTAATGGAATTATTAACTATGCTCTATAGATCTCAAAATGCTCAACAGCTGCATACCACTATTCTAAGTTATATTTGTAATTCAGGCAATGTTTATGAAATAGTTAAAAAAATTAAAGAATATACTAGCGATGAATTAAAAGAAAAAAGTATTAATGGCTTCACTCATTTTATGGATATTATGCATTTACCTTATGAAATACATAAAAATAATCAAAAAACGGCTAATGAGCTAAATCTACAATTGATGTATATATTTTTTAATAACGTTTCTAATGATATAAAGAAATATTTTTTATTAGAAGCCAACAATGCTGGCTTTACTCCATTGCATCAAGCTTTAATATCAGGTAATCCAGATAATATGAAAGTCTACTTTAATGAAATTAGACAAGCTGTAAAACAAAAGTTAATCCATCCAAATGAATATAAAAGCCTTTTAATTACTCCTAATCAAGCTGGCTTTACTCCATTGCATGAAGCTTTAATATCAGGTAATCCAGATAATATGAAAGTCTACTTTGATGAAATTAGACAAGCTGGAAAACAAGGCTGGATTACGCTAGATGAATATAAAAGCCTTTTAATTACTCCTAATCAAGCTGGCTTTACTCCATTGCATGAAGCTTTAATATCAGGTAATCCAGATAATATGGAAGCCTACTTTAATGAAATTAGACAAGCTGGAAAACAAGGCTGGATTACGCTAGATGAATATAAAAGCCTTTTAATTACTCCTAATC
>JAKJJQ010000159.1:0-1666 GCA_021713415.1 Thiotrichales bacterium 19X7-9
AGGTATATTTTTTGATCAGTTTTAAAAAATTTTATCATTTTAATCATTTTTATAAAATTAATGGATTTAGTGTTAATGTTAGCTGAACAAATTGACTTGTCAATATGACTTCAGAGAATGAATAATCACTGAAGTCATTAGTTAAAAACAAATTAGCGTTTTAACTTTACTTAAGTCTAAATCTTCGATGATTTTTCAACGAGGGTTTTAAAATATACATGGTTTATATATAACTATGTTTTAAAATAACTGTGATAAGAATGTCTTCATTGGCACAATTTTAGTCTCTTTAATTTTAAAAAGATCTATATCTATAAACTCCATATCATAAACCAATTGAAATGCGTAAGGTGCATTTAGCTGTTTTTGAAATTTAATTAAACTTTTACTTAACATTGTATTAGGATTTTTTTTAACTTCAAGTAATATCAAAGGTTGATCATCTTTAATAATAATAAAATCAACTTCATTTTGATCTTTATCACGTAAGTAGTGCAATGAAAACTTACCTTGGCCAGAGTTATTCCAATAATTAATTGCTTTTAACAAATGAACAGCACAAAAATTTTCTATTTTTGCTCCTATATCACCTATAATTGACCAATCATGCAAATAAGTCTTTGGTGCCTTCAAAATCGACCGATTAATATTCTTTGACCATGGTGTAATATTAAATAAATAATACGTATTTTCTAATAACTGAAACCATGAACGTACGGTACTTTCAGGTTTTTGTATCTTTTTACCTAACTGAGAATAATTAGTTAAACTACCTGTTTGACCACTAATTAGCTTACCTAATAACTCTAATTGACCTATATCCTGAACATTAGCATAGTCTCTAACTTCTTCTCTGAATAATTGCTTCCATCTAGTTGATGACCATAATTCAAAAAATTCTTGATCATTTTTACTATAAGGCTCGGGGTAACCACCCATTAAAAACAGTCTTTTCCAATAAGACTGTTTTAATTCCATTGGTAAATTAATCATGGTCTTTTCATAAGTTAATTCCAATAATTCATGAGTTGATAGTGGCATAATCTGATAGTTAAAATACCTACCCATTAAACTATCACCACCTTTTGAATAGATATCTAACTTTGCAGAACCCGTAACAATAATTATAAGCCTACCTTTATACTGATCATATAGGCCCTTAATTAAGTTTTTCCAATCTTTAAATTTATGAATTTCATCAAGTATTAAACAAGGTTTATCTTTAGATAAGACTGATAATAATTGATTATCTACATATTCAAATAATCGACTTAAAATGATTTCTCTATGATTAATATTATCCCAGTTTAAGTAGCTTTTTTTGTCACTTTGGAATTGTTTAGCAATGGTTGTTTTACCAACTTGTCTTGCACCAGAAATAAAAATCATCTGATCATACTTATTAATATGATTCTGTATTAATGCCTCATAAAATCGTCCAATCAATAGAATATCTCGGTTTGGTCTCGACTAATTCGTATTATAGCTATAAATAGACAATAGATCAAGCTAAGTTGACGGGGTTCTGTCGCAATTTGCGGTTCTGTTGCAAAAAATTGTCACTTTGCTAAACTTCTGCCAAATTAAGCATAGGATGTTTTAAATGATCAGTTTCAAATGGCGTCATTTTAATAAAATGGTCATCATGTTAGCTATTCGTTGGTAT
>JAKJJQ010000016.1:0-60743 GCA_021713415.1 Thiotrichales bacterium 19X7-9
TTGAGCCAAAACATTCTACAAATATTGAATTCATTTTATTTTCCAGATAATTCTACCTGATAAATAAAATGCTATAAAAATCAGATCAATGCACTATATTTATTAACTTTTTGATGCGTTTACCCTGTACAAAATAGCTAATTGATTGATTATTTTCAAGAAATTTGTTATTATATGACCAGCGGTGTTGTGAAATTTAAATAAGCGTGGTGTAAGTATGTTCGAAGAGGATAAAAGAAAGCAATCTAATAATCCCATAGTTCCTGAAGTTGATGAAAGTACTGTATTCGCTCGAGAAACACTTTTAAATATGAAATCATATATGGGCGTACCTAAGGGAATTAACGTTAGAGAACTTGATGCTTACCTCATGAAATATGACCCTGAAATTCAAGAACTATACGAAAAACGCCACCATGTTCAACAAAACCTTGATCAAGCGCATAAACAAGAACAGATAGACCAACAAGAAAAGCGTACCGCCGCCATAGCTATTGAAAATCAACGTGAGCGTGAAATTGAAATTAAACAACTACAACTAGAATTACAATTAATTGAGATGACACTTACATTTCGACGTGTTGCAGCTGCCGCTATGGCAAGATATCATGAAAAACAAGAAAATGATGAACTTCAAGATGAATTAGATGATAAAAAACTTCTAGCCATTGAAGAAAGATATGAAGCTTTGGCTGAAAGTAGTAGTAAATTTTATGAAAGTCTTTCTGAAAAGGATAATCTTACAGAAGACTTCCTTGAAGAGTTTTATAGTGAAATAGAACCATTAGAAAATGAGTATAATGACCTTCAATACGACAATGCATTGGACAACATCGAAAAGAAAGGTTTTGAGGTTGAAAGAGATGCTGATGGTGTTAAAGGAAAAACTCGTATGACCGGTAAAGACCAAGATGGTAATGTTCGTACTCAAATGACTTATGATCGTAATAATCATGAATTTATGATCGAAAGGTTAGACGGTGATGAAGAAACAATGCGTAATGCTGCAGATAACATCATTGAATTAGAGTCTAGTAAGCTTTCTGGACCAGAACATAATTTAGAGTGTACTTTAAAATGTACACCAGAAGCACAAAATGGTTTTAGTACTTTTTTACAAGTACTTGAAAAGAAAATTAGCCCTTTAGAATTAAGCCATCCACAATTATATGGTAGATTAAATACTGCAATTGCTAGTGCTAAGCTTGGCCTAGTTAATGAAGATACTTTTACCAAAGGTATGTCAAAAGTAATGGAAGGCTTAGAAGAAATGGAAAGCTCTGTTGCAACAGAAGAGTCACCTGATGTTGATAATTTAGCACAAAAACAACAACAAGAGCTTGATTCTACACCAACACCTGACCCTCAGACTACAAAGTCAAAAGTACGAGAAGAAGATTCTGATCTTTCTTCAGGTAAAGAAGACGAAGCTTTACCCTTACATAAACAAGCACAGGAAGTTATGCAGCAAAAAATGCAAGAACAAGAAATGGGTCAACAACAGCAAAAATCCACATGGCCGCCAAATCCAATGATGCAATCTGATCAGCAGTATAATATTGAAGTTGAAAGACAACGACAGCTTGATCAGGGCACAGCAGCTCCCGCAGCATAATCTATTCTATAAAATCACACTCTAAAATAATCAAAAATATATCAATTATTCTATTAAAATCGCAACATTTGATAATATTATATTCATTAAGTTCCAAGCTATATGATTATTCATAAAGCAATATATTAATATATATTATTCTTTTTTATATAATTTAACAATGTATGATTATTAAAACACGCTGGTTATTTTTTGATCACCCCTGTAACAAAACAAGTGTTTCATGATATTTGATTATTTGATATTCTTAGCTTCATAGAATTTATTAAACAATTTTACTTAGATTAAAGTTTAATTTATAGGAGTGGAAAGATGAGTACTCAAAGAATTAAAGACGAAATTGATCGCTTACAAAAGCAGCTAAAAATATATACTATAGGTAGATTAAAATTTGAAGAACAGCTTGAACAAATTAAAAGGGATTTAGAACATGAAGCTGAACAGTTGACGGTTAATGCAAGAAATGCTTTTGAAACAGCTCAAAAACAAATTCAAGCAGATGCTGCTGAAGAAGATCAACTTAGGAATCAAGAAAATATAGAAGCAATTAAAAAGCAATATAATGAACTGAGTGACGCAAAAAATAGATTTGCTGAGTTATTTACAGAATTTAAAAAAGAGGTTGATCAGAATAAAGTACCTCAAGTTGGAAAACTTAATGATATTAACCCAGAAAAGGCTGAGAAGGCATTTTTAAATATTCTAAATCAGAACTTATCAAACTCTATTAATAAATTGGTAGAATCTGGAAACTGGCAAATTCAATCTACTAGCCCTGGTGGTTCTACGACTTTAACTAGTGCTTCAAATAAGACAACAGTAACAGTAACAGCACCAAATCAAGAAGCCAATAATCTACACCCTCAGTTAAGCTTTGACTCATGTGATGATAAATCTGAAGCTAAAGATGTAATTAATTCTATTTCAGATTCAATTGCAAAAGCTCATGAAGAATTTAATATTTTAACTGATGGAAAAGTTCCTACACCTAATAATTCAACATTAAAAGTAACTGTTAATGCTGAAAGTGAAAATTCACTTTCAAATGTAGCAGAAGCGTTAAGTGAAAAAAGTAATTTAATTAAACTTTCCAAAATCACTGACTCTCCCACAAAAGAAGAACAGTTACAGCAAATCAAGCTAGAAAAACAATTATTTATGAGTGATTTAAATACTCTTTTAAATGATTTACAAAATTTTAGCACACATAATAGAACAGCAACATTTAAAATGAATACCTTAACTGGAGTTTTGAGCTTACAAGACCCTATGCCAGCAGTTAGTCCTGATCATCCAAATATGAGCACTCAACAAAAACTTGAAGCTCAACGTGGAGCTGCTGTCGGTAGACCATATGATCCTAGACCAGATCTTACTCTTGGCTAAACACAAATATAAATTTATCCCTACCCTTCTTCTAATTCTTATCATACAATTACAGAGCAAGAAAATCTAAAAATATCATAAAATTTAAGATTAAGGGTAAGTTGTATGTTTTCAACACTCAGACTATTAATTACACCCCTACTTTGCCTAGTGATTCTAACTTTAGGCAATGGTTTAATTACAACCTACTTATCTTTAAGATTACATGACTTAGGTAGTAGTAGCTTATCTATTGGTGCACTAACTACTTTCTACTATGCAGGTATGACGTTAGCTGCTTTTAAAACTGAAAAATTTATTTTTCGTGTTGGTCATATTAGAGCTTATGCTGCATTTGCCTCATTACTAGCTGTGACTACTATGTTACATGGTATTTATATTAATGATATCTTCTGGATTATCTTAAGATTATTTGATGGTTTTGCTATTGGTGGGTTATATGTTGTTATTGAAAGCTGGATTCTAACTACTAGTAATAAAGAAAACAGAGGTCAAATTTTAGCTGTTTATATGGTCGCACTTTACTTAGCTCAAGCTGGTGGGCAATTTTTATTAAACATTGGCCACCTTGAAAGTTTTATTCCTTATGCGATTGCAACGATTCTAGCCTCTCTATCAGTTATTCCTTTAGCAATGACTAAAACAGAATCTCCTAAATTTGAAGAGCCATCAACACTAAATATCAAATCACTTTTTAAAACGAGTCCCAGTGGCGTGATTACTTGTTTTATTAGTGGTCTTATTTTAGGTAATGTTTATGGTTTACTACCAATCTATATTTCAGATATCAATTATAATGTTAATCAATTAGCATGGCTTATGGGTATAACTATCTTAGGTGGTATGGCACTGCAGTATCCTATTGGTAAAATTTCAGATAAAGTGAGCCGTCGTACAGTGATTAGTACATTAGGATTAATCACAGCACTATTTTCTTTAATCATTATCTTTACTGCAGAGTATTATTTTTACTTTTTTTGCTTTACATTATTTATCCTTGGTGGTGTAACCTTTACACTTTACCCAGTTGGCATTAGTCATGCCTGTGATCGCCTAGAGCCAAAAGATATTATTGGTGCAACCCAAGGTTTATTGTTAGCTTATGGTGCTGGTGCTATGATTGGGCCTGTTATTGCCCCTTTCTTTATCAGTACATTTGGAATGATTGGCCTATTGATATTTTTTATTGTTTGCTCACTACCAATGTCAGGTTTTCTTGTATGGCGTAAGACACAAGTTGAAGCACCAACCGATGCAGAAAAACAAGACTTTACTGCAGCAACAACAACTACACCTTTAATGAGTGAATTAGATCCAAGGGCTGATGAAGAAGAGCATCAAAAAGCACCATCAAACTAGACTTTTATAAGCCTCAAGTGCCATTTCTCTAGAAAGTTTTAAATTTACGATTGGATAAGGATAAGTTTTGCCTAATTCAATTTTAGCTCGCTCTAATATCTCTTTTGGTGCTTGCCAAGGCGCATAAAGATACTTCACTGGTAATAACGCCAACTCAGGTATATAAGCTTTAATATATTCACCATCTGGATCAAATTTTTCTGCCTGTAATACTGGATTAAATATTCTAAAATAAGGTGCTGCATCAAACCCACAACCTGCAACCCACTGCCAACTAGCACTATTATTTGCTAAATCCGCATCAAATAAACACTGCCAAAACCATTGTTCACCTTCACGCCAATCAATCATGCAATTTTTAATTAAAAATGAAGCACAAATCATACGCACTCGATTATGCATATAACCTGTTTGCCAAAGCTCTCTCATACCAGCATCAACAATCGGTATGCCTGTTTGCCCTTTCTGCCAAGCAATTAAACGCTCTTTATCCTTAGACCATGGAAATTGATTAAATTTACTTTGCCAGTTTTTTTTAGGTAATTGGTTAAAATAAAATAATAAATGATAAGAAAACTCACGCCATGCTATTTCTTTTAAAAAGTGAACCTTGCCATCTGAATCTTCATAATTAGACGCTTTATGCCACAGTGTATGTGGGGATATTAAACCAAAGTGAAGTGCTGGTGAAAGTTTTGAAGTTGCATCCATTGCTGGAAAATCACGGCTTTTTTTATAATCTTTTAATCGATTAGACAAAAAATCATCTAATTGAGCTAAAGCATCATCTTCACCAATTTGCCAATATTTAATTACATCACTATACCAATTAATTTTGGGTAATAAATCCAATTGCTCCAATACTAATGAATATTTTTTATCTTTTATAAATGATATTGAATTTAAATCTGGTCTTTTTATTAAATCTCGTGGTGATTGTGCATTTAAACAACCTTTCTGATAAAAAGGTGTATAGACTCGATAAGGCGTTTTATCCTTTTTTAAAACAGTCCATGGCTCCCATAACAAAAATCCATTATAACTATAGACTTCAACACCTATTTTAGTAAATACGTCTTTAATTTCTCTATCACGTTGAATTTGCCAAGGTTCATAGCAACGATTCCAATAAATTTTTTTAATTGAATAAGCTTCAGTTAATTGTTTAAGAATTGTTAAAGGATCACCTTGATAAAATAAAATTTTATTATCCAGCATTTGGTTTAGTTTTTTTAAAGAATAATAAAGCCAAACTTTAGAAGCCTCACCTAAAGCATACTCTTTTGAATTAACTGTATCATCAATATAAATTGGTAAAATATTATGATTGTTAACCGCATTCGCTAATGCAGGGTTATCTGATAATCTTAAATCTTGTCTAAACCAAAGTATAACCATTTATTTAATCTGACTTATAAAGCTCCAGTTATCTTCAGTATAATCACTGCTGGCTGTCCAAACCATAATACCAGCAAATTGTGATGCTGTAGATTTATTTTCTATATCATTAATTTGATCTTTAACTGTATCTGGTGTCATATAACCTTGTCCATCACTACTAGTTGCAGGAACGCCTAAAATAATTTTAGTTGCGCCATCATTATTATTACTTTCCATTTGTGCATAAACTGCATCGTATGCATCAGATAATGAAGGTTGAGGTGAATTGTTATAATCCTGTATTGATAAATAATCAAAACACTTAACACCACCACAAGCATCATGTGGTAATAATTCATTTAAGCTTGTATTACCATTCCACATAAACTCATTACTTGAAACTAATTGTGGTGCACCAGTAATCGTAAAGCCATTCGGAAAGTCAGAAGCTCTAACTTGCGCCTGCTTTCTTAGTTCAGTAATAAAATTAATTAAATAATCTTGATCTGTATTCATACCAGCTTCAAGATCAAAATCAATACCATCAAATTTATTTTTTGCTAAAAATTCAATCACACTATCAGCGGCGCCTTGAGGGTTATTTGGATCAGGATTCCAACTAAATTTAGAATTTGAACCACCACCAAATGTTAACAATATTTTAGCGCCTTGTGCTTGTGCAGCTTGAACATCTTTGACAAAGCCATCAAAATTAACATCCACACCATAACCATTATTATTATATTGATTGTTATATAACGAAACATCTGTACCCTGTATCACACCAAACGCTACTGGAATAATAGTATAACCTGCTTGTGCTGTTGCAAGTAAGGTTGGATTAGCTTTTGTCCCTGCATTATTGGTATTCAGATTATTCCAGTAACCAATATAAGTTAACTGGCTATTCGATGGTAATGGCTTTTTAACTTTTAGCATATCCTGATGTGCAGTAGCACTTGAACAAAAAACAGCTGACATTACCAAGCCTAATGACAATAATTTTCTAAATTCCATTTCTATCCCACTCCATATTATAGAAAATTTTACATTAGCCTTATCTAAGTCTTTAGTCAATCATGATAGTAAATTAGTATTATTACATTTATGGTTTATATATAACTTATGACAGTTTAATGTGCATCCATAATGCAGACATCAACCAGTGACCTGTATTATAGTATTTATTATCAACAGGCTTATCAATTAATGTATTATAAAATCCTGCTTGTTGATCAGTTAACTGTTGCTTTGTTGATAATCCATATAAGCCTAAAGCAGTTGTACCTGCATAGAATGAGTCATAATTACTGACATTATCATAAATTGCCCCTAAAAGTTGGTTGTCTACTGTTACCGCAGTTGGATTATAATCAGAACCAGCCAATACTAAGTAACCACCTATGTTTTCAGGATTTCGACCAGCATCATAATCATAACTAGCACCAGCATCTGTAATAATATAGTCGTTTCCACTTTGTTTAGCTGTATATGGCCAATACATCAAATAACCATTTTGTGGTCTATTTTGTTTGGACCAGTCTTGTGCTGTTTGTATAAATTTTAGTGTATTATCAATTAATAAATTCCAGGTATTTTGATCCATTTGCTTATCTCTTGAGAAAAGATACATAACAGGTAATACAGCTTTATCTGGTTGTACATTTTGAGGTGATGATAACTGTTTATCACAAGTACTATCACCGGTTCCTGGCAATGTTGGATTTGGTGTAGCTGTATATGGATAATTTAAACCATCATTAAAATCTCTTGCTGAAATCTCTCCAGCTCTATCTTGTGCCCATGAAAATAACTGATTTGCTTGATTCATATCACCTGACTTTTCTAGCGCTATTGCAGCTAAGTAAACTGCTCCTGTCATATAAAAGTCTCCATCTGTTGCACTACCTGTACCATTTGGATTACCTTCAGCATCACGAGTCCAAACTAATAATTTGTCATTATAACATCCCCATTGGCTTTTATTATTTTTTTCAGCTTGAGAATTTTCAGCACTCACCCAATAGTTATAACCATCAAAAAATCTCTGTTTTGCTAAATTGTATTGTGCTTCAGTAATTCCTAATGAAGCTTGTGTTTGATATAAATACATAATCATTGCCGATGATAGCATTCCCATGCCAATGCCTTCGGATGTGTAAACTGAATTTGAACCCTGACCTGAACCATCATTTGCAATTAAGTTATAGTTTTGTCCTTGAAAGTTAATAGACTTACTATTTTGACTCCACCAACTATCATATGCTGATATTATTTTTGTCATATCAACTGCATTAATACTTTGATTAGTCGACTGATTTATCTTTAGTTTTAACATTTCAGAATTCATATGATTTGCGTTTGCTGATAATGAAATACCCATAGATAAAAATAAGACACTAGTAGATTTTAAATTTAATTTTATCACTTAAATCTCCTTTTATTTTAGAATAGTTAACCTTGCTATCACGGCTATTCAACCATAATTAAAATCAGTTAACAATAATTTACGGCAAAATAATCAAATGTATAAAAAGAAGATTTAATATGAAATTTATTGATTAATTTTCGCTATTTTATAGCGATAAAGTACTAATAAACTTACAACAAAACAGATAATTCCTAATATATTAGCTGCCTTTTCAAAAGATGGTCCAACTAGTGCTAAAGCATCTTGACTACCAGTATAACCAATAACTCCAGCAATAAAGATACTCATTAATGCTTCTCCAACAATCATACCTGAGGCAACTAATACACCAGAAGTTTTTGCATTATCCAATGCTTTTTCATCTTGATAACGTTTTTTAAGGTTACGATGGACAAATAACGAGATAAAGCCACCCACTACAATTGGTAAAATCATTGCCATTGGTAAATAGATAGCAATTGCAAATGAAAATAAACTAATTCTTGGCCACTTCATCGGTTTAAATACCATTTGATCAACAATGATTAAAACAATACCAACTAAAGCACCAAATAATAGCATTGACCAACTCATTTTATGCGTGACAATTCCTTGAACCAATGCCGCAGCTAGATTAGCTTGTGGTGATGTTAATGCATCAGAGATATCCATTCCAGGATTAGGAAATGGCGCACCAACTAAACCATAAGCGTTATATAAAAGATTAAATACAGGCGCAATAATAATAGCTGCAGCAATAACTCCCATCATTAAAGCAACTTGCTGCTTCCAAGGTGTTGCTCCAACCACCTGCCCTGTTTTTAAATCTTGAAGGTTATCATTTGCAATACAAACAATAGCAAGGATAGTCGAAGTAATAAATAAAATTAGCCCAACTAAGAACTTTTGAGTGACGATATTTTTAATATCATGACCAAAAAATGAAGTTGATATATAAGCTAAAATAAATGCAATGATAATTGCTGCTAAATAAACTAAGCCTGAAATCGGGCTATTAGAAGAACCTATAATACCTGCCATATAACCTGCAACAGCAGCTAAAAGAAAACCAATTAATAAAACCAAGAAAATACAAATTAAGATCAATGATAATAACATACCAACTGACAAATCAACTGGTTGCGTACCAATATAATAAGCAAACACAGCAATTAAAGGTAATGCTAATAATAAAGTCATACTGGATAAATATTTAATTGGTAAATCTTTCTCAGTTCTGATAATTGTACCTTCACCAGTTCTTTGAAATTTTGCATGATCTTCAAGTGAAGCTTTTACACCTAAAACCAGTGGTTTAATCAAATTAATCACTGACCAAATCGCGGCAACAGCAATACAGCCAACACCAATATAACGTATATTTGAATTATAAATTTGATCTAACACAACATCAGGTGATAAACCTTGATAAATTGGACTCATTGAAAAATAAGGTGTTAATATAAAATAGGCAAATACAGAACCTGCTAGCATACAAATACCTAATCTCACACCAATTAAATAACCAGCACCAACTAATGCTAAACCATAACCAAAACTAGCACCAACAACTATATTTCCAACTTTACCAGCATAGCTCACTGAACCAGCAACTAGTTTAAATCCACTAATTAGTAAAGATAAAATTGCTGAAACAATTGCACCTATAACAATAAAACGAATTCCAGTTTCAATTTTTTCTTTACTTGTTTTATCTTTTTGCTTAATTCTTTCCCCAACTTTTAATACTTCAGCTGCCGCTTGCCCCTCAGGAAATGGCAAGTGACTTTGACTTTCTACAATTAATGCGCGTCTTAATGGAATCGTAAATAAGACACCTAATAAACCACCTAATACGGCAATTAAAGTTGTTTGCCAATAAGGCAATTTACTCCAAGTTCCAACAATAATTAAAGCAGGTAATGCAAAAACAATAGCAGATAATGTGCCACCAGTGGATGCAAATGTCTGAACAACCGTATTTTCTAATATATTTGAATCTTTAAATTTACTTAAAACTGCCATTGATATTACAGCTGCAGGCAAGGTTGTGGCAAACGTCATACCAACTCTTAGTGCTAAATACATATTAGCCGCCATTAAAATAATGGTTATTATTGCAGCTAAAATACATGCCCTTATCGTAATTTCAGGTAATCTCGTCGATGGAGATATATAACTTTTCATTAACCAACATCCATATCATTCATTAATATCAAACTACTATATTAGAAATAATTACCATAAATGGCAATTATATTTTTATTTATCAGTTCTATTGATGTGTTATAAGAAAAAGAAAAAGTCAGCTTATCTATTATATTTAAGCATTATAATTTTATATTTGAACAACTTTTCCAAAGTTTTTCATTTGCAATTTTACCGCCAGTATTAGTATAAGTATAATGCGTACCATCACTGACCAAACCACATTGTTTAACTAGTCGATCAGCATCAAATTTGGTAATACGTTTCCAAACTTGAGTACGTCCAATAAGGCTAATTCCCCAATAACCTCTTAGGTATAACTCTCGCCCCCAGTTTTGAGTATATAAATAACCACTATAAACATGACCACTTTCTGGATCAAGTAAAGAGCCATCATCCCACTCAACACCATCACCTTGAGATGGTTTATCATCTGTTTTAGTAAAGCCCCATAATAATTTCATTCCTTGTACTCGACTATCAGGCATTTTAGTATAATCATAGGTATAGCCATTATCTGAACCTTTGCCACATTTCCCACAATTGATATCTGGTGGTGTTACTTCACCATTAACAAGTTTAAAAAACGGTACCAAAATTTTACCTTCAACTTTACCTGTTTTAGTATCTTCATAAACTTGAAAAACTGACTGCGCTTTACCTGTTTTATCACTATATTGAAGCCAATAACCAATTGGAGATAGTATATGTGATTTTTTGGACTCTTTTACATCTTTTGTCTCTGCTGAGTTAAATTGATCTACTGAAGCTAATACATTATTAAATGCTGCACAAATTCCTAAAGTTACTGATAACGTTACTAACTTGGATATCCGCATATAATTCTCCTTATTTTATTTGTCCATCCTTGATTGATCAAGCTAATGTGCTTGATCCCAATTCTGCCCAATTGCAGCATCAACTGCAAGCGGAACAGTCAAACATGCAGCAGATTCCATCACTTTAATCACACCTTGTTTAACTTTTTCAGCATCATTGTGCAATACTTCTAATACAAGTTCATCATGAACTTGCATAATCATTTTAGCTTGTGGATAATGATCATCTAACCATTGATCTAGCTCAATCATAGCACGTTTGATAATATCAGCTGCTGTTCCTTGCATAGGTGCATTGATTGCTGCACGCTCAGCTTGTTTTCTACGTTGTACATTACGTGATTTAATATCTGGCAAATATAAACGTCTACCAAATAAAGTTTCAACATAGCCTTGCTCTAGTGCTTTTTCACGCGTTTGCTGCATATATTCTTTAACACCAGGGTAACGTGAAAAGTAAAGATCAACATAGTCGCGAGCTTCTGCTTGGCTAATATGTAACTGTTTAGCTAAACCAAATGCGCTCATACCATAAATTAGACCAAAATTAACTGCTTTTGCTTTACGGCGGTCTTCTTGTGATACCTCATCTAATTTAATATTCAAAACTTCAGCTGCAGTTGCCCTATGAATATCAGCACCTTCATTAAATGCTTTAACCAAACCTTCATCATTAGATAAATGCGCCATAATTCTTAATTCAATTTGAGAGTAATCTGCAGCAATTAACACATGGTTTGCTTTAGCAATAAATGCTTGACGTATTTTACGCCCCGTTTCAGTACGAATTGGGATATTTTGTAAATTTGGATCTGAAGACGATAATCTACCTGTAATTGCAACTGCTTGATGATAAGAAGTATGTACACGGCCAGTTTGTGGATTTATTTGCAGTGGTAATTTATCTGTATAAGTTGACTTTAACTTACTTAAATGTCGATGCTCTAATATAATAGCTGGCAACTCATAAGCTTGAGATAATTCCTGCATAACTTCTTCTGAAGTTGACGGTTGCCCACCTGGTGTTTTTTTAACAACCGGTATTTTTAAATCATCAAATAATATTTCTCTTAACTGTTTAGTTGATGCAAGATTAAATGTTTTATCTGCAAGTTTATATGCTTGTGCTTCAAGATCATTAACCTTAATTGCTAATTCATTAGACTGTACTTGTAATTGCTTAACATCTAATTGAACACCAGTTTTCTCTATTTTATTTAAGACAAACATCACTGGCATTTCTTCATCAATAAATAATGTTTTTAATTTAGCTTCTTTCTCTAATTTTGGCCAAAAATAATGATGTAACCTTAATATAATATCAGCATCTTGTGCAGCATAGGGTGTTGCTTTTTCCAGATCAACTTGATTAAAGGTTAGTTGATTTTTACCTTTACCTGCAACTTCTTCAAAGGAAGTCGTTTTAACATCTAAGTAATATTGTGCTAATGAATCCATATCATGACGTGATGCACTACTATTAAAAACATAAGACTCAAGCATTGTATCATAGGCAACACCTTGAAGATTAACACCCGCTCTCGCTAATATTTTTAAATCATATTTAATATGATGGCCAATTTTTTTTATATCTTTATCTTCTAATACAACTTTTAAAGCATCTAAGGTTTTTTCATATGGTAGCTGCATTGGCGCACCTAAATAATCATGTGCCAACGGAATATAACACGCCTGAGCTTCTTTAACTGCTAATGAAATACCAACTAGATTTGCACGCATTGGATCTAAAGCGGTTGTTTCAGTATCAACAGCAACTAACTTGGCATTTTTAACTTTCTCAATCCAATCATTCAATGCTTTTTCTGTCAAAATACATTCATATTGTGGTTGATCTGAAAGATCTTCCTGTTGACTATTTTCACCAGTTGCTATCTCAACCTCTTTTAAAAATTTGTGAAATTCTAATTCTTTGTAAAAAGTTTTTAATTGCGTTGTATCTGGCTTTTGACATTTTAATTGATCAACTTTAATTTCTAAAGGTACATCGGTAACGATTGTAGCAAGCTTATAAGATAATGGTAGAATTTCTAAACTATTACGCAAGTTTTCACCAATCTTGCCATTAATTTGATCGGCATGTTTTATAATATTCTCTAAGCTACCATACTCATTTAGCCATTTTGAAGCACTTTTAGGTCCAACTTTTGGCACCCCCGGTATATTATCAGAACTATCACCTACTAAAGCTAAGAAATCAATAATTTGTTCAGGTTTTACACCAAATTTTTCAATGACTCTATCACGCTTCGTAATTTCATTTTTCATCGTATCGACTAGCGTAATATGATCATTAACAAGTTGCGCCATATCTTTATCACTGGTTGAAATTAACACATCCCAACCATCATCAGATGCTTCTTTTGCTAAAGTACCAATCACATCATCAGCCTCAACACCTTCGATACTTAGTAAAGGAAAACCTAACGCTTTAATTAGTAGATGTAATGGAGCAATCTGCTCACTTAATTCATCTGCCATTTTTTTGCGATTGGCTTTATACTCTGGATAAAGTTCATGCCTAAAATTTTTACCTTTAGCATCAAAAATAATACCAATATGCTCAGTTCCCATTTGTTCTGGTAACTTTTTCAACATATTAATGACACCATAGATAGCACCAGTGTGCTGCCCTTTTGAAGTCATTAAATAAGGCATAGCATGAAATGCTCTAAATAAATAAGATGAACCATCAACTAAAACCAAACGTTTAGTTGATTTTGAATCAGAAGGAATATTCATAGTAGAAATTAACCTTAAATATAATAATGTAATGCTTTCAAGATTAATTAAAATTGACGCTTTTTAATGACCTTATGTACGATTCCATATTCAATCGCTTCATCAGTATTCATCCAATAATCACGATCAATATCTAAGCGAACTTTTTTAATTTCTTGGCCTGTGCTTTTTGAAATGACTTTAGCTAATCTTTCTCGCATTTTAACGATTTGTTCAGCTTGAATATGAATATCAGATGCACTACCACGTGTACCGCCTAAAGGTTGATGAATTAGAAAGCGCGTATTAGGTAGAGAATAGCGATTTTCTTTATCTGCTGCTAAATAAATATGTGTCCCAGCACTAGCTACCCAACCAGTCCCAATCACTTTAACTTTTGGTTTAATAAATTGAATCATGTCATGAATCGTATCACCTGCTTCAACATGCCCACCTTGTGAATTAATAAAAAGAGTAATATCTTTTTTACTATCAGCAGCTTCTAGCGCTAATAATTCTTGTGTGACTTTTTCAGCTAATTTTTGATTGATTTCACCACAAATTAATAACTGTCTACTATCAAATAATTTCTCTTTTATATTAAACTTATCTCTTTCAGTTGTATTTTCTTTTGTTGCTACTTCTTCATCATTTCTAATGATATTATTGCTCACAATAAACTCCCTTAAAATATCGTCATTTAAACTATTAGAAAAACTTAGCTCATACTATATCTACTGTCATTGAAGAAATCAATCATGATGAAACAGGCTAATTGATTAAGTATGTGATTATTAATGTAACAATACTTATTTTGCTAACTTCAAACTGTTTTAACTAGACTAATCACTACTTCAACAACAACCTATGGATGGAAAAAAAGATGAAAAAATCATATGATGATTTTTATGTAACTAAAGGTGTTAAAAAAGCTGAAATTACCATATTTAAAGCTAATATTGATGACTTAAATAATCCTGATTTTAATTGTCAATACCGTGCTTTATTAAAAGAATTTAACTACTGTTTTATTAATATTAACAATCTTGATTACTATTTTAAAATACCTGATCAAAATTATTCAATTCTATTTGCTAAAGATAAAGCAGATACATTAATTGGCTTTGCATGTATTAAAATTAATAAAATTGAAAAAGAATTAGAATTAAATTGGCTTTATATAAAAGGCAGTAATCGCTTTCAAGGAGTAGGTAGCCAAATGATGAAAGAATTATTTAAAATTGCATTACTTAATCAATGTGACAATATTTCACTTCGCGATGCCAGTGAACATTATATGCCATTTGTTTATGAACATAGTCTAACTGAAGACCAAAAAGATAATTTAGATAGTAAACTAAAATCAAACTTTTATCATAAACAAGGAAATTTTAAAGAACAAAGCACAAAAATTTTAATTCAGGTTAACTCAAAAAGTTTAAATCCAATTACTATTTTCAACCAACTCAATCAAAACATAGAAAAACGCTACCACCTTGAAGGCTTACAAAACGCCCTTCATTTTGAAAGAAGTTTTTAAGTTCTAAACAGTTGCCAGATAAACGTCAAAATATATAATAAAGATTAAATAATCAATATTTATACTTTTAGAAAACATGACGCTAACCAAGAACATATTTCTATTAATTATATTATCTATCTTTTATATTGATTCAATTGCAAATATGGATAAAAATGCAAACACTTGGCAATTTCATTGGTTTGTCGGACCTGATGTTGGAGTAAAACTTTATGATCAAAAAAGCCCACTTTTAGATACACAGTCTAATTCAACTATTCATGAACGCTATTTTGGTGGTATTTTAGGTGGTTTAGTAAACTATAATAATTTATTTTTCCAAAGCCATATTGATGCGACATTTGGCAAGGGACAATCAAATATTAAAGATACGCAATTTGGCATCAATCAGTATACTAGTCTTAATCACTATATGATGACTTTTATGACAAGCACAGGTTATCGATTTAAATATAATAATTTCAGCTTTATACCTGGTATTTTCAACACTTTTGTCTATTCAATTAGTGAAACTAAAGAACCGATTAAATTAGGCCCTATTAATATCAATCAAATCAAGCAAACGATCACCCAAAGTTATGCTGGTTTATCCTTTATCAATCGATGGCACTATGATAAAAATATTTCTATTTCGTTACGCACTTTATTTGGTTATATCTATTTTAATCGATTACAAAGCCATACTGACTATAGTTTAGGAAACTTCACAAATAGTCGTTCTATCACATTAACTAACCATAGAGGTTATTATTTTTCACTAAGTATGATATTTGCATATCGTAGTCATTATGGTGAATTTCTTTTTATTCCATGGGCAGCTTATACCTATATTCCAAATCAAACTGATGAGATTGACTATAAATTAAATACTTTAGGCATCAAACTTATTTATTTGATTGGTTCATAACTAATTACTTATCATATAATCCACCTAAAAAATATGCTATAACCATAATTAGATGGATAAATCCTTAGGAGATATACTAAATGGATTGGTTAAAAAATTATCAAAATTCAATTACAGATAATGAGAATTTTTGGCGTAATGAAGCTGAAAAGCTAGATTGGTTTAGTCCTTTTAATACGGTTACTTCTGGTAGCTTTGAGCATGGCAATATTAAATGGTTTGAAGAAGGCAGCTTAAATGTTAGTTATAACTGTATTGACCGACATCTTGAAACTCACCCTGAAAAAATAGCCATCATCTGGGAGGGAGATAACCCTGAGCATAAGCGCACATTTACCTATCGTCAATTGTATGAAGAAGTTTGTCAATTTAGTCATGTATTAAGAGAGCTTGGTGTTAAAAAAGGTGATCGTGTTTGTATCTATTTGCCAATGATACCAGAAGCAGCTTTTGCAATGCTTGCTTGTAGCCGTATTGGTGCAGTTCACTCAGTGATTTTCGCTGGATTTTCACCTGAATCAATTAAACAACGTTTAATTGATTGTGACTGTCATTTAATTATTACAGCAGATGGCACATTCCGTGGTGGAAAATTACTTAACTTAAAAGACAATATTGATCAAGCAATTGACCATGAAACTAAGATAGAAAAAGTACTTGTTGTTCGTCATGCACAGAATGATATTCATTGGGTTGAAAATCGTGATTATGACTACCATCAGCTAAAACAATCTAGTGATAAATTAACCTTTGAACCTGAAATTATGAATGCTGAAGACCCATTATTTATATTGTATACATCAGGCTCAACTGGTAAGCCTAAAGGTGTTTTGCATACAACAGCAGGCTATCTTTTATATGCATCATTAACTCATAGAGAAATTTTTGATCTAAAAGATAATGACATTTACTGGTGTACTGCAGATATTGGTTGGATTACAGGCCATTCCTATGTTATTTATGGTCCATTAGCTAATGGTGCAACAACATTAATGTTTGAAGGTACACCCGCCTACCCTACTTGCAGTCGCTGGTTTGATATTATTGATCAATACAATGTTAATATTTTCTATACTGCACCAACAGCGATTCGCAGCTTTATGGCACAAGGAGCTGAAAATGTATTAGGCAATACGCATCGAAATTCATTACGTATTTTAGGTACTGTTGGAGAACCGATTAACCCAGAAGCTTGGCAATGGTATTTTAAACATATTGGCAATGAAAAATGCCCAGTTGTTGATACTTGGTGGCAAACCGAAACTGGTGGTATTATGATAACGCCATGTTCTGATTATCCGCAAGTACCTGGTTCTGCTATGCAAGCATTTTTAGGTATTGATGCTGTAATTTTAGATAAAAATACAGGCTTTGAAATTAAAGGTGCTATGCAAGCACATGATTATGGTGCACTAGCCATCAAACAACCATGGCCTGGCATGATGCGAACCATATACGGTGATCACCAACGTTTTATGGAAACTTACCTTAAACCTTACCAAGGATTTTATTTTCCAGCTGATGGTGCCTGGCGAGATGAAGATAATAACATCTGGATTACTGGCCGCTTAGATGATGTTATTAGTATTGCTGGCCATCGACTTGGGACTGCTGAAATTGAAAGCGCTTTAGTTGCACACAAAAATGTTGCTGAAGCTGCTATTATTGGTATTCCTGACGCTATTAAAGGTCAAACAATCTATGCATTTATTACCTTGACTGAAGATACTGATCAATCAAATAACCTTGAAGGTGAAATAAGACAATGGGTACGTCATACTTATGGGCCAATTGCCGTAATTTCACATATTCAATTTACCAATGCTCTACCAAAAACTCGTTCTGGTAAAATTATGCGACGTATTTTACGTAAAATTGCTCACTTTGAAGAAGATCAATTAGGTGATACAACAACTCTTGCAGATAATCAATGTATCAGAGACTTAATCAATAAACGAATTGATTATCGAGTATAGTTTTTCTAATTTTATTGAAATAATAAATTAACTACAGATAAAATAATTCCTAATTAAAACTATTCAACATAAATTATAACGTTAAAATTTTACATAAATTTTATCTTTTATCTCTAAAAGATAATTTACCTTTAATGTCATATTCAATTATATTAATCAGACAAATAGAAAAATTAAACCAAGTTTTTGGGGTTGCATATTATGAAAAAAGCTTTTCTAGTAGATTACACTACTGATGATAAAGGTAATTTTAAGATATATGAAGTTCAAGATGTAAAATCATCTGATTATCATAAAACATTTAAAGACAAAGGACAAAAGGCCTATGCATCTCTAAAGTTTATGAAATCATTTCTTGAAAAATATGGTGATGATATTCATGAGTTACCAGCTCATTTGGCAACTAATAGTGATTCGAAAGCTCCTCAGAGAGCAATGTTCCAACAATTTAGTGAAACTGCCCAATATAATCCAGATCTATTAATTATTAATAGAAATTCTAGAGAACCTCTAACTGAAGAAGAAACTGTAAAAATTAAAGCCTTTTTAGTAAAGCATGATAATAAAGCAGTTATTAAAGGTAGTGGTACATTAGGACAAGCAAATTTTTTCACTAAAGATATGTCAGAAGAAGATATCATTGCTAAAGTGAATGAGTTTATACAAAAAGGAGCATCAATTGTTCTTGAAGAGCAGGTAATGCTAACCAATGAACAAGTGACGCAAAAGCATCAAGTAATTAAGCCTGATATAAAAGAAACTGGTGTTTTTAGAAGAGACATTGTTGTATATGATACAGAAGACTCATCTGTTGAACATTTTGAAGTTTATAGTCAAGTATTAGATACAAGTGTTACAACGGACAACCATAAGTATGAAACAGGAGTCTATAACTACGAAACAGGTTATTTAGAAACTAATGGCACTATAGATAAATTATCAGAATATATGGATGAAAGAAAAGCATTGTATCCAGATGAATATGCACATAAAGCTAAATTTTTTAGAGACATTGTTTCAGCTATAGAAGGTGAACTGGAAATAGATGAAAGTTCTCTTACTTCTGATCAGTTTTTAGGAGAAGCTCACCAAGCTAAAACTCAAGCTGATATATCTCAAAACCATCCAGGAAAAAGAATTCCGAATAATGAAGTGCTTAAAGGTTCAATTTACAATTTATTAAAAGAATATGGTGTAAGTTTAAACATAAATAAATTCGACCAACTTGTTGAAAAACTGGATGATTTTATTGATAGATGTGATAAAGCTCAACCATTAAATACAAAACAGCTTCAAAAGATATGTAATGACTTGACGAAACCTGAACCAAGCAGACCTAGATTTTTGCTCTTTGAATCATCTTCAAAGCGCAAGCAAGCAAACGAGCAAATACATATCTCAGCACCAACTTAGAAATTACCCATCCGTCACACAACCTTCTGAAGCAGAAGAGACTAGGTTAATATATTTTTTTAACGTTCCTTTTTCTGCTTTTAATGCTGGTGGCTGCCACGTTGCTCGACGAGCATCTAATTCTGCTTCAGTTAAGTCAACATCAATACGATTATTAATTGCATCAATGGTAATTTGGTCACCATCTTCAATTAAAGCAATAACACCCCCTACTTGAGCTTCAGGTGCAATGTGACCAACAATAAACCCGTGAGATCCACCAGAAAAACGACCATCGGTAATTAAAGCAACATCTTTACCTAAGCCCGCCCCCATTATTAATGATGTTGGTTTTAACATCTCAGGCATACCAGGACCACCTTTTGGGCCTTCATAACGGATAACAATAACATCACCTTTGGTAATTTTTCCTTGCATTACCGCTTCAACCATTGCTTCTTCACAGTTAAATGTTTTCGCTTTACCTGTAAAAACTTCTCCTTCTTTACCTGTGATTTTAGCGACAGAGCCTTTCTCAGCAACATTACCAGTTAAAACTTGTAAATGCCCCGTTCGTTTTAGTGGATTATTTAGTGGACGAATAATTGGATTATCTTTAGGTAAGTCAGCAACTGACTCTAAATTTTCAGCTAACGTTTTACCCATTACGGTTAAACAATCTCCATGTAATAAACCTTCTTTTAATAAATATTTCATTACCGCCGGAGTTCCACCAATGGCATGTAAATCGGCCATAACATATTGACCACTAGGTTTAAAATCCGCTAATAAAGGCACTTTATCACTTACTTTTTGAAAATCAGCTAATGTTAATTTCACACCAACTGAATGCGCAATAGCAATTAAATGTAATACCGCATTCGTTGAACCACCCATCGCCATAATAATAACAATTGCATTTTCAAATGCTTTTTTAGTCATGATATCACTTGGTTTTAAATCGAGCTCTAAAAGATTTTCAATCACACTACCTGCATTTTGACATTCTTCTAGCTTTTTTGGGTCAACTGCTGGTGTTGAAGAACTAAACGGTAAGCTCATACCCATTGCTTCAATCGCACAAGCCATCGTATTTGCCGTATACATACCACCACAAGCACCAGCACCAGGACAAGCTTTTTTGATGGTTTCTTTACGTTCATCTTCTGAAATTATACCAGCTAAACAAGCACCATAACTTTGAAATGCATTGACAATATCGACAGGCTTTCCTCTAACAGCTCCCGCCTGAATTGTACCACCATAAATCACAAATCCAGGTCGGTTTAATCGTCCTAAAGCAATCATACAGCCTGGCATATTTTTATCACAGCCAGGAATGGCAACTAGACCATCATACCAATGTGCTGCCATAACCGTTTCGATTGAATCGGCAATTAAATCTCTTGACTGTAATGAATAACTCATACCATCTGTACCCATTGAAATACCATCACTAACGCCAATGGTATTAAATCGCATACCAACTAAATCATTTTTTTCAATACCTTCTTTTGTATATTGTGCTAAATGATTTAAATGCATATTACAAGTATTACCTTCATACCAAACACTAGCAATACCAATTTGAGGCTTTTGCATATCTGATTCTGACAGGCCTGTGCCATATAACATTGCTTGTGAAGCACCCTGTGTTTTATCTTGTGTTAATGTTTGGCTGTATTTATTTAATTGACTCATTTTTATAACTCTCTATTTAATGGCTATTATAAGCTTCAACAAATGCTTCAACTGATGCTTGAATAATATCAGGTGAAATTGCTTTACCCATAACGTGATAACCATCTTTTAACATTTTTAATTCAACATAAACGACAGCATCACTACCTTCGCCTCTAATTTGTACTTTATAATCCGTTAATTTATAAGAAACTTCACTCGGACAAGCTCGTGCTAATGCACAAATAGTTGCATCAACAGGCCCAACACCCTCGTGAGAAGCATAATATAACTGTTGTCCAACTTTTACAGTGACTTCTGCTTTGGATATTTTATCTTGTGCGGTTGTTACATTAAATGACTCGATTGTTAACTGACTTTCATTACTGTTATCTTTAGTCATCTCTCTTGCATCTTGAACAATATCTTGTAAATCAGAGATAGTAATTGCTTTACCTTTAGTCAAAAATTGTTTGACATGTTTTAAAATTTTCTCTAAAAACTGTTCACTATAATTAGCATCTAATAATTCTGATAATTTTGTTTTTATTTCTAAAAGATTAGGTACTTGCTCAAAAACAACTAAATCTTTTTCAACAAATAGCATACTCTTATTATCAAAAAATTGGCTATCATATAATTGATCAAAATCCGACTCATTTGGATAAATAACCGGTGGTTGAATTGCAGATTTTAAAACAACATTTGGATCTTTTAAACCATCACCAGATAAGACACATATAATCTTTTTACCTGGCTCTAAAGTACTATTTTCAAATTGTTTATATAGATAAGCAACCGTCGCAGCTGATGCACTTTCAACAAATAAACCTTCTAAAGTTGATAGCTCATATTGAGCCTTAAGCATATCTATATCTGTTACTTCTGCTGCATTACCTTTCGTTTGATAAATTGCATCTAATGCCTTATCTCCATCAATTGGATAAGGTACAGAAATAGCCGTTGCAATCGTATCAACATAACCCAGCGCAGCAATTGATCTTTTATTATCTTTAAACGCCTTCACAAGTGAGTTAGCACCTGTTGCCTGCACACCTGTCAGTTTTGGGAAGTGATTGATTAGTCCAAGTGCATTATATTCATCAAAACCTTTTTTATAGGCTGTAATATTAGTACCACAGCCAACAGGCACCACCACTTCATCTGGCACCTGAAATAATAATTGGTCAATGATTTCAAATGCGGCTGTTTTTTGCCCTTCAACCCTAAATGCATAATCACCGGCTAAATAAAACTTTCTTGACTTTGCAATGTTATAAGCTAAGTCTGCTGCATCATTATAGGTACCTTTAACTTGAATAATTTTACCACCGAAAGAGATTACTTGTGCAAGCTTTGACATTGATACCCCTTCAGGTACAACGATAAAACAAGGCATATTTGCTGCTGCTGCATAACATGAACAAGATGCGGCCATATTACCAGTTGATGCTAAAACAATCCCTTTTGCACCCATCTCTTTTGCTAACGTAATATCAACAGCTGAACCTCTGTCTTTAAATGATCCTGTTGGATTTTTACCTTCGACTTTAAAATATAAATCAATACCCAATTGTTTACCAATAACTTTACTTTTAAGTAATGGTGTTGCTGTTTCTCTTAATGAGACAAAATTAGCATGATGCTTAATCGGCATTAAAGGTAAATACTTAGATAAACAAGGTTGTGCATTGATAAAGTAATCTAAGTTAATTTGTTGCTTAATCGCTTGAAGATCCATTTCAACTTGCCAGGGTGAATCTTCACCTGCAAAAACAAAATCATCTGTCGTTACTTTTTCTTTGGTATTAAAATCGATTAAATGATACATAGCAAACTTACCTTATTTTTATTATTTATTCATTTTCTGGACGTAGGCTTCTAACTGTTCTCCCTGCTTGCCAGATTTCTTTATTGTGCATTTCATCCAATTCTTTCTGTAATTCAGAACGATAGTTTTCTTGAGAGTTTTTCTCAATTGTTCTTTGTGCTTCATTACCATTTTTCACCTCACAATAAAGTTCATTAAATACATCATAAGTCGCATCTTTAAATTTAGGCGCCCAGTCTAATGCACCTCGCTGAGCCGTAGTTGAACAGTTGGCATACATCCAGTCCATTCCATTTTCACCGACTAGAGGTACAAGAGATTGTGTTAATTCTTCAACCGTCTCATTAAACGCTTCACTTGGCGAATGACCATTGGCACGTAAAACTTCATATTGTGCTTCAATAAGACCTGCTAATGCGCCCATTAATACACCACGCTCACCTGCTAAATCACTATAAACTTCTTTTTCAAATGTCGTTTCAAACAGATAGCCAGAACCAACACCAATTCCATAAGCTAAGGTCTTTTCAACTGCATTTGATGTTGCATCTTGAAATACAGCATAACTAGAATTAATACCTTTATTTTTAAGAAATAATGATCGAACACTACGACCAGAACCTTTAGGGGCTACCAAAGCAACATCGACATCATTAGGCGGTACAATCTGAGTTTTATCTTTATAAGTAACTGCAAATCCGTGAGAAAACATTAATAACTTTCCTTTTGTTAAATGTTGTTTC
This sequence comes from Thiotrichales bacterium 19X7-9, assembly GCA_021713415.1. Lineage (GTDB taxonomy): Bacteria > Pseudomonadota > Gammaproteobacteria > Francisellales > Francisellaceae > M0027. Next base: position 24,006 of record JAKJJQ010000016.1, read on the forward strand.
ATTGCATCCCACTGAGTAATTTGACCTGCATCTGAAAGTAGGTTGCAAACAACCGTACCTTTTTTAGTTGCTTCATCAACTTCAAATAGAGACTCTCCTTCAACCCAACCATCAGCTAATGCTTTTTGCCAAGATGCTGAATTTTTTCTCTGACCAACAATGACGTTAAATCCATTATCTCTTAAATTTAACGCTTGTGCTGGCCCTTGAACACCGTAGCCAATAACTGCAATCGTATCATTTTTTAATACTTCTTTTGCTTTAGTGAGTGAGAACTCTTTTTGTGTTACAACCGTCTCTTGTACTTGGCCAAACATCATCTTACCCATTTGAATAACTCCTTAAGTTATTTTTGATTGATTAATAAATTTTGTTTTAAGCAACTTTTAATGTTGTTTTTTGTACTTTTTGCACCTGACTAACAATTGGCATCTGATTAGCAATATGAATATCAATTACCTCAATGACTTTTGCTAGTTGTTTAATCACTTTATGAATTTTTTCATCATAAGCATGCAAGACTAAATTAAAGTGAGAAATACCATAATTCACTGTTTCACAAACATTTAACTGCTCTATATTAATGCGGTGGCGTGAAAATACAGAGGCAATTCTTTGTAATACGCAAAGCGCATTTTCAGTTGTCATCGAGATAAAGTAGATTTGATCATTTACCATGTTAGTCTCCTACACTTAATTGAGTATTACTGATTGATGCACCTGCTGGTACCATTGGAAAAACATTTTCTTGTTGTTCTACAACAACCTCTAATAAATACGAACCGGAATAATTTAAAAATTCATCTAATACTTCAGAAAGATTCTCTCTATCTTTAACCATTTTTCCTTTAACACCATAAGCTTCTGCAACTTTAGCAAAATCAGGTGATGATATTTCTGTAAATGAATAACGCTTTTCAAAGAATAATTCTTGCCACTGTCTTACCATGCCTAAATAACTATTATTTAAAATGATCATCTTTAAATTAATATTTTCTTGATTGAGAACTGCTAACTCTTGAATATTCATTTGAAATCCACCATCACCAGCAATTGCAATTACTTCTTTCGTATTGCCTAAACCTATTTTTGCACCAATCGCTGCAGGTAGTGCAAAGCCCATTGTTCCAAGCCCTCCTGAAGTGATATGCAAATTAGATTCTCTAAACTGATAATAACGTGCTGCAATCATTTGATGCTGGCCCACATCACTTACAATTAACGCATTACCCTTAGTTTTTTTAGAGACTAAATCTACCACTTCTGCCATTTTAATTGGGCCATAATTAGGTCTAGTCTCATTTTCAATGACAACTTCAAACTCTTTTTGATAACAGTTAGAAAATTCATCATGCCAATTAAAATGCGTATTTTTCTTTATATAAGGTGTTAAAGCACTTAAAGCATCTTTTGCATCAGCATGAATACCTACGGTTGTTTTAACATTTTTATCAATCTCTGCTAAATCAATTTCAATATGTATAATCTTTGCATCAGGTAAATATTGGTCAAGCTTACCTGTAACACGATCATCAAAACGCATGCCAACGGCAAGTATTACATCCGCTTTATTAGACAGAATATTCGCTGCAAAATTACCATGCATGCCTAACATACCTTTATAAAGCCTATGATCACAACTAATAGAGGATAAACCCAATAATGTACAAGCAACTGGTATATCACCTTTTTCAGCCAATTGAAGTAACTCTTTTTCTGCTTTTGCAATCATCACACCGTGACCTGCTAGAATTAAAGGTCTTTGAGCATTATTTAATAATTCAGATGCCTTATAAATATCATTCATATTCATCAAAGGCTTTTTTAACCATTTAGCATGCACATTAGTCATGGCTTTTTTATATTCAGTTAAACCTACTTGTGCGTCTTTGGTTATATCAATTAAGACTGGCCCTGGCCTGCCATTTTTAGCAATTTCAAATGCTTTTTTAAAAATATCAGGTATTTCATCTGGGTCAGTTATCTGATAGTTCCATTTTGTAGCAGCAACCGTCATGCCAATAATATCAGCTTCTTGAAATGCATCTGTACCTAAAAGATCACTAAAGATTTGTCCTGTAATACAAACAACTGGAATTGAATCGATTAAAGCATCTGTAATTCCTGTAATAAGATTAGTAGCGCCAGGGCCTGAAGTTGCAATTACAACCCCTGTTTTACCCGTTGCTCTAGCATACCCAACTGCACCGTGTATGGCTGCTTGTTCATGACGAACCAGTACATGCTTAAGCTTTGATTGATGGTCAAACAATGCATCATAAGTTGGCATAATTGCACCACCAGGATAACCAAATATCGTCTCAACTTCTTCATCTAATAGTGAGTTGACAATTGCTTGAGCACCACGCATTTTCATTTTAATCTCCTAAAGACTACCTTTAATTGCATTTTCTTTAGGCAAAAAAAAACCCGCATCTTCAACTTGGAAGATGCGGGTTTCTCTTAAGGCCTTTCTTTCTAATTCACAGCCGCGCACCTTCCGTTCGTCTAATCACGAGCAGAATAATCACAATAATAATGTTGATTATGTTAGTGCGAAGGTTCATTACTAAATTGATTCCTAAGTTTTATATTTTAACAAATTTTTTAATAACTTAATTTATAAACTAACAAGCATCTTTAATAATTGTCAATAATAAACTTCGACTTTATTTAAGATTTGATTTTTTAAGATTGGAAATATTTAACAATAAATTCTGAAAATAACCTAACTATTGAGTTCGGGTAACTTGGCATATGATATAAGTAAATATCAGCTGATTCTACCTCCATACCTAAGTCAATTTTAACTAATTGTTCACCCTCAACATAAGGCTTGGCAATAATATCAGTTACACAGCATAAGCCCATACCAAAAACTGCTGCTTCAATAATGTCTACACCAGTTGTAGAAACCATCCTAGGATTTAATCTAAAGCTTTGTATTTTTTTATCATAGCCTTTAAATTTCCACTCTAAATCTTCATTTACTCTTGAGTTTACTAAACATTGATAACTCACTAAATCATTCGGTGTTTTTGGTTTAGCATTATTTTTTATATAATCTTTTGATGCATAAACACCTTTTGTTAAATGTAAAATATGGTGTTGAATCACTTTCTCATGTTTTATATTTAAAGATGAAATAGCAATATCAGCTCTATTATCAAATAACAAATAAGGTGAGTTTTCTGATTCAATATAAATATCTATTTTGGGATAGGTTTTTAAAAAAGCATTGATACAGTCCAAGAAAAACGGCCTTCCTAAACTTGATGGTATCGACATTTTTAAATGTCCTTTTGGTTCTGCTTTTGATGTAATCAATTCATCTTTTAACAAAGTTAAATCATCAGACCAACGTTTAGCTAACTGATAAACCGCCTCACCTGCTGAAGTTAATTTTTGCTCTCTTGTTGTTCTATTTAATAAGCTTTCTTCAAAATACTGTTCAAGCCATTTAATTTGTTTACTTAGTGCTGAAACATTGATATTAATCACCAATGACGCTTTACTAAAACTTTTTTGTTCAACTAATACTTTAAAATTAATTAAGCATTGATATAAATTCATAATATTTTCCTAATAAGAAAAGTATATTTTCATTTTAGATTATTTATTTCTTTTTAAGAAATTATTAATATAGTCACATCATATAATATTTTTGCTTATTTAGGGGGTTTGCAATGACTGATACAAAATTAAAAATAAATCCTAGATCTTATGCGCTAACGTTAGTTGGCTATATGACATTAACCATTACTATGCCATTAATTTCTGATATATCAACATCATTAAACCTATCAATCAGTCAAATTCAACTTGGCATTAGTTTATTATTTCTTAGCTTTAGTATCTCTGCTATATCTTTAGCCAGTGCTTCAGATATACTTGGGACAAAAAATGTACTTAAATATGCACAATTAATTTCTATTGTTGGTTTAATCATTCTTGGCTTATCATTTAATTATATTTCTCTGTTAATTGGATTTATATTAGTAGGTTTAGGCACAGGTTGTTACTCATCTATTTCTCGAGCAATCTTATCTCGATATGCTTATGATGAAAACCATATGAAACGTTCATTTGCAGTGCTTTCTGCATGTGTCATCCTAGCACCAATTACTGCTTCATTTTTAGCACAAATTATTGCCATTATTTCTTGGAGAGATGTATTTTATGTCACAGCATTAATCGAAGTTTTACTTTTTATATACATGCTGCCTATATTAAGATTTGATGCACTTCATGCAACTAAATTAGCTAAAAAAGAAGTCTTTTCAGGATTTAAACATATTTTTTCTAAAGGATCATTTAATTTAAACGTTCTCCTAGTTGCACTTATTTTTTCTGTTTATTTAGGCGTAATGATGGAAAATTTACATCCTTTATTTATTCGCGAATTAAAAATGAATTTAAATACATTTAATATCATATTCTTTTTAACTTCAATCTGTTATTTAATAGGAATTTTTACTTATAGAAAGTTTGCACATATTGCTACTAAAAAACGTTATCGCCTCTTAAGTCTTTTCTTATGTCTTATTGCTGTTTTTTATATTACAATTACAAGTCATAACCAATTAAATGTTGCAATTGCTTTATTATTTTTATGTCTTGTTATGGGGTTTATTGTGCCATTATCAACTGGCTCTGCAATGGCAGCAATCCTTAAAGGTCATGGTGCAGCCGCAGCTACATTAACTTTTACAACTTCAGTGATTATGGCAATTTGGAGCTTTATCCAAGCACATTTAAGTATGTCATATTTCAACTTTATCTTACTTGCGCTGTGGATTACTTTTATATTAGTTGCGATATTAAAATTTGCCTTACTCATCAATTATAAAAATCATAAAATTTGACAATTTAAAATTCCCATCTATCTTTTACATTGCATCTAATAACTTGGAGAGAGCATATGAATAAGACTGAACTAATTGAATTTATGGTTAAAAATAAATGTGTTGAGACGAAAGCTGAAGCTGATCGTGTCATCAAGTCATTCCAGTGTGCAGTTGAGTGTGCATTGAAAAAAAATAAAGAGATTAGTTTAACTGGTTTTGGTTCATTTAAAATTACCAAGCGCAAAGCTCGCACTGGTAGAAATCCTAAAACAGGTGAGCCTATGAAAATCAAAGCATCAAAAGTTGTTCGCTTCAATGTAGGTAAAAAACTCAAAGATGCAGTTAATAAATAATCCTTTATAAAAAAGGCTACCTATCTTGTAGCCTTTTAATTAATTTTAAAACGATTTCTATAACTAATTATAAACATTCATCAAAATTTAAATTATCACCAAATAACCATTCATCATCAGAATTTAAAAAATATAATGGTGGTGAACTATTCAAACTTTCTGATGATAGCCCACTACTATCAAAAACATCATTAAAATCACCAAATAAAGATGGTGATGGACTATTTTCTTCGACTACTCCTTGATTTTCATCACTTATAGCATTTTCAACTCGTGCATAAGGGTGAAAATATTGAGATCTATCAACCTTACAACGATCATAATGTCGATTAGCCGTTTTTAATCTTTCTTTCATCTTATTAATTTGACCATGTACATTACTAGATGATTTACTATTTCCATAGATACACGACGGATATGAAGTTTTTTTAGTTGTATTTTTTACCATAGGTCCTGGTAATAACAAAGTTGGCTCTTTCTGAGAGTTAGCCAGCGTATCTTGATCCCATTTATAAACTTTCTTACTTGCACCCCACTTATCATCATTACAACTATCATATTGCTGAGAACTAATCTCTTTAACCTCATCTTCCCATAAGTCCAAGCGATAATACTTAACTTCATCATCTAGCTCTATTTTAAGATAATTATAAGCATGAAGTGGCTTTTCAGTTGTAACTTTCCATAGGTCAAATTGACAAAATAGATCAGTTTCAATAATTGATTCTGTCATTTTCTCACCTAAGGTAACTGAAATTTCATCACAAGTTCCGCCTTGATAGTGAATAATATTATGAGCAATAGATCTTGGAGATAATGATAAAATTTCTGCCTTTTTAGGTGCAAAACAGCCTTCAATACATTCACTATAATCCTGATAAGTTTCAGCTTGATTAGTCGATTTTAAATATGAGTATTTTTTGAAAAAGTCATCAAAAACATCTAATAACTCTGTTTCTGTCATAGTTATGCCTTTACTATGTAGCATTTATATGCTGTTAAACTAATAAAGTAAGCATTTTATTTGAAATTTAAATAAATAGCATTATTTATGTGGTATAAACTTATAGCTATTTGATGACACTCCAAACTATGCTAATTAAATGATTTTATTTATTACGCTATTATTTAATTTATTAAAAAAATAAACTATACTATATTTTATAATTATGAATTATATTAATTATAGGGTGTTGCAAAAATGTACTATTATCATATTACAACTAAGAGTATTTTCGATTACATTAAAAAAGATGGTATGTCATCACAATATCACCGAACAGGTGAAAGAAAAGCTTCAACTGAGGGATCATTTTATAAAAACAAACAAGCACAGTTTGAACAACAATTTACTAATAAAATTGAAGCTATATTAAAAATACTAGCATCAAAACTTAATAAAGAACAGATGAAACAAATTATTAATAAAACAAATGATATTACACCATTACAAATTAATATTTCATTAGATCATGAACAAAATAATACTCAATTAACAAAAGAAGAAGCTCTATCTATTGATGAATACTACAAACAAAACTATAACCCAAGTGAAACTAAAACGCTTAAATTTAGTATGTCAGAATTTAAGAAAAATCATAATTTAAAAACATTTAAAAATGACTATAAAGCTGAAATTGAAGCTATAAAAAATGATACCAATCATCCAATACATAAACTAGCAAAAAGTTTAGTTAACGCCAAATACGATATTGAAGAAGTTATTACATCATCTCATATCTACTTTTTTTCTGAAAAAGAATTTAAATCATGCTTTCATGAGTATACTAAACACTTGGGTGGAAATCTATCTAATCTAGTTGTCTTAAAAGTTCATGAAGATGATATTATTGATATGAAAGAAGATTTATCAGATTACCGTTGCTGCATGAGTGAGCATAGAGTTCCTGCAAACAAAATTCAAGTTATAAATAATATACAAGAATTATCTAGTTCTAATACAAAAGACTTACAAACAAAACTTAATGATTCTAGTAATATATCAACAGATCAAAAAATTTCGACTACAAATGATTTCAGTCAGCCCATATTTATATTTAATGAAGAAAAAGACCGACATCAGATAATACAAACTTCAAATATACATTCTTCAACAGCTCATTTATAAAAAGAGCTTTTTAACTTAGTTTAACTTAGCTCTTTTTATAAACCACATCTAATTGACGCGCTGCTTTAACATCATCTAAACGACGAACAGGTAAATTATAAGGTGCATTTTTTACCTTTTCAGGATCCGTTTTACATAACGCTCTAATCTCAATTAAAGCATCAATAAAACTATCCATCTCTTCTTTAGTTTCAGTTTCTGTTGGTTCAATTAATAAGCATTCAGGTACTAATAATGGAAAATACATTGTTGGCGCGTGAATACCTTTATCAATTAAACATTTTGCAAAATCCGTTGCGGTAATACCATAGTCTTTTTTCTCTTTTTCAAGTGTGATAATAAACTCATGTGTTGCACGACGATCAGAAAATGCTGCACTAAAACCTGCTTCTTGTAAACGCTTTAACATATAGTTTGCATTTAATGTTGCCATCTCAGAAACTCGTTTTAAACCATTGTGTCCTAACATGCGAATATAAATATAAGCACGTAATAAAATACCTGCATTACCATGAAATGCAGATAAACGACCAATTGTTTGCGGTTTATCATCTGCTAATGCTAGCTTGTAGGTATCATCACTATTTTTAACAACACAAGGTACTGGTAAGTAAGGTTTTAATCGCTCAGCACAAGCAACAGGCCCTGCACCAGGGCCACCACCACCGTGTGGTGTTGCAAATGTCTTATGAAGATTTAAATGCATCACATCAAATCCCATATCACCCGGACGTGTTTTCCCCATAATGGCATTTAAATTAGCACCATCATAATATAATAAGCCACCCGCTTCATGTACCATTTCAGCGATTTCTTTAATACGACGCTCAAAAACACCTAAAGTTGATGGATTTGTTAGCATAATACCTGCTGTATTAGGTCCAAGTGCTGCTTTTAGTGCATCAACATCGACATCACCAGATTCTTTTAGTGTTTTAACTTCTCTTACCTTATAGCCACACATAATCGCTGTTGCTGGATTAGTCCCATGGGCTGCATCTGGCACAATGATTTCATTACGATCATAATCACCACGATCTTCATGATAACGTTTAATCATTGCAACGCCAGCAAACTCACCTTGTGCACCTGCCATTGGTGCAAGAGAAACACCCTTCATGCCAGTGATTTCTTTTATATATTCTTGCAAATCATAAAGACAAGCATAAAAGCCTTGCTTAGACTCATCGGATGCTAATGGATGCTGATTTAGAAAATTAGGAATTGATGCTAATTTATGTGCAGCTCTTGGATTATATTTCATCGTACAAGAACCTAACGGATAAAAATGCGTATCAATTGAAAAATTCTTCTTAGAAAGACGTGTAAAGTGACGAATGGCATCTAACTCTGACACTTCTGGTAATAATGGACGATCTTTACGTAAAAAACGCTCATCAATTGAAGATTTAAATTCACCATAAGGCGCTTGAGCAGTTGCATAACGCCCTGGTTTTGATTTTTCAAAAATTAACATGTTGCAACTCCTTGAACTTCTTTTTCTTCATTATTGACAACCGTTTTTAAAATGGACAAAAAATAGTCATGGTCCTCTTTGGTATGAATTTCTGTCGAACAGATTAATAACATATGATCAAGCTTTGGATCTAACTGTCCTAAATCATAACCACCTTGAATATTATGTTTGGCTAATTCATTTAAAACATCAGATGCTTTTGTTGGTAACTCAACTACAATTTCATGGAAGAAATTATTGCTAAATTTAGTCTTAACTTGAGACATTTCAGATAATTTCTCTTTTAGTATTAAAGCATTATGATGCGATGCTTTAGCAACTTGTTTTAAACCTTCAACACCAAGCAGTGATAAGTAAATTGTCGCGGCTGTCATCAAAAGACCCTGATTGGTACAGATATTAGACGTTGCTTTTGAACGACGAATATGTTGCTCACGAGCTTGTAATGTCAAACAAAAGCCTTCTTTACCATCAACATCGGTTGTACGACCAACAATTCTACCAGGCATTTGACGCACTATGGCATTTTTACAACTCATAAAACCAACATAAGGTCCACCAGAAGCTAATGGAATACCCAATGGTTGACCTTCACCACAAACAATATCAGCACCAGTTTCACCCCAACTGCCCGGCGCATTAATTAATGCTAATGCTGTTGGATTAACCGTTGCGATAACAAGTGCATTTTCATTATGCGCCCAATTAGTTATTTCATCTGCTTTTGTTAGTTGCCCAAGGAAATTAGGCTGAGGAATAATAACTGCTGCATAATCATTACCTTCATATGCACTTAATCTATCAAGTGTTGTTATCCCATCATCAAGATTCAAAGCTACTTGCTCAAAAGTAATATTCTGATAACTCGTAATCGACTCTAAAACTTGCATATAATGCGGATGAATACGATCAGCAATTAAGATTTTTCCAGATTTTGATTTACGATTAGCACGTACAGCCATTAACACTGCTTCAGCTAAAGCAGATGCACCATCATACATTGAAGCATTAGCTACATCCATTTGTGTTAATGAAGCAATCATACTTTGAAACTCATAAATTAACTGTAAATTACCTTGTGACGCTTCAGCTTGGTATGGTGTATAGGCTGTCATATACTCGCCCCTTGACACAAGATCCCATACTGCAGCAGGTATATGATGCTGATAAGCGCCAGCGCCAACAAAGTTTAATTGCTGTTGATCAGAAGCAGCTCTTTTATTCATTAAACGAGCCATATCCATCTCGTTTAAACCTTCAGGTATATGATTAAAACCGTCAATGCGTAATGCATCAGGTATTTCATCAAATAATGATTCGACATCAGAGACACCAATTGTTTCAAGCATCTTTGTAATATCTGAATCTAAATGTGGAATAAATGGCATAAAGTTATCCTTATTATGATTCTATATCTATAACTTATATTAATCTTCTAATGCAGTTTCATAATTCTCTGCATCTAATAACCTATCAACCTCAGATACATCAGATAATTCTATTTTGAATAACCAACCATTTTCATATGGATTGTCATTAACTTCATTTGGACTATCTACTAAGGCTTCATTTACTTCAACTACACGCCCTGAAACAGGTGTATAAAAATCAGAAGCAGCTTTTACAGACTCAACAACACCCACTTCACTACCTGAATTAACTTCATCGCCAACTTGAGGTAGTTCAACATAAACAAGCTCACCTAATAGTGCTTGCGCATGATCCGTAATTCCAATTGTTGCTAGATTGCCTTCTTCAATACGAACCCACTCATGTGTATCAGAATACTTAAGACCACTAACTACTTTACTCATAACTAATATACTCCTTTAAGGTTAATTTAACAATGTTTAAAAAATACGTTACTCAGTCACTTCTAATTCATGACTGAGTGACTTAAAAACCACTTTTCCCTTACGCACAAATGGATAAGAAACCATTTTAACTGCAAGTTTTCTATTTCTAATTTCAACTTGGCATTCAGTCGCATCTAAAGGCACTCGTGCAAGTGCAATGGATTGATTCAATGTTGGTGAGAAACTACCACTTGTTGTAACCCCTTCACCCTCTTCTGAAACTACCTTTTGACCTGCTCTTAATACACCACGATCCAATAAAATCAAACCAACAAATTTTGTATTAACACCATCAATTTTTTGTTTAATTAATGCTGATTTACCAATAAAATTACGATCATCCGTTAATGAAACTGTCCAATCTAGGCCACATTCAAATGGTGTAACTTCATCAGTCATATCATTACCATAAAGATTAAGGCCTGCTTCTAATCTCAATGTATCTCTTGCACCTAAGCCACAAGCTTTAACACCTTGATCGATTAATTTTTGCCAAAATGCAACAACTTCATTTTGCGGCATCATAATCTCAAAGCCATCTTCACCTGTATAGCCTGTTCTTGCAATTAACATTTCACCGGATTTAAATAATCTAAATGGCTTTAATTCAGCAACATTAAATACTAACTTATCATCAAGCGCACTAATAACTGCTTCTCTTGCATTTGGACCTTGGACAGCAATAATGCTTAAATCTTCTCTTGTAATTACAGAAACATCAAAAGCATTCGCTTGCTCTTTAATCCAATTAACATCTTTTTGTCTATTTCCAGCATTTACAACTAAGCGATAATGACCCTCACTAATATAATAAACAATTAGATCATCAATCACACCACCTTGTTCATTTAACATACAAGTATATAGAGCTTTTCCAACAACAATTTTTCTTACATCATTGGCAATTAAATAACTTAAAAAGTCAGTTACACGCTCACCGGATAAATCAACAGCTAACATATGTGAGACATCAAATATACCTTTATCCTTTCTCACTGCATGATGCTCATCAATCTGCGAACCATAATCAATTGGCATCTGCCAACCTGCAAATGGCACCATTTTTGCACCATGATTGGCATGCCAATCATATAAAGGCGTTTTCATTGAATTATTTGTATCTTGTCCCATAATTAGTACTCCTTAAGTTTTGCCTATATTTATCCTTGATAAAAATCTTTAAAATATTTAATCAATTCTTTGGTTGAAGCATCATAGCGGTCTAATGATTCATTTGATTGTAAAGACTTTAGAATTGGTTTTCCTAATGCTTTACCCAACTCAACACCCCACTGATCAAAACTATTAATCTGCCAAATGATACCTTGAGTAAAAATTTTATGCTCATACATTGCGATTAAACTGCCTAATGTTTTAGGAGTTAATTCTGATAAAACAATCATATTTGATGCTCTTGAACCAGGTATCGCTTTATGTGGCGCTAATTTTTCTGCCTTTTCATGAGAAAGCCCAGTGTCAATTAACTCTTGATACGCTTGATCTTCACTTTTACCAACCATTAATGCTTGTGCTTGCGCTAATGCATTTGCAATTAATGCTTGATGGTGAGCAATTAATTTATGATGCGGTTTTTTAGCAATAATAAAATCGATTGGAATTAATACTGTACCTTGATGTAATAATTGATGAAAAGCATGCTGACCATTCGTACCAACACCACCCCATAATACAACACCTGTTGTATGATCTACTTTTTGATTATGGATATCGCATGATTTACCATTACTTTCCATATCTGCCTGTTGTAAGTAATCTGCTAAAAAACATAAACGGTCATCATATGGTAAAATTGCTTTACTTCTTGTTTGAGAGAAATTGCTATACCATATTTCAATTAAGGCTAGAATCACTGGCATATTTTCTTCTAATGGTGCATTTAAAAAGTGCTGATCCATTTCATAAGCACCTTCTAGTAAGGCATAAAAATTATCCATACCCACCATAAATGCAATCGACAGTCCAATAACAGACCATAAAGAATAACGGCCACCAACCCAATCCCACATATCAAAACGGTTTTGATCATCAATACCAAAAGCCTTAACTTTATCTGGTTGACTGGAGATGGCAACAAAATGAGATTTAACTGCGTCTTCTGTATTAGCATGCGTTACTAACCATTCTCGTGCAGTATTCGCATTCATTAATGTCTCTTCTGTTGAGAACGATTTTGATGCAACAATAAAAAGCGTTGTTTTTGGATTTAACTTTTTTAGTGTCTGTGAGATTGTAAAACCATCTACATTTGAAATAAAATGACAGTTCAAACGCCCTGTATGATACGGCGTTAAGGCTTCTGTTACCATTTTAGGACCTAAATCAGAACCACCAATCCCAATATTAACAATATCGCTAATCGTATCACCATCATAGCCTGTCCACCTTCCTGAATAAACAGACTCAACTAATGACTTCATTTTATCTAATGATTGATGAACTAAATCAATCACATTAACGCCATCAAGCACTAATTTATCTGATTTTGGCCTTCTCAATGCGGTATGTAAAACAGCTCGATTTTCTGTGAAGTTAATCTTTGCACCATCAAACATCTGATCTCGACATTGTTGCAATTGTGCATCTTCTGCTACTTGAATTAACAAATCCACCACTTCACTATTAATATGATTTTTAGAGTAATCTAATAAAATATCACATGTTGATAAGTGATAACGATCAAAACGAGATGGCTCTTCAACCAATTCAGCTAAACGTTTATTTAAAAGCGTCTCTTTTAGTGACTTTAAATGATTGATCGTTTTTATATTGTTAGAATTAATCATTTATAAACGCTCCTTAATATAGTGTTTATTTTCAACATAAACTAATACATTGCCACTATCATAACGAATTATCACGCTATCGGATACTGCTAAATTTCGAGTACCAATACGCTTACCAAATACTAATGACTCGCCATTTAATGGATATTGTAATCCTTCATAGTAAATATTATTTACCTCAAAAAAAGGAATAACCGATACTTTTTGTTCTTTAATACCTTTTAATTCGACACCTGAGTGAATAAAGAAAAATACACCATAGCGATCTCTAAATTCAAGTTCAAGCTTGTCTTTCCAGAGTAATGCCGTTGATAAATTACCAAGAAAATGATCAGAACTTAAGCCGCTAGCACCGTAAACAATTATTTTTTTGATACCTTGATCATATAAGTAGGCTAATGCTTTATCAAAGTCTGTAGAATTTTGATCTGGATTATGAATCACATCTATGTGTTGATCGATAATTTCATTTTTATTAATTGAATCAAAATCACCAATAACCACATTTAATTTTTTTAGAATATGAGGCAGGGCTTTAACGTGCAGATAAGCACCATCAGTACAGATGATTAATGGTTTATCATAACCGCTTAATTGACTATCGATAAATGCTCTGTCAATTTCGCCATCTAATATGACAATCGCTTCTGTTACTTTCTCTGCATTCAATCTTTTATTTGCCCCACTTACATCAAAAGTAAATTACTCATGTAGCCTTATATCGTGAATTTTCATCACTTGCAAGGATTAACAAATCAACAAATGCAAACTACAATATAAATAAGTAAAATTTCAACCAATTATCAGGCAAATGGCTAAATAATGATTAAAAAATTGATCGATGAATTCTTATTAATTTGTGCTTCGCAAAAACGATATAGTGAACACACACTCAACGCATATAAACGCGATTTAAATAAACTAATTGATTACTGTTCTAAAACAAACATTGCTTCAGTTGAAATAATCGATCGGCATATGATTCAAGATATCATTTCAAAAGAGCATAAATCCGGCATTAAACCAAAATCAATACAACGACAGTTAAGTGCTATGAGAGCTTTTTTTAATTATTTGATTAATATTAAGCTTATTAATCATAACCCAGCTAAAGCAATTAGAGCACCTAAAGCTGCACAACGATTACCTAAATCAGTTGAAGTTGATCAAACACAAGCTTTATTAAATCAAGCTATTAATGATCCTTTAGATATTCGTGATCTAGCGATGCTTGAATTAACTTATGCCTGTGGTCTCCGCTTAAGCGAATTAACAAATCTAACGCTTGAGAAAATTGACTTCTCTCAAAAATTAATACGCGTACTTGGCAAAGGGGATAAAGAGCGTATAATTCCAATTGGTAATGAGGCGATTAATGCTTTAAATCGCTGGTTAAAAATACAAGATCAATGGAATAAATCAACATCAAATGCTTTATTTATATCTGAAAAAGGACAACCAATCTCACAGCGAAATATTCAGAAACGTTTTGCATTATGGGCAAAGCGATTCGGTACAAAACATATTCACCCGCATATGCTTCGACACGCTTTTGCAAGCCATATTCTCGAATCAAGCTCGAATCTTCGAGCCGTACAAGAGTTACTTGGCCATGCTGATATATCAACAACACAAATCTACACGCACCTAGACTTTCAGCATCTTGCCAGTGTCTATGACAGCGCTCATCCACGCGCTAAGAAGAAATAAATAAGGATAACAAATGGATAGTAAAATACAGTTTATTCCTCATGAAAAAGATGACATGGATTTTTTTGATGATGTTACTGATGGCTTAGATCAAGGATTATTAACTGAGCAAATTTTTATCGGACAGGTTAAAACACAAGCACCATTTATTTTAGAGTTTATTGATGAAAATTTAACACTGCATCATCAACCTACTGAACAGTCTTATGCTGTTAATTTTAATCGTGGTAAAGTATTTCACCGCATTTTTTTTGATCCAACAAAGACCATGCTTGTCAAAGCAATTGAAGGCCGCTCAAAAGAAAAATTAAATATTATTGATGCTACAGCAGGTTTTGGTAGTGACTTATTTCAGTTAGCATCACGCGGACATGATATCATCGCAATAGAGCGAAATTTAATTGTCTATCTTTTATTACGAGATGCATTATTTAGAGCTGAAGATAACCCGCAAACTCATCCAATTACACAACACATTACCCTATTTTATGGTGATGCAGTTGACCTTATTTCGCGCTACAGTGAACATAGTGATATTATTTACCTAGACCCCATGTTCCCGCAGAGTAAAAAGTCAGCTAAAGTACAAAAAGAAATGCAGATATTACAAGCATTACATCAAGATAATCATGATAATCAATGGAATAATGAGCAGTTATTTAATATTGCCACCCAAAGTGCTAATAAAGTCGTTGTTAAACGCCCTTCATCTGGGCCTTATTTGAATGAGAAAAAACCTTCTTCAAGCCTGACAGGTAGATCAAATCGGTTTGATATTTATGCTAGGTGATAAAATTTTATACCTATTTTAAACTTTATATTTGAGTTTTTATGGGGAAGCAGGGACATTTGTATTGTTTTCTTTCTGAAGATAATCTTCCAAAAAATTTTTAAAAGGAGTTAGCGTTTTCTGAGCTAATTTTTGTACTTCTTGTCCTTTTGTATTAATAAAAAGATTTTTAACTATGCTTTTAACCCAGTCAACAAACCTTGAACCTTCTTTTGTGGGATCATGTTTACTTAATACTGTAATTTTATCACCAGAAACAATTTTATTCATAGCAGCTAACTTATTCATTGCATTCTCTGTTTTTGAGGATGATATATCTTCAATTTTCTGTAATACATCTATTTTTTGGTTTAACTGTTCACGCCTTATTTCACTAGTGTTTAAATCATCACGCTCAGTTGTATAACGTAATTTATGCTCATTAGCTTTTTCATTAAGCTTTGACAAAGATTTTTCAATTTTAATTATATTAGATAATTCTTTATCATGCAGTTCTTGAAGACTTTCAGATACTTCATAATTTTCTCCTAAAAATTTAGAAATATAGTCTAAATTAGGAGCAGATAAAGCGTTATTTTTTTCTAAATCTTGAATATCGAATAAATATTGACGACTAGCTGTTTTTTCAGATTTAGTTAGATTATCCCAATATTTTTTTATATCAAATCCTTGATAATATAAAGATAAGCAAGCATTTTTAAACTCTGAGTCATGACCCTTTAATAAAATTTCAATATTATTAACTTTACCTTGTACTTCTTGTACCTTCAGCTTTAGATCAATTTTATCTTGTATCTGTGATATTTTATCAAATAGACCCCTTTCAACTTTACTAAAATCTAGCTTTGTTTCATTATAAAAATTACTGTTTTCATATGCCCACTTAATAAAACCATGCCATTCATGTTTTGAATCTTTAAGTGCGTTATATGGATCACAAAGGTCTCTATTTTTTAAATATGTAACGGCATCATACAAAGCTGAATTTCTATAATTAATATGATTTTGCTCTTCTAATATATTTTCTTCACTACAAACTCTTTTGTGCTTCCCCCCCCCAATCATTCTTTCCTTCCAACTATTAACATCTTGACTTTTATCATCACTGGCTATCTTAAATTTTGAAGCATCTAGCTGTTTTCCTGTGATATACTGATATACTTCTGCCGATTTTGAGGACTTACTAGGAGAAGCTAAACCTGTATGAGTTGTATTCAAATAAATAACAGTTGTATTTACCTTATCTGGAATAAGCAAAGGTCTGTTATTATGATATTTTAAGTCAATATCTTTACCAGACTTTATAGTTTTATCAAGTCCAACAGGTAATTGTGGTCTAAATGTGCTTCGCTCATCTTTAGTGGAGTAGATAATTTTTAGGTTATTCACAAACTCCCCTATATAAATGGGGTTAATTGTCTCTAAGTTATCTGTTACATCACTTCGTGATATAGCTTTTTTTACATTACCATACTTTCCACCAGCAACTGGATCAATTAACGTTACATTCATATCAACAAAATCAGAAGACACCCCCAATTCTTTAAGATGTTTTGATATACTATTTGATACGGCTATTGCTGTAATCCCCCCTCTACTAAATGAGGCAGGTATATTTATATTTACTTTAGGGCATCCAGCCTCTTTTGCTGCCATCACAAAATCACGAGTTAAAGCTATAGCCTGTTGTAAATTGTGTCTCCACCCAGAGCCAGAAGCTCCTCCAACACGTGAAAATTGATTACTTTGATGATTAGAAAAAGCTGAATTATTTGAAACATTATAATTTTCACCTGGTACTGAATATGCTATTCCATTATATTCATCAGCATTAGCTGAAGGCCCTAAAAAATAAATTTTAAAATCTTTATTTTTTCTAAAATCAATTCCTTTATTATCTTCAAAACCAACTAAATTGTTTTTTTCATCAAATTTTATATTGTTTGCATCATCTTCCTTAAATAAAATACCAGGTAGAAAATTTTTAGATAAATTTTCCTTTGTACCACCAAAATATAGATTTAGTGACGGAGTAAATTTATTTTTAGATATATTTTTTTTAAACATGTACAACCCCTCGTTATAGTTTAGTGTTAATTAATCGCTAAATATGTCACACTAAAATAACTAAATAAATTGTAAAAAATATTACAAATTCTTAGGGTTTGTTAATATTAGAATTTTAAAAATCAATATTGAAAAAGGTTATGAAAAACTGAAACTGATGATTAAACCAATGCTTATTTTTATATTAAAGAAAATAAAAATCTAACTATACTCATATCATAATCATTTGAATTTTAATTAATCAATTTCAGCATAGGATATTTTCAATATCATAGTTTGATTTTAAAAATGAAAAATAAAGATAGATAACCTATTTTTTCTTCTTCGCCTGCAATCTCTCGAGACGTTCTCTTGCAGCTTGTTTATGCTCTTGAGAAATTTCAGCAACAGGTTTACCCATTAAATCATAACGATGTCTTGAATCAAGTACACAGTTTAGATAACGCTTTGTACCAGTATAATAAGATAGTACACGTTTATAATGTGATTTAGGTTGAGGTAAGCGATCACCAACAACAATAAATATATCTTCTAAGATACCAACTTTTAAAGGCTTAGGACTTTGATAATTAAACAACCTTGGAAACATTCTACATAAAGTATTAATACTTTTTTTAAGTTCCATTGTTTCAGGATTAGGTTGTGGCCTAGATCTCGGTTTATTAAATTTAGGTTTATGTGGTTTATTAAATCTAGGTCTTGTTGTTGTTTTCTCTGATGATTTATCTGACTCTAAGTCTAATTTCCTTTTTGGCTTTCGATTAATCGTTAAAGTAGGACGATCTTTAGTCATATTAAATTCACTTATTTCCATTTCACATATTCAAAGAATCAATTATATCGCATTAATTAGAAATTATTATAGTAAATTTTTAATAAATCGCTTATTTAGAAGAAAAAATAGTATTCCAAGTTAAGATTTTAACTTGGAAACTGCATTGTGATAAAGCCAGCATGCGCAGTTGTATTAAAATTAATCGGACATGGAGGGAAGTGAACTGGGACACCATTGTTGATTAATAAACTCTCAGCATCTTCACTTGTATGTGCTGTAATTTGACATTTACCACCTTGATAAACTGCAATCACTGGTTTTCCTTTTGGTAAGGTAAATTGTTTTGATTCAGTACTAGAAAACTTAACTAAAACATTACCATCTTCATCTTGAATACTTGCAGGCGCTGTACCAGTTTCACCATAATACATAATACCTTGATGACTTGATTGCGGTGTAAAATCTTTAGACACAGTACTAGACTGATCATTTGGTGCTTCAGCTTTAACAGTAACCGTATAAGTAGTACCTAGGTCTAAATTCTTTTCAATTATTTTCTCAGGATCAGGTGATTTATCATGACACCTTTGTGTTGTTGTATCATGATTTTTTTCAATACAATAAGTATAGTTTACTTGGCCTACAGGCTGAATTACTTGCTGCCAAGTGATATATGCTTGGTTGTTTTCCCCTTTATATGGATTTGATATCTCTATTGGATTATCTGGCCAAATTATATTTCCTGGCTTATTTTTCCACTCAATTTTACCTGTACTAGATTTTTGAATAGTTTGATTTTTTAAATCATAAGCTGTTACTTGGTATTGGGAGTCATTTTCATTAAGATTAGATAAATGAATTGTATAATCGTTTGAATTGATATTTGGAACAACTGAGCATGAAGCATTATCATCACCAACAACCATACATTTTTGAAGATAAGCAATTGGATCACTATTACTTACTGATGCTGAATCATCTGGCATTGTAACATCTACACTATGACTTTGATCTGTAACAATTGCATTAGGAAGACTTTTATTCCAAGTAATTGTTGGTTGGCTAGGCGTACCACTTTTAAACGGCAATATCGTAATTGTAATACCATTTTGATAGTTAGATGGGCCCACTTGTAAGCTACTATCCATATGCCAAAAATCATCATAAGAGTTTGCATATAATTTACCATTTAAACCAAATGGAATTAATGTTGCAGAATATAGGTTATAAGTTGGATTATTTGCTATATTATTTGGATACTCTGGATAGTAATATTGTGGATAGCCTTCATTTGTACCACCATTTTCTCCCCAGTGAGTAGGGTCAGCTAATACACCACGATTAATTGCAGCGGCAATCATACCTGCAAAGTTAGAAGCTGCACTGGTATTTGGTGAATAAATAATTTTACCACCTGCGGCATTACCTACTGTAATATCACTTAATGTAATCGTATCACCACCTGAATGAACCGTTAATGTTTTAGCTGTTTTATTATAACTAATATCACTATAGCTATAACTTCCATAATTAAAGTTAAAGCTACTACCTAACTTACCTAATGTTTCTAAGTCATTATCAATTTTTGTAGTCCAAACTGGGCTAACTAAGCTTGTATAAAAGTGTAAAGGTGAAAATATTCTTAACGGATCACCACTAGCATCTTGACCATAAAAAAATCTTTGATCATATAAATTACTTTGTTGCTCTAGATTTTTTTCAAGATTTTCTATTACTAATTGACGTGTTACGTCAGTATTACCAGTATCAGAACAAACTGGTGCTTTTCCGTTAACAATATTAACTTTTGAGCAAAAGCCAACTTTATCTGAACTACCATTTGTAAAGCTTAGTTGCATTGGAAAACCGAAAAAGTCAACTGAAGTTGTATTCCAGCCAGCCGTACCAGCTGAATTCCAACCAGTTTCAATTTTATCATAAAGATAAGGGTAAGTTGCCAAATTTGGTTTACCTGGTGACCCTTGGGTCATATTATCTGTAAACTGATTAACTGAAACATTAATTCTAGCACCACCAGCAAAAGTAGTTGTTGGTACTTTAATCACATTTGCACCTTCTTTTAACTCAATAACATCTTGGCCAATTTGATTGTTAAATGTTGATTCAAGTTGTTGATTTGCAAAACTATAAACTGTATTACCTGGACTGTTTGTAATATCTAAATATAACTTTTGGCCAGAAGTATTATTAATTGTAATATCAATTAATTGACCATCAGCAAATGCTGTTGTAGCTATAGCAGATGTCATTGCTAAAATAATTGACTTTGCAGCAAATTTGTTTAGTATCATATGTTGTTCCCCTGTTTATTTAATAGGTTACTTTAAATAATCAGACACAAGATACCACAAACATGTGCTATAACAAAATAATAAAAATGTTAATAATTATTATTAACTAAAAGTTAAATATTATATTTTATTTTTATAAATCAAAATGTTAGAGAACATTTAATTAAGTTCATTTTCTTCAACAATACTAAAAGGCCCACAAACAAGCGCTCGTTGAAGCCCTTTTTCAGTTTTATTTAGTCCTGATATTAATTTTTCCTTTCCTAATAAAACATCAATTATTTGACTTGAATATTGAATGGCTGATTCTTTTTCTAAGCCCATCATTGGCCACCCCCATACTGATGAAATTACTACATCATCTTGAATAAAATAAGGATCTGTTAAAAAGGTACAACTTTTTACAGGCTCAACTGGAGAACGATTATCAATACTACCACCAATTAAATCGATAATCACAGAACCATTTTTTATAGTGTTTTTAACATGGTCATTGGTAATTAAATAATTTTTTCCTCGAAGCTCATAAGCTTGTTCTGCACCATTAATGATTAAATCAGCTTTTGAAAGCCATTGTTCTATTTGTCCTTTTTGTGTATGTGTTTTGCCTAATACTTGAATATTTTTTACGCCTTTTTGATATAGCTCATCAATCGCACCTTGTGCTACATTGCCATAGCCTAAAACAATAGCATTAACTAAATGACTTTGCTTTTGTGATTGTTCATTTAATAGTTTTAAACCAAACCTTGCACCAGCTTGACCTGTTTGATGTAAGCACTCGATTCGTCTTTTGCCTAATAAAAAAGGTTCATGTGACTGACGATATTGATTAACTTTATCTTCTCCTTGAATTTTTTCAAATTCAGATAAATTAAAAATGTTAGCTTTTGTCTGTTTTAAATACTCAATTAATGATAATTGCTGTGGCTGATTAAATGTTTCAGAGTCATAGAAAAATAAACAATTACCATCAATAGAAGGTATTTTATCCAAGTTAAAATCATCTTGTAAAATAGTTAAGGATCTAGGATTACGATTACTCGCTCGACGAACTGCTCCTTTCATACGCTTAGAGTATTGAACAATATATAAATCAATCTCATGCATACTATCAGTCTCTACATAGGGTAATAGGAAAGTATTCATTGCCATGCGGCTTAATACATCACAGTCTGGCTCTTTTTTTGGTGACTGCAAAATCTCTTCCATTGCAATAACATTAATATTATTTTGTTGCAACAATTGAGCTCTTTGTGGATAAGAATGAAAATGTGCCATACAAAATAGTGTACTACCATTTTTCATATGGTTAATACTATCTAATGAAGGACCTTTAAATTTGATAATCATATCTTTATTTTGATAAACCTCATGATGTGATTGAATCTTTGCACCATAATTTTCATAATCACTATCAGAAAAACCAATTTTCTCCCCTGCACCAGATTCAACAAAAACGTTAGCACCATAATTAACTAACCTACCAACATCTTCAGGTATTAATGCAACACGTTTTTCTAATGCTTGAGGATTTTCAGGCGATTCAATTTCCTTTACTAAGGCAACATCTTTATAATACACAGACATAATAAACGATCCTTTTTATCATAAATCATTATTTTAAAACAGAAAAATGAGCTACATACTCACTATTATCATATAATTAATTCTATAATTTCTCTACAACTAAAAATTTGAATTAAAAACCAAATGATGGCATTTTATCTTTTAATTGATTATTGATTCTATCTTTAACTTCAGATGTACCAGCTTGAAGTAAAATATTTTTTATTTGATCCTGATTAATTTCTAAAGAAGGATTATTTAAACTACCAGTTACCTTAAATTTAAGTGCTAATGTTTGCATTTTTTTATTGGTATTATTAACTTTAATATTTGCCTGATATAAATCCAAGTTCACCGGTAAATTTAAATAAACTGTATGATCTTCTATGTGCCATTGACCATTTGTATTTAATGAAAGTTGATCTGCACTAAGTGCAAAATTATTATTAAATTTAATATTCTCTAAAATGCTTTTCGCTGATAATTTATTTAAATTTAAATTAATCGTATTTATTTTACCTGATTTGTTAGCATTAAATAAGTTTACATTAATTGATTTATCCGTTGATGCAATATCAATTGTTGTTGGTTGATCTAATAAATAAGGCTCTGTTGCTAAATTCTTAGCCTTTAAATCAAATACTTTATTCTCAAAACCACTTTTAATTTGATTTGCTGTTAGTGACTCAATGGTGAAAGTTGGTACTTTAGTAACTAAATCTACTGCTCTAACATTTGCATAACCATAGACTTTAACTTGTTCGTTAATAGATTCATCAGTTGCCTTATTGTCATCTTTAGATTGATCGCCGCCAATCATATTTAACAAACGATTAACATCATCTAAATAGCCCTTATAGGCTTTAGCATTTTTAATATATTGATCAATTGGGTATGACTTCATTTCCACATCAGCATCTTGAGCAGATTTTTGTTGAGTTTCTTGAGGTTTTGTTTCTGTTACATCAGCTGATTTAATATATAAACTCCCTTTTGTTGTACGCTTATGATCAAGGGATATATTATTAACGATGACTTGTTCTAATGATAAACGTTTTGTTAATAAGTGGCTGATATTTAATTTAGCAGTTAGATCTTCTGCATAAAAGCGATCTTTATCAAGATCATCAGGGTTTGCAAAACCTAAACCTGTTATTGATAATTTGGCATCTGTTAAGTTTATATCTAATGACTTAAAGTCAACCGTTGCGCCATTAACTTTGGTTAATTGGTTTTTAATAATATTACTCACCATCTGACTTTGTAAAAATGACTGAAATACAAAGAACAAAATAATCAAGATAATCACTAAAATAACACCTGTTATTCTAAATGGGTGCTTTAAGCGCTTCTCTTTTAATTTAACCCAATCAACTTTATGAGCAGCTTTTTCCATTAATATCCACGTAATTAATTTAACTGAAAATTTATTGACTATTTTTTGATACATTTCAGAATTAGTTTGAACGGATGCCATTTTATTTCTAACCGTTGTAAATAGCTTAACAACAATTAAACCAACGATGATACCTAATATAATTGCTACTAAAAACCCACCAGCAACCAGATAATAATCAAAGCCTGCATAAGCTAATACAGGTGTATTAACCATCCATTTAAATAATGGCTGAGGGGCGCCATCTAATAACCATACCCCAAGATGAAATGATATACCTTCAATGATAAATGATAATATTTTACTGATAATATAGGTAATTATGACAAAACCAATATTAACATTGAAAATTAAGATCAAAAATATAAATAAAACCATTAGAAATGGTGCATAAGAAAACCCTGGAATAAATCCTAATATAAACCCAAACAAACAACCTAAAAACAACTGAAATGGCGTTGCTTGACCAAATATAATTTTGAGCATTTTTTTAAATGACTTCATAAACAATTCCCTGTAATTAACTAACAATTATACTGTTATAATTTAGTATAAAAAGCCATTTGAATAAATGCAGATTAGTTAAAAATTTTTAGTTATAGTGATTTATTATTTTATAACACCCCGGCTGCTTCTTAAATCTTACTACAATTTGAAAGAAACACCCCGTCTGCTTCGCAGCCACCCCTCTAAACTAGAGGGGAATTTAAAATTGATTTATATATTATTCCCCTCTTTAGAGGGGTGCCCGTCAGGGCGGGGTGTGTGATAATGTTAGTTTTAGACTAACTGTCAATGAATGAGGGGTGCTCGTAAGGGCGAGGAGTGTGATGATGCTAGTTTTGGAATAACTGTCAATGAATAAGAGGTACCCATTAAGTCAGGGTGTATTATTGTTAAATTACAACAATTTAATCGCATTCGGAGATGGAGTATTCTGAACGAAATCCCATAGTGTTATAATATTTTTTTGCGCATCATTATTGCTTGTATCAATTTCTAAATCATACTGCATATATTGATGACAAATATCGGCTGAAGATAAATAAAGATTTTCAGCTCGATCACCTCGATTGGCTTCTCTTTGTAATAAGGTTTCTTCATTAGCATATACTTTAACTAAATAAACACGCTGATTGTGAAAAACATCTTTTAATGACTCAACCCAAGGTTTATGCCAAAACTGCTCATCTGAAATAACTGAAAAGCCTGCATTTAAAAATTGTCTAATTGCTTGATAGCGTGCATTAACATAGCTATGTGCTTTCTCTGTATGCTCAAATACAGGATATGGTTTTTCTTCACTACCCTGATTAATCAAATCAAACATCATTTCTTTACGAATATCTCGTAAATAAGGTGAAAAAATATTTCTAGGAAACACATGAAAAGCACTATCAATACCTAAAGTTAAATATAAAATTTTATGATGTTCAAAGGCATAATTTTGAAATTGCTCAACTAGCGTTGTTTTACCAGCACTTGAGCCACCATTTAATAATATAAAATGACCTTTATTTAATAATTTTTCCATTTTAATCTAATTAATTTTTTTGTTCTTGATACAACGACCCAATAACTAATCCAAACAATCATAACTGCGATAAAAAATGCAATATCAACAGATGGGATACTACAACCTAATGGTAAAAAGACCATTAAAATTCCTAGTTTAAATAGTAAATTACCTCTAAATTGCACTTGGGTATCAATATGCTTTTTAAGCGCTCTACTAACAGCAAAAGGATAGACAATCCACATAAACACATAACCTATAAAGCCAATTACTGAAGCTGAAACTATAAGATAATAGTTAGCTTTAACGCCTATGACTGTAAGCAACATTAATAAAAAATAAGCAACAAAAGGAAGCGTCGTTGGAACTAAGGTCCATAAAGGGAAAATACGATTATGAACTTTAATTAACTTTAGTAAACGATAAACACTTAATGTAAATAGAATATTAAGCATTAAAGCGATAGTTGGTACACCAATAAGCAATATTTTTTCTAACGCCATCTTACTTTCAAGTGTCATAATACATTCACCTTTTATAATTTTAATTATGTATTAGAACACTTGGCCAATACTAAAGTCAAATACTCTAGTATCATCTCCTGGTTGGCTATTTAATGGTTTTTGGAATGAAAATGCAATCATGCCAATCGGTGACAACCATCTAAATTCAACACCCACAGAGTAGCGCAAATTACTAAAATTAGGGCTTGTTGGTTGTGTTTGACCATCTCCTGTATAAGCTGTATCTAGTGTATAAGTATCATAAACATTACCTGCATCTGCAAACACACCTAAGCGCATATTACTGCTATCTTTAAGACCAGGTACAGGGAATAAAATATCCAAGTTAGTAAATATATTTAAATTACCACCTAGGTTTGCACCTTCAGAACTTCCATTACACGTGGCCCCACCGTTAGTAATACTTGTACAGTTTGTATCAATAGGTCCTAGGGTACCACCACCATAACCACGGACTGAACCCCAGCCACCACCATAGAAGTTTTTAAAGAATGGCAAATGATCGGTATTACCATAACCATCACCATAACCAACACCACTTCTTAATGAAGCAACTACTTTTTTAGTAAATATTGGTTGAAAAAACTGAGCTGTACCATTAACCGTATAATAATCTAACGAGCTACCAGGCACTGCAATTGAGGCACCTATATTATAAATTGCCCCCTCATCAGGGAAAAACGCGCGATTGGTTGTATTTCTAACCCAACCAAGATTCAGTAAATATGAATTAAAATTATTACCATACTCATCAGTAAAATTAGTTACTGTCCAAGACTGACTATCTGATGGTTGAATTAACTTAGTGAAATCATAGCCACCACCAATTTTAAATGTGTCATAGTTAGACATTGGAATACCATACATAATACTAAAACCATAAGAATTAGTTGTATAGTTGACAACATCAGTAGTATCTGTATCAAACTGTGTACCATAAGCACTGATTGTTTGTGAAATACCTGACTGTGTAAAATATGGATTTGTATATGAAAATGATAATGATTTATATGGTTTCGATACTTGAGCACCAATGGAGAACTTATTACCCGTACCAAAAATATTTGGCATGTTAAAATTACCACCAATAATAAATCCATAAAGCTGTGAATAGCCTAAAGAGGCTGAAACTGAATTGGCACTACGCTCAGTAATATTATAATCTAGATCAATTAAGTCATCAGCATTTGGAACGGGTACTTTCTTAACATTAACTTCTTTGACATAAGGTAGGCGTTGTAGGCGTATTTTTGAATCATCTAAATTAGTTTGGTTATAAATGCTATCTTCTGAAAATAACATCTCACGCCTAAAGACAACATCATTGGTAACATTATTACCTAAAAAGTTAATTTTATTGACATAAACTTTTTTACCTGGGTTGATATAAAAGGTAATGGTAACTTTCTTTTCTTTTTCTTCTACTGTTGGGACTGGATTTACCTGTGCAAAAGCATAACCTTTATTACCCAAAGCTTCAGTGATAGCCTTTGCTGTATCCATGACTTTCTGACGTGAAAACACTTCATTTGGCTTTACTTGTAAGAGTTTTTTAATTTCATCTCTTGGTAATTCTGTTTTTCCTTCAACAACAACTTTATCAACATGATAAATACTCCCCTCTGAGACATTAAACGTCACATAGGTATTTTCTTTATTTGGTGTTAAAGATGCTTGTGCTGAGTCAACTTGAAAGTTTAAATAACCACGATTCATATAATAGGATCTTAATCCTTCTTCAGAGGCATTTAAACGCTCTTTCGAATATTCATCATTAGATGTAAATAATCCCCAAAAATTCCAAAGAGATGGCGTTGTTAATGTTATATTATCTAGTAAGGTACCTTGCGAAAATTTAGTATTACCAACAATATCAATTCTTCTAATCTTAGCTGTTTTACCTTCAGCAATATGTATATTAACTGCCACACGATTTCGACTTTCTTCTGCTGGCTTAATCTTTATTTCAACAGAGTATTTACCTAAGTTAAAATATTCTGCCTCTAGTGATTGCTTAATTTGTTTAATTAAAGTTGGATCATAAATATTGCCCACTTCAAGCCCAGCAGCTGTTAAGCCTTTCTTCAAGTCTTCCGTTTTAATCGCTGAATTACCAGAAATATTAATTGCACTAATAGCCGGACGCTCTTTAACCTTAACAATTAAAGTATTTCCTGACCTTAATAACTGTACATCTTCAAAGTAACCTGTTTTAAACAGTGATTTGATTGCCTCATTACTAATTTCTGGATTAAGATTTTGACCAACATGAATCGGTAAATCACTATATAGTGTTCCTTCAGATATTCTATTTAACCCTTCTAAATCTATATTTTTAACAACAAAATCATTTGCACTAGCGGCATAAGATGATAATGGCAACATCAATGCCATTAAACATGCTTTAGGTAGTAAATTTATTTTCACATCGAACCCTTTTCTAACATAAAAGTCTTTGAATTATTCCTGATTCAATTTAGTCAACCATTTAATCACTATTCTTTGGATTGAATCAAGGTAAAAATTTCATTTTGAGCCCATTGGCGAGCTTTTGTGTCAATATGCAACACATCATCAATATTAGCTATCCTACATGGCTTTATTTCATCTAAAGCTTTTTCAATACCTAAAACAATATCAGTAAAAGCAATTTTTCCTTGTAGAAAGTCTGCAACTAACTGCTCATTAACTGCATTATAAATAATCGAATAAAATGGAAAATCACTTGATGACATAATTTGGTACATTAATTTTACCGATGGAAAACGTTGATAATTTACTGGTTCGAAAGTTAAAGCTTGATCAAATAGATTTAGCTCTCTTACCTCAGCAGCATAACGTTTAGGATAAAATAAACTATAGGCAATAGGCGTTTTCATATCTTGAGAACCAATCTGGGCAAGATAACTACCATCTTTATAATGAACCATTGAATGCACAATACTTTGAGGATGTATCACTACTTTTAAATGCGAAGCTGGTACATCAAATAACCAATGCGCCTCTGTCATTTCTAAAGCTTTATTCACCATTGTTGCTGAATCAATCGATATTTTTGCACCCATAGACCAATTCGGATGCTTAACCGCTTGAGCTGGTGTAATGTAAGTTAGATCATCAATATTTTTACTACGAAATGGGCCACCAGAAGCTGTTAATATAACTGAGTGCATTGTATCAGAAGAAAAGCATTTATTATCTTCAGGTAAACATTGAAAAATAGCATTATGCTCACTATCAACAGGAATAAGTTGTGCACCAGAAGCTTTCACTACATCCATAAATAAAGCACCTGAAGCAACCAATGTTTCTTTATTAGCCAAAAAGATTCGTTTGCCTTTTTTAGCTGCTTGATAGGTAGGTCTTAAACCTGCCACTCCAACAATAGCCGCCATTACTGAATCAACCGAGTCATCTATAACCACATCAATTAATGATTGTTCAGCGGATAAAACTTTTGTAGAAAGATTTAATGACTTTAATTGATTTTCTAATATTTTGGCAGCACTTGCATCAACTAAAACAGCATATTTTGGCTCAAACTCTTGAATTTGCTGTAATAGAATATCTACTTGACGGTAAGCTGTAAGCGCAAAAATATCAAATTGATCTCTATGTTGCCTAATAACATTTAACGTATTTTTACCAATTGAACCAGTCGAGCCTAAAATTGTTATCGTTTGTCTCACTGATCACCCTTTTCTGAGTCATTTTGTGCAACATCACCTTCATCTGAATGATTATCTAATTGATCGCCATCTTCATTAACAATGTCATTTTCTATCTCAGCTTCATCGTCTTGTATATTCGCTTCAACTAACTGTAATGCGACTAAACGCTCTGAGCTTTTAAGATTAATCAACTTAACTCCTTGAGCAGAACGACCTGTTTCTCTGACTTGATCAACTTTTGTTCTAACTAAAGTACCTTGATCTGTCATCAACATGATATCATCATCATCATTAACCAAAACCGCACCAATAACTTGACCATTACGATCAGTCGTTGCAATAGCAATAACACCTTGTGAACCTCTGGCTGTTTTACGATAATCACTAACCGGTGTACGCTTACCATAACCATGCTCTGTTGCTGTTAAAACCATACCTTCATCAGGTGCAGTTGCTAAAAGACCAACAATTTCACTGTCATCAGCAATTTTCATACCTCTGACACCACGTGCTGTACGTCCCATTGAACGAACATCATTTTCATTGTATCTAACAGCTTTTCCAGCATTAGAGAACATCATAATCTCTTTAGTACCATCAGTTAATACAACATCCATCAACTGATCACCTTCTTCTAAAGTTAATGCATAAATACCCATTTGACGCGGTCTTGAAAATGCACTTAATTCAACTTTTTTCACCGTTGCTTTTTTTGTTGCCATAAAGACATATTGATCATCTCTATATTCTGAAACTGGCAATAATGTTGTAATACGCTCATTCTTCTCTAATGGGAAGAAATTATTAATTGGTCGTCCTTTTGATTGGCGACTACCAACCGGGAATTTATAAACTTTAGACCAATAAATTTTACCGGCAGTTGAGAAACAAAGCATCGTATCATGAGTGGAGGCAATTGCTAATTTATCAATAAAATCTTCCGACTTCATTGAAGTTGCTGACTTACCTTTACCACCGCGACGTTGTGATTGATATTCACTTAATGGTTGAGATTTAACATAACCATCATAAGATAAGGTTACAACCATTGTCTCTTCAGCAATCAAATCTTCATAATCAATATCATCTGTTGCTGCCATAATCTGAGAACGACGAGCATCACCAAACTGATTTTTAACTTCTTCTAATTCTTCACAAATGACCTCTAATAAACGTTTAACATCTCTTAGAATATGGATTAGCTCTTCAATTGTAACAATTAACTCTTTAAACTCATTAATAATTTTATCTTGTTCTAAACCAGTTAAACGATGTAGGCGCAATTCTAAAATAGCATCAACTTGTGCTTGTGATAAGTTATATTCCTTACCATGTAAACCATAATGCGAAACTAAATCTTCTGGACGATATAATTTTGGATCTAACTTCTCAAGTAAACCTTCAACCATCCCAGCAGTCCAAGAACGTGATAATAACGCTTCTTTTGCTTCTTGAGGCGTTTTAGATGATTTAATCGTTGCAATAATTTCATCGATATTAACTAAAGCAATTGCTAGCCCCTCTAATAAATGCGCTCTTGCTCTTGCTTTTCTTAATTCAAAAATCGTTCTGCGCGTTACAACTTCTTTACGATGGCGAATAAAAGCATCAATGACTTCTTTTAAATTTAATAATTTTGGCTCACCATTAACTAATGCAACCATATTAACGCCAAAACTTAACTGCATTTGAGTCTGAGAGTATAAATTATTTAAAATAACTTCGGCATTCTCACCACGCTTTAGTTCTATAACAATACGCATACCATCTTTGTCAGACTCATCTCTTAACTCTGAAATGCCTTCTAATTTTCGTTCTTTAACTAAATCAGCAATTTTTTCAATCAGTCTTGCTTTGTTAACCTGATAAGGTAATTCAGAAACAATAATACGTTCACGTGTTTCTTTTTCATCTGATTCAATATTAGCATTAGCACGCATTACAACGCGGCCACGCCCTGTTTTGTAGGCATCTATAATCCCAGCTTTACCCATAATATAAGCGCCTGTTGGAAAATCAGGCCCTGGAATATAATCCATTAGTTCCATAATACTCATTTCTGGGTTATGTATTAATGCAACTACAGCATCTATCACTTCAATTAAATTATGTGGCGGAATATTAGTTGCCATACCCACTGCAATACCGGAAGATCCATTGACTAATAAATTTGGCACACGTGTAGGTAAGACATTTGGAATAAATTCAGATTCATCATAGTTAGGTGAATAGTCAACTGTTTCCTTTTCAATATCAGCTAACAAAGTATGCGCAAATTTTGACATTCTCACTTCGGTATAACGCATAGCAGCTGGCGAATCACCATCAATTGAACCAAAGTTACCTTGTCCATCAACTAGCATATAACGCATCGAAAATGGTTGTGCCATTCTAACAATCGTATCATATACTGCTGTATCACCATGTGGGTGATACTTACCAATTACATCACCGACCACACGTGCTGATTTTTTATATGGTTTATTCCAATCATTGCCTAATTCTTTCATGGCAAATAATACGCGACGATGGACTGGTTTTAAGCCATCTCTAACATCAGGTAAAGCTCGACCAACAATTACACTCATAGCATAGTCAAGATAAGATTGTTTTAATTCCTGCTCAATTTGAACGGGTAATACTTCATTTGCAAAGTCCGTCATTGTATGTCCTTTAATTAACCGAATGTAACTACAAACTTAATAAAGCTAAATAAACTTGCAATATCATAGCATAGTAACTGATAAATGTCAGAGAATAATCGAGCCAGTAATATAGACTCATTAAAATAAAATCATTATCATTAGTTTCATTAAAACAAATAAACCACCAAATATAAAACGAGATGAAAAATATGACTAACCTATCTCATTTAACATCTGATTCTCTAATTAAAGTTGATGGCATTGAAAAGGAAAAATTTTTACAAGGCCAAATCACTCAAAATATTGAGCTATTGAATGAAGATACGCCATTATTCAGCGCCTATTGCAATGCTAAAGGTCGCATTATCAGTTTGTTTGAAATATTTAAATCTGATGAAATAATCTACTTATCAATGCCAAAAGCGACTGCTGAAGTTATGCTTAATATTATCCAAAAATATGCATTATTTTCAAAAGTAACATTATCTATTACTGATCAATATTACACTTATGCTATTTGGGGTGAAGAATCAGAAAATTTAATTGAAACATTACCTTCTGATGCAATTATTATACAATTGAAAACATCAATTCCTAGTTATAAGATTTTTACTAAAGCACCAATAGATATCAATGACTCTAATATTCAATCAGAAAGTCAATGGCAAGACTTTTTAATACAGTCTAAATACCCAACGATACTACCTAATAATAGCGAACATTTTCTACCCGCTGAACTTAACTTAAATTCATTAGGTGTTATTTCTTTATCTAAAGGATGTTATGTTGGACAAGAAGTGATTGCACGTATGCATTATCTAGGTCAAACAAAAAAAGCTTTATATAATGGCACAGTTGATACAAAGCTAAATAATATTCAATTAAAAGATAAAGTGTTAAACCAGGATCATAAAGCAATTGGCGAAGTTGTAAATTTTTCTTTTAATGAAGAGAAGCAACAAACTAACCTATTAGTTCTAATGAATCAAGCTGCGATTAAGAGTGCCTCAGATAAAACATTTATCTTAAATGATAATCCAATTAAACTGATTGTTTAGAATCCTTTTGCAACTATTATTTATGGTTTATATATAAGTCGATGAAAACACTCAACCCACAACAACAATATGCAGTTAATTATATCAATGGCCCATTACTAGTATTAGCTGGTGCTGGTAGCGGAAAAACCAGTGTCATTACAGAAAAAATAGCCTATCTTATCCAATCAGGTGCTTATAAAGCCAATCAAATTTTAGCCGTGACATTTACCAATAAAGCAGCTAAAGAAATGAAAGAACGTGTAAATAAAAGGCTCGATAAAACATTAACACGCGGCATTAATATCTCAACTTTTCATACACTAGGCTTAAATATTCTAAAAAGAGAAATTACACAACTAAATTATAAGTCGAATTTTTCTTTACTCGATGATCGTGATAGTCAAATTTTAATTCATGAGATTGCTTATGAACAATATCAAGTAACAAAAGAAATAACACAACAAATTGCACATCAAATTTCCTTATGGAAAAATGCAATGATACTACCTGATAATACAAATATTGAGCTTAAAACCAATCAAGATCAATTAGCGTTTGATATTTATAAACAATATCAACATTATCTAAAATCTTATAATGCAGTAGATTTTGATGATTTAATATTATTACCAACATTATTATTTCAACGAAATGCCCAAGTTTTAGAACGCTGGCGTAATAGAATCCATTATTTACTCGTTGATGAATATCAAGATACCAATCTTAGTCAGTATCAATTAATCCTACAATTGATAAAACCAAGATGTCAATTTACTGTCGTTGGTGATGATGATCAATCAATCTATGCATGGCGAGGTGCACAACCAGAAAATTTAAAAACCTTAAAAGATGATTTTCCTAATTTAGAAGTCGTAAAGCTCGAACAAAACTATCGTTCAACTGGACGAATACTAAAAGCTGCCAATGAACTAATTAAATACAACCCTCATCTATTTGAGAAAAAGCTATGGAGTCAACATCACTTTGGTGATCCTATCAGAGCCATTGTCACTAAAAATGAAGATGATGAGGCACATCGTACAATTACAGAAATCTTATCTCATAAATTTAAAAATAATACTCAATATTCTGATTACGCCATTCTTTATAGAAGTAATCACCAATCGTTCTTATTAGAAAAATATTTACGAGAATATAATATCCCCTATTTTATCAATGGTGGTATGTCATTTTTTTCAAAAACTGAAATAAAAGATATAACCGCTTATTTAAGGCTTTTAACTAATTTTGAAGATGACCGATCTTTTTTAAGAATTATTAATACGCCAAAGCGTGAAATAGGTCCTAAAACACTCGAAATTTTAGGTACTTATGCCACAGAACGTCAAATACCCTACTTTTATGCAATTGAAGAAATCGGTTTACAAAGTCAATTAAAACCAACGATGGCTGAAAAATTGATTCAATTTTCAACTTTTATTAAAAAATACAGTGATCTACTAACGCAGTCTTCAGTCAATCAAATCACTGATTCACTAACTAATTTTGTTGAAGCAATTAATTACAAGCAATGGTTAATTGATAGTACTTCTACATCCAACCAAGCAGATAAACGTTATGATAATATTCTTGAGCTAATTCAATGGATTAATAAATCAATGGATAAATCTTCTAATGATGGTGAAGCTAATAATGAAAAACCACGAAGTCTTTCTGATGTCATTAATCAATTGCTAATTCTTGATATGATTGATAATCAACAACAAGCAGATAATAATAATCAAGTACAACTACTTACATTACATGCTGCTAAAGGTTTAGAGTATCCCCATGTTTACTTGACTGGTATGGAAGATGGCATTTTGCCTCATCAACAAAATATTGATGGCGATAATATTGAAGAAGAACGTCGCTTAGCCTATGTTGGCATTACTCGAGCAAGGGAAACTTTAACATTTATTTTAACTAAAAATAGAAAA
This sequence comes from Thiotrichales bacterium 19X7-9, assembly GCA_021713415.1. Classification (GTDB taxonomy): domain Bacteria; phylum Pseudomonadota; class Gammaproteobacteria; order Francisellales; family Francisellaceae; genus M0027. The sequence continues at coordinate 59,426 of JAKJJQ010000016.1, forward strand.
CGATTTGGCGAGCTAACACCAAGTAAACCAAGCCGTTTTTTAGATGAATTACCTCAAGATGACTTGATGTGGCAAGGTAAAATAGAGCAAACAGAATCACAGCGTAAAGCCTCTGGACGCAAGAATATTCAAGCCTTAAGAGATTTAATTAGTAATAAATAATAATTTGCTTAATTCAAACGCAGAAACTATACTTAAAAATACGTCAAATATAAATATTGTAGGTGTTTGATATACAATGGCTAATAAAAAAATTTCAATACCTCATAACAATTACGAAGAATATTCTATCGTTAGAGCTTACTTTAATGATGTAAGCGAATATAAAATTTTAACAGCTAAAGAAGAAAAAAAATACGCGATTGCTGCTAAAAAAGGCTCTGAAAAAGCAAAAAGAAAAATGATAGAATCTAATTTAAGGCTTGTTGTTAAAGCCTCACTTCGTTATTTAAATCGTGGTTTAACATTGCTTGATTTGATCTCTGAAGGCAATATTGGCCTAATGCGTGCTGTTGAAAAATTTGAACCTAAACTTGGTTATCGTTTTTCAACCTATGCAACTTGGTGGATACGCCAAACAATTGAACGCGCTATCAGTAATAAAGGTCGTTTAATTCGCATTCCAAGTAATGTTTTAAATCATTTATATCATATCAAAAGACACCAAAGAAAATTTAGTAAAAAACACTTACGTTCCCCAACCACTGAAGAATTAGCTGAATTAATGAACATGAAGCCTGAGGAATTAGAAAAACATCAAGCTTTAATTAACCCAATTGATTCTTTAGATGAATTAATGGAACATTATTACATTCAACAAGCACATCGATTAAAAGCAGAACGTAATGACGAGCCTGAGCATAAAATGCAAGAAACGGATATTCAACGTTTTGTCTATCGTATATTAGATGATTTAACCCCTCAGCAAAAACAAGTATTAACCATGCGTTATGGTCTTATGGGATATTCTCGTCACACGCTAGAAGAAGTTGCCTATCAAGTTGGTTTAACTCGTGAACGTATTCGCCAAATTCAACTTGAAGCACTTAAATTACTTAAAGATAAACTTGAAGCTGAAAAAATTAAGATGTTGATTAAATAGAAAGGCTATTTTGGCAATATATGTTGAACTTGAATATATTTCTTATAACAGTAATATTCTTTTTGGGGTATATAGTTATGAGAAAATCAAAATTTAATTCATTTTTAAGTGCATTATCTGATCTTACAATTAATCAATTACAAGTTTTACTTACACGTGCATCAGCTCTTAAAACTAATGCCTTTGTTATAGCTGAAACTGTAAACACATGCTCAG
>JAKJJQ010000160.1:0-1662 GCA_021713415.1 Thiotrichales bacterium 19X7-9
GGCTCTTTTCCATTTCTTGTTGGTATGGAATGTAGATAGAATAAGGGTTACAATGGTGTGATGAAAAATAAAAAGTCTTGTAAAAATGGCCCAATTTACCTTACCTCTAGATATTGATTCTCTTGAAATAATTTCACAACATACTGATTCCAAAGGAAATATTATATTTACCGTTGAGAGCAAATGCACTAAAACCAAGTGTCATAAGTGTGGAAAAGACGCGACATACATGGACTCGCTAGTTTTTGCAACTACTTTAATTTAGGTATTCATAAATTTAACCCTTTTGCTTAAATTAAATCAATAATCATTAATAAAGTATAATCACAGACATACATCTGGCATCACATCCTATAAATGGTGCCTTGATAAAATTTGATGCCTAGAATACCTAATCAAATCGAAGAACTTTTAAAGCCCATATCGCGTCTAAGTTTTATCCTAGGCAAGTTTTACACTTTTTAATAATCATTTATCACCGTAGTGATTTAGATGACTTGTTTAAAATTAATATCATACCTAGTTCCATTCGCCATTAGTGACCATGCTGTACGTGCCGTTTTATTTGCTAAAGAAACTAGTGTTTTACAATACCCGGACCTTCTAATTTTTTCCTGTATCCATTGACTTTTTCTGTCACTTTTGCCACTTGATGCAGCAATTACGGCTCTTGCTCCATGGATCAGCAAAGTTCGCAAGTATACATTCCCTCTTTTACTTATGCTAAGCAATTTACTTTTCTCACCACTAGAACTTTGTTTAGGTACTAAACCTAAATAAGCTGCAAAATTTCGTCCATTTTTAAAATACCTTGGATCTCCCATAGTAGATATAATTGCTGTTGCTGTTAATTCTCCTATACCTTCAATCTCAAGTAACCTTTGGCAAGACTCTTGTGTTTGAACAATTTGCTTTACTCTTCTATCATACACTTTAACTTTTTCTGTTAATTCAATGAATTCATCATATAAACCCTGAACTAACTCTCTTGTTAGGGGTGTCAAATCATTGTCTATATCTTCCAATATTCCAGGTAAACGCTCACGTAAAGCAGTATGACTTTGATTGATTGTGATACCATATTCTAACAATAAGCCTCTTACTTGATTTGCTAATTGGGTTTTATTTTTAACAAGGCGACTTCTAATTTTATGAAGTGACTGTATATCTTGCTGCTCTAATGTTTTAGGTTTAACATATCGCATACTTGGCCTGCTTGCTGCTTCTGCTATTGCTTCAGCATCGTTAGCATCATTTTTATTTGTTTTAACAAATGGTTTGACATATTGAGGTGATATCAATTTAACTACATGTCCCATAGCTGTAAATTTTCTATGCCAATAGCTAGCACTTCCACAAGCCTCCATAACAATTGTACATTCAGGCAAGTTTGCAATCTCTACTGCTAGCTTACTACGAGATAAGCGCTTTTTAAAAACACATTTCCCATGCACATCATTACCATGTAATTGAAAAACATTTTTTGCAATGTCTATTGCTAGTAGTGTAATATCCATAGTGGGCTCCTCGTTGATTAAGTTTGTTATTGAATTATATAACAATGGCTCTATGAAGCCGAGGTGACTCAAACGAGCGAGTCCATTCAATCAAAACGCTATGGCTATAGTGCACCAATTGAGGTTAGACATACATCAATTTTGG
>JAKJJQ010000161.1:0-1610 GCA_021713415.1 Thiotrichales bacterium 19X7-9
AAAAATAGATTGATATGTAGACACTTACGTTCTTGTCAATGAATTACAGAGATACAAACTGAAGAGTTTGATCCTGGCTCAGATTGAACGCTGGTGGCATGCTTAACACATGCAAGTCGCACGGCAGCATGATCTAGCTTGCTAGATTGATGGCGAGTGGCGGACGGGTGAGTAACGCGTAGGAATCTGTCTTAAAGTTGGGGATAACACGGGGAAACTCGTGCTAATACCGCATAAAGTTTACGAACCAAAGCTGGGGATCTTCGGACCTGGCGCTTTGAGATGAGCCTGCGTTGGATTAGCTAGTTGGTGAGGTAAGAGCTCACCAAGGCTGCGATCCATAGCTGTTCTGAGAGGAAGATCAGCCACACTGGGACTGAGACACGGCCCAGACTCCTACGGGAGGCAGCAGTGGGGAATATTGGACAATGGGGGCAACCCTGATCCAGCAATGCCACGTGTGTGAAGAAGGCCTTAGGGTTGTAAAGCACTTTCAGGAAGGAGGAAAGGTATTAGATTAAGAGTTAAATACTGTGACGTTACTTTCAGAAGAAGCACCGGCAAACTCCGTGCCAGCAGCCGCGGTAATACGGAGGGTGCGAGCGTTAATCGGACTTACTGGGCGTAAAGGGTCCGTAGGCGGATATATAAGTCAGATGTAAAAGTCCAGGGCTCAACCTTGGGATGTCATTTGAAACTGTGTATCTAGAGTATAGGAGAGGAAAGGGGAATTTCTGGTGTAGCGGTGAAATGCGTAGATATCAGAAGGAACACCAATGGCGAAGGCAACTTTCTGGCCGAATACTGACGCTGAGGGACGAAAGCATGGTTAGCGAACAGGATTAGATACCCTGGTAGTCCATGCTGTAAACGATGAGTACTAGCTGTAGGAATCGGTGTTAAGGTTCTTGTGGCGTAGCTAACGCGCTAAGTACTCCGCCTGGGGATTACGGCCGCAAGGCTAAAACTCAAAGGAATTGACGGGGACCCGCACAAGCGGTGGAGCATGTGGTTTAATTCGATGCAACGCGAAGAACCTTACCTACCCTTGACATACTGAGAACGATTTAGAGATAGATCGGTGCCTTCGGGAATTCAGATACAGGTGCTGCATGGCTGTCGTCAGCTCGTGTCGTGAGATGTTGGGTTAAGTCCCGCAACGAGCGCAACCCTTATTTATAGTTGCCATCATTAAGTTGGGCACTCTATAGAGACTGCCGTGGTTAACACGGAGGAAGGTGGGGACGACGTCAAGTCATCATGGCCCTTACGGGTAGGGCTACACACGTGCTACAATGGGCATTACAGAGGGAAGCGAAGAGGCGACTTGGAGCGAAACTCACAAAGGTGTTCGTAGTCCGGATTGTTCTCTGCAACTCGAGAACATGAAGTCGGAATCGCTAGTAATCGCGAATCAGCATGTCGCGGTGAATACGTTCCCGGGTCTTGTACACACCGCCCGTCACACCATGGGAGTGGGTTGCACCAGAAGTGGCTAGTCTAACTATTAGAGGACGGTCACCACGGTGTGATTCATGACTGGGGTGAAGTCGTAACAAGGTAGCCGTAGGGGAACCTGCGGCTGGATCACCTCCTTAAAGGTAAAAATA
>JAKJJQ010000162.1:0-1591 GCA_021713415.1 Thiotrichales bacterium 19X7-9
CAATTGAAGAAATTGAACATGAACTTTCCAAAGACGAAAATAAATAGATGAAATACATATATTTATAAAAATTCATAAAAAAATTTTAAACTCGTGGCCGATTACGACCAAATATGCAGTTAGACCCAAGTAAGGCCAAAGAATTATTTGAAATGGCATATGATATTGAAAGTGATGTTTTTGACATGATGGAACAATTAGAAGTAATTCAAGAAATGCTCAATAGATTGACTGAGCTGCATCCAAACAGTTTAATAGAGTAATTTAAATTCAATTATTTTTTTAAACAGATTATCTTTTCTTGCTATTATCAACATCCTTTTGAAGGTCAAGGATAGTTGATTTTTCAAGGCCAGTAATAGCAGAAATTTTATCAATAGAGTCACCGTATTGTAGCATATTTTTAGCCATATCTTGTTTTTCCTGAATGCGACCTTGCTCAAGCCCTTCTTCACGCCCTTGTTGTTTTAATTGTTGTGCTACAGTTTTCATTGCATCTTCCAAATTAGGTTCTACACTAATAATTTTATCACAAAATGAGCTATATTCTAGTGAAGAATATTTACTCATATAGCGTATAAGCGTTTGTGTTACTATTTCATCATACGTTACGAGGTACTTAGAGACAATATCTAAATTACCATCAATGTCGCCTTGCTGGATATGTTTCAAGATAAGTTCAAAGCCAGCAATGTCACCATGTTTAGCAATTTCTTCATCACTTAAGTCACCAAGGTCAATTAATTGATTAGTAAATGCGTATTTCTTTGCAAGCTCTGGATTTTCAAAGTAATCATAAATGTTAAGGCTTTGTTTAAATGGCTTTTCGTCGGCATAAAGTAATAGACTAAAAATTAAAGGTAATTTTTTAGTACCTTTATTTTTTTTGATGAAGTCTAACAGAAAGCTTGTCTGATAGTGGCGTACTCTAATAATGAAAGTTACATCATCACTAGTTTGCGCCTCTATATGGACTAGAACAGCGCCCAGCTCACCATTTTTGAACTTGAAGATAAAGGCTAAATCAGATTGTTCTTTTGTTTTTACGTTATCTTTATTGCCTTGTCTGATATGTTCAACATTAGCAGAGTCGAGATCAACAGTTGGCCAATCAATAAGCTCTACTAATGCTTTAGGCATATGTGCTTTTAGAAATGGTATTGCCATTTCTCTATTACCTAAGATGTCTTTGGTAACTAAATCATGCGTTGACATTATTGGTTTTAAGTTTTTGATAATTAATAAGGTTATTATACCATTTTTTAACGAATTAATATATTAATCTTCAATAATTTGATAACCATGATTTTTGCGAGTTTTAATGATTTTTGCAATTAGGCTTTGACCTGATATTTCATTGTCTACCAGATGAGTTTGTTGATTACCAATTTTTGAAAATTTAGAACCCCACGTACAAACAACACACCATTGATTAAATAAATCTTTGGTCAAGTTAATTAAATAGGCTCTTTTCCATTTCTTGTTGGTATGGAATGTAGATAGAATAAGGGTTACAATGGTGTGATGAAAAATAAAAAGTCTTGTAAAAATGGCCCAATTTACCTTACCTCTAGATATTGATTCTCTTGAA
>JAKJJQ010000163.1:0-1556 GCA_021713415.1 Thiotrichales bacterium 19X7-9
TTTATGAAGCTTAGTTTGGGTCAGTTGATAAGATAAAATTTACTTAGAGTGAAGTACTTGTTTTACTACTTTTTGAATAATTCTGAGTGTGAACCTGTACGAGATAATCTCAATAGTCGAACATTGCCTTCGACTACCTTGTAAATTAACAACCAATCAGGTGTGATATGACATTCTCTATGACCTTTCCAGTTACCCGTTAACAAATGATCTCGATATTTATCTGCTAAAGGTTTTTCCATTTGTAAGGTTTCAATCACTTGATTGAGTTTATTTCTATCTTTATTTTGCTTTGCAATTTTTTTCAAATCTTTTCTAAATTGTGATGATAATTCCAGTTCAAGCATCGTCTATTTCATTCCATACATCTTCCATTGACTTATATCTTTTGCCTTTACCTGCTTCTAGCTCTTCCATTGCTTCTAATGTTGCTTTATTAGGCACTTTAACTTCGAACGGCAAGCCTTTATTTAAGCAAATTTGCGCATAAAAAATACGAATAGCTTCAGCAGTTGATAAGCCAACCTGATGTAAAATTTTTTCAGCCTGTTCTTTAAGCTTAGGTTCAATTCTTGCATTGACAGTTGCTACTTTATTCATAACATAACCCCTCAATTATTATTTTTATCTTAACAATAATTGTATAACATATGTCTTACATTTGCAAATTACTAGTTATGCCACTTCTTCTCTAAATTCATTAAACTTTCTTTATCCTGATTTGCTAAATACAAAGCTTCACTTGTTTTTAAGTAGCAAATTGCGAGTTTTAACTCTGTCTGTATTTCACTACAACCATGAACTATTCTTGGGCTTGTTAATGATGGTGGGATATGACCTGAAACTTGAGTTGTTGGCATAAACCAACCACAGCCACTAAGTAAACTAACCATTAAAATAACTCCTCCCCACTTAATCACTACACAACACCTTGTGGTTTTAAACCATCTGGTGGTGTTTTTAATAAGGCCTGTATTTCTGGATGATAATTTTGCATCCACTGAATACGATCTTTTTCATTTAGACTGCTAATATGACTTGTTAATGCATCTAGCTGATTGCTATAAGCTCGATTAACTTCAATCTGCTGTTGCTGGTTTTTAACAATCACTTGATTTGCATCCATCCACATTGCATTCATCTTGTTTAATTTACGGTTTAAATGAATAACACCAAATACAACAATTAAAACCAAAATAAACCCTGATAGATTTGATATCATGCCTTTAACTATTGTTAACATCATCAGCCTCATTATTTACTACAGGCGTTGTATCATCGTAATAATCGCTTAAATGATTCGATGTTTTTGTATAACGATCTTTTAAGCCATTAAATATATCTTCCTCTGATTTAAACTTGCGTTTAACATCAATTGGAAAAATAAGCGATTTATCTTTTAGGCTTTCAGATAATAAACCTAGTGTATTTAATACATCTGTATCTAATCTCGATATAATCGCTTGTATATGATCTTCTGCCGTTTCAGATTTCATAGATTCAATTAACTGAATCAGTAAATAAGTAATTATCTGTAATAAATCAGAGTCAATACT
>JAKJJQ010000164.1:0-1492 GCA_021713415.1 Thiotrichales bacterium 19X7-9
GATTATTCATTCTCTGAAGTCATATTGACAAGTCAATTTGTTCAGCTAACATTAACACTAAATCCATTAATTTTATAAAAATGATTAAAATGATAAAATTTTTTAAAACTGATCAAAAAATATACCTTCATAAATTAGCGAGATTAAACGATCTCAAACTTAATAATACAATTCATCAAATAAAAAATAAATCGCTATCACAGGCTTTAAATCGCCTAAATTTAAAAATATAAAATTTAGGGATCCAAATGAATGAATTAACACCTAAAAACAATGACTTGATCAAGCAAAATATTGAAGACGAACTTAAACATGCACTTGAATTAGAGAAACTTTCTAAATCACATAACACTATAAAAAGATATCAAATAGCCTATAAAATTTATCATTCATATTGTGGTGAATTAAATGTTGATCCAATACCAGCACAACCTGAAGTATTATATACGTTTTTTTCCTTTATGCATCGTCAAAAATACGCCTTAACCACCATTTTTATCACAAAAAGTGCCATTGAATACTTCCATAAACAAGCTAATTTTGCTGCAGCAACCAATCACCCAAGAATTGAAATTTTACTCGAAGGAATACGACGTGATTTAGCCTCACAATCGAAAGCATCAATGCCCGTTTTATACGAAGAAATAAGGCTTATTATAGATGCAATTACTAATAAATCACTCGTTGACTATCGTGATAAAGCACTTATCTTACTTGGATTTGCTGCAGGTTTTAGGCCATCTGAATTAGTTTCACTTCACTTATCAGATTTAAATTTTGTCTCTAATGGAGTTGAGATTTTGCTGCAACAATCTAAAGTCGATAAATATAAAAAAGGTCATACCATTGCCATCCCCTATAACATTAAAAATCCACCTTACTGCCCTATTACAGCTATCAAAGAATGGATTACAAATGCTGCAATTAATGATGGTGCATTATTTAGAGGATTTTATAAAGGATATAAAAAAATACGTAACACACCTTTAACCTATCGAGGCTATTTTGATGTATTTAAGCAAAGAACACTAAATGCAGGCTTAATGGTCGATATGATTACCCCTCATGGCCTTCGATCAGGTTTTAATACCTCAGCTGCTGATGCTGGTGCCGATCTGCATAAAATGCGTGAAATCACCAATCAATCACTTTTAACACAGCAAAGATACATTAAACAAACCAATTTATTTAAAAATAATGCCATTGAGAAAATTTTTAATAAAAATAAATAGAGAGAGCATTCCTAACATAGTTGTTATACAGCATTTTTATAAATATATCGTTTAACTAGTTTCCAATCTTTAGCCCATTGGTGACTTGCTAAAGAGGTTCTAAGTTGCAACACCTTGTGAGCGGATTCTCGATTCCATTGTGCCTTATGTTTCTTTTTAAATCTGGTATTAATAACACTCTCAACACCACTTTCTATCGCGCTGCTTGTATAGACTTGTCCTGATGAACGCCTTAATTCATAATTAACCAGATACGCTTT
>JAKJJQ010000165.1:0-1473 GCA_021713415.1 Thiotrichales bacterium 19X7-9
TCTTTGATTAAAATTGGTACTGAAACTATTGCTAAATCGCTAGCTAGAGCCATTAATTCTTCAGAGTATATCTGTAATATTATCAAAGCTACATTTAAACCTAAAATATCAATTAGTCAAAGAATGGCTCTGGTAGGTGTCATGTAGTGTGAAGCTTAATATATATTTTTGAGTACATAAATCTGCAATAGGAGTTGAACAATCGTATTTCTTGCCTGGATCTGTTGATAACACGTTAATTTCTATTTCTTGTAAAATAGTTTCTTTATCTGCTTCTAATAATTGCTGCAATAAATAGGATAAGCCTTGTTTGAGTAATTCTGGGTTGCTGCTATAAAGTGATGATGTACATGCTTTATAGATACATACTTGAACAATGGAATTTTTGTATATTATTGGCATGATCTGGTGATTTTTATCAATAGAAAGTTCTTGTAAGAAAATTTCTATCTTTTCAATGTTTACTTCTTCCTCCTCATCATCTTCCTCTTCCTCATCAAATTCATAAACATAATCAAAATCATCTGGGTCTACTAAATTTAGTATAGAGGAAGGTACGTTTCTAATATGAAGATAATTTCCTCCTAACCTCAGCGTTGATAAATTGTTTAAATTTTCTATATTTTCAGGTATTGTATCTAGTGAATTAAGAGATAAGTCTAAAGTAGTTAAATTTGGTAAATTTGCTAGCAGCTTAAGTGTTTTTTCTAAATTTGATATGAGATAATTTCCTGACAAATTTAATATTTTTATATTTGTTAATTGTTCTATACTTGTAGGCAGTTGTTTGAACCCATTATCAGATAAATCAAGTTCTGTTAAAGCTTTTAGATTACCTATATTTTCATCGATAAGCATACCTAGCTCTTCTGTTGTTAAATCTGTATCACTTAAATCAAGACTTCCTGAGGTTGTATCATAATGTGATATTCTATCTTTTGCTGTTTCTATGCTCATTTTTTATCCTTAATAAAGTTTTCATAAAAATATAGTATTTAATATATATTATATATTATATTGATGAATTAAAGTATTCCTAAATTGTGGCTCTTTTCCATTTCTTGTTGGTGTGGAATATAGTAACTATAAGGGTTACAATTGTGTCATGAAAAATAAAAAATCTTGTAAAAATGGCCCAATTTACCTTACCTCTAGATATTGATTCTCTTGAAATAATTTCACAACATACTGATTCCAAAGGAAATATTATATTTGCCGTTGAGAGTAAATGCACTAAAACCAAGTGTCATAAGTGTGGAAAAGATGTGACAAAACGCTATGGCTATAGTGCACCAATTGAGGTTAGACATACATCCATTTTGGATACACCTGTTATTTTAAGAATGGCTATTTTGGCGAAATATGTTGAAACTTATCTGGCTTTATAAGAATTTCCAGCCATTGTACTGATTTATCAGACAATAAGTGAGTTCGCTCAATAATTCTTTGCCAATTAACATAATGGCTAAGGTA
>JAKJJQ010000166.1:0-1437 GCA_021713415.1 Thiotrichales bacterium 19X7-9
CAAAAGATTTAAGAAAAACCAAAGAATATTAGTTGTTTTAATATACATCATGATATTTTTAAAAATTATTTAAAATCTATGCCAATTTTGGGTATGGCAAAGCTTAACAGCTTATTGGATAGCCTCTTATTGGGGTTTTAGTTGTGTAAAGCTTAGCAAATGCCACCTTGCTATAAGTGTCAATAAATGTTTGCTGATAGGAATGGAATCAATTGCTAGAATGCTAGTTTGCGACAGACCCCCTAAAAGGGTTTGGTTTTTTATGTATAAACGTAATCATCATATTTGAGTTATTAAACCAAGTAATGTAACTATTTGAGTCTCCATAGCTATCAACTGAGGCAACTAACTTCATATTTTTCTTGAAAATCCTTACATTACCAGAGACCTTTCCCTTTTTTATATTATTTGAAGTGAAATAGGCAAAGGCATCGGAAGAATTTAAATTATTACAACCCCCAATAAGTTCAAAATTAAATTGGGTAATTGATTTTGGAGGTAAAATAAAAAAGTCCATAAACTTGTCATTGATTGGATTTATAATCCGCTTAAATGCTTCATCATTTTGTTTTCTCAAACACTTAAAATAATACCCACTCGTTTGATTAAGATTTGTTGCTGTAATGAATTGTGATGTATTATTTACAAAAGTTACAGTGTCTGCATAAGAGACTGTTAATAAAAAAGTTAGACTAAAAATTATGCATAATTTTTTCATGACTAAATTTCCTAATATTTATAATAAAAAATATACTGTTAGACGTGAAGGATCAATATAAAAAAGTTAGATATTCTATATTCTTAGGATAACTTGGGTTTTTAAATAGTTCTGCTGCCAAGTGTGTTCTTATATGTAAAGGAAATACATTATCATAATTCTCATTTAACTCTCTTAGACTGTCTACACTAAAATTAGCATTACGTACTGTAGCTAATAGTTCACACTGCTGATCTGCTGATTTTTGACATTCACTTTTTGGCATAATACAATCTCCCCATCTACTAATAACCAACTCATAAAACATATTTAATTATTAATTAAACAAATACAGATTAAGCATTATTAAAAAAATAATATATTGAAAAAAATATAGATAATTTATATGGATCTGTCGCAAACTAGGAGAGCATTCCTAACACAGTTTATGTTTATTCTATTTTTGTAACCTACAATTATGGAGTAACTTATGGCACTAAAGCAACGAATCGTAACAGAGATTTATGATGATCAAACACAAGATATAATTCATCGTGAAGTGACAGAGGAAAAAGTTATTAAATCTCCAAAATCAACAGCTATTCCCGCTTAATTTTGGCTCTCCCGCAAAAAATGTGGACTTGAAAAAGTAAATTAATATCTTTATTATCAATGAATTATTGAATTCGATCTTAAGCTAGCTATGCACCAATTTTTGAATGATTTACTCGACTTACCAG
>JAKJJQ010000167.1:0-1399 GCA_021713415.1 Thiotrichales bacterium 19X7-9
GAGTCCATTCCTAATGCCATGTATTTTATATTATACAGCTGTTTTATATATTCGTTCTTTAGCCAATTTCCAGTCAGTTTCCCATTGGTCGCTCGCAATAGAAGTTCTTACTTGTAATACTCTATGAGCTGACTCTCTATTCCATTGAGCTTTTTGCTTTTTCTTAAATCTAGGATTAATCACTGTTTCAATGGCGCTTTCAATAACACTACTAGTAAATGGTTGGCCTTTAGCTTTTCTAGCTTCATAGTTGACTAAATAAGCTTTATTATTTGATAGATATTTTAATAGTTGATGTAATTTGTCTGAAAAATCACTAGTAATTAGTTCACCATACATTAATGTTAATCTTTCTAAAGCATCACTTGATTTACCATGCCAAATTTTCCATTTAATGTCTTCTAATCTATCAGCATAATTACTTTTCATTTGACCAATTAGTTTGTCAAAACGTACTCTAATATGATACCAATCTAGTATACAGGTTAAGGATTTACAGTGCGGTTTTAATGATTTTAAAACATTCCAACAGTTCTTAGCTCCATCAGCAAAAGCAGTAATGTCTGTTTCTTGAGTCAACCCCTCTTTATAGGCCGATATTAATAACATATTCTTAATGCTTTTATGATGATCTTTAAAGCTTGAAGCAGCAAAACTCTTTTGTAGTATTTCACCTTTAGTATTACCACTATCTCGTATATGTTTAACTTCATTTAGGGGGGAATATACAGTTGTTAATATGGTTTCAAAGGTTAGCCTATTTGGATGCTTATCTTTGATATGCCCACCATCAGCTTGGACTATTAACTGACTTTGCTGTTTTATATCAAACGAGCTTAGTAATGTTTTATCCTGATGAATATCCGCTAATGTAGAGCCTACTTTTTCAATTAAACGCTTTAAATTAACCTGTCCATTGACAGAGCGATGTCGCTTATTCTTTAATCTTAATAACTCTTGAGATTCAGAGAATGAATGATTTGATGAAAGCTTTGTTTGAATCTCAACAAGATCTGGATGACGATAATCACCAAATATGCCCTGAATTGTCGGTTCAATGACTCTTCTACAGTCTTTATTTGTACATTGACGTGTAGATAAAGAAATTTTATGATCACTATAGACACTATTAAACGTTGAGCTTTTATTACCTCGTTTAACCATTTTTGAACCACAATTAGGACACTGTGTTGGTAATTCAAATAATTTAGATTGAGTATTTAAAAATGAATCTTGAATTTTCTTTAATATATCTATTTGTTCTTGATGGTTGTATCCTAAGTCTTCTATTTTTTTCGGTGATTGGATTGCTTTATCTTCAATGATCTCAGTATTTAGAATTTCTCCACTTTGATCATCGTAAATCTCTGAAATAATGCGTTGTTTTAATGCCATTTTA
>JAKJJQ010000168.1:0-1239 GCA_021713415.1 Thiotrichales bacterium 19X7-9
AACAAGCCCATCATTATGCCATCAAATTAACTCATATATTTAATATGTATGATGATAGAAAGTCAGCAATGGCTAAAATAGATAGATGGATTAGTAAAGTAGAAAAAAGTGATCTTAACTGTTTCAATACATTTATTAAAACCTTACAAAAACATAAAAATAGCATTGCGAATTATTTTAAAAATAGAGCAACTAGCGGATTTGTTGAAGGTTTAAATAATAAAATTAAAGTAGTTAAGCGTCGCTGTTATGGTTTCTTTAAAACTGAGTCGCTTTTTCAAAGATTAATGATTGATTTGAGAGGATATAAAATGCTTGGTATTTAACCAACAAAAAATGGAAAAGAGCCTCCTTTCTGTTTGCGCCACAGAATACCCTTCAATTTATTCAATAAAGAGCATTGTTTTTTCCTTCGAATTTTCCAGTAATCCCTATATTCTGGATTATCTGGAGAAACATTACATTTGATACCAACGTGATAAGCAATTGGAGTCCATGCTAGCTTCCAAAGAAAAGTGCCACTTTTCTTGTCCATAAAAACCCATTTATCCTCTCTGCTTTTAATTTTTCCCCAATATTTATTTTTGTACCATTTCCAATTTTTCTTTGGATGCCTACGTTCAACAAATCTTCGTTGTCGGATGTACATCCAATGATCTAAATGATTAAATATCATTTTGGAGTTAACAACTTTATAATAGTTGCACCATCCTATAATCTTAGGTTTGATGTTGTCTATTACATTTTTTGTATGCCATCCGATGCACTTTCTCCATTCTGACTTTATTTCGTGTCTGAATTTGTTAATGCTATCTTTTGATGGTTTTATTAAAAGCACTTTTCCTAACTTTTTTGATTTTGTTTCATATCTTCGCACGTTAAATCCCAAGAAATCAAAACCATCATCTAGATGCGAGATTACGGTTTTTTCTTTAGACAATTCTAACCCTCTTAATTTTAACCAGTCAGATACAATTTGTTTTGCTTCTAAACAAGTAGATTTACTTTTAGCAAAGATAACAAAATCATCTGCATATCGAGTCCATTCCTATAAACCTGTATTTAATTTTATTTAGATGTTATTATAGTCCAAATTATTCAAAAATTGGACAGGTAAAATGGCATTAAAACAACGCATTATTTCAGAGATTTACGATGATCAAAGTGGAGAAATTCTAAATACTGAGATCATTGAAGATAAAGCAATCCAATCACCGAAAAAAATAGAAGACTTAGGAT
>JAKJJQ010000169.1:0-1232 GCA_021713415.1 Thiotrichales bacterium 19X7-9
CAGGGTAAACGCATCAAAAAGTTAATAAATATAGTGCATTGATCTGATTTTTATAGCATTTTATTTATCAGGTAGAATTATCTGGAAAATAAAATGAATTCAATATTTGTAGAATGTTTTGGCTCAATAGAAGATCCTAGAATAAATCGCACAAAGAAGCACAGTTTATTAGATATAATAGCCATTAGCCTATGTGCAGTAATAGCAGGGGCAGAAGGTTGGGAAGAAATAGAAGATTTTGGTAATGATCATTATGCATGGTTTAATGGTTTTTTATCTTTAGCAAATGGCATCCCTTCCCATGATACAATTTCTAGAGTCTTTTCATTGCTAAAACCGAAGCAGTTTCAACAGGCCTGCCATAGTTGGTTTGAGCAAGTAAAATCATTAGAGCCAGAGGCAGTAATAGCTATAGATGGTAAAACAATAAAAGGTTCAGCTCGTAAGCAAAAGGGTTTAAAAGGTTTACATATTGTAAATGCCTGGTCCTGCGCTAATGGAATTAGTCTTAGTCAATTTAAAGTGTCAGATAAAAGTAATGAAATTACAGCAATACCAGAGATATTAAAGCAATTGGCCATTAAAGGGGCCATTGTTACATTAGATGCTATGGGGTGTCAGGAAAAGATAGTATCAGATATTTGTGCTCAAGGAGCTGATTATGTTATAGGCTTGAAAGGTAA
Source organism: Thiotrichales bacterium 19X7-9 (assembly GCA_021713415.1). Taxonomy (GTDB): domain Bacteria; phylum Pseudomonadota; class Gammaproteobacteria; order Francisellales; family Francisellaceae; genus M0027. Next base: position 684 of record JAKJJQ010000169.1, read on the forward strand.
TCAAGGTGCATTGCGGGAAATCATAGAAGACAGCTTTACTTTAGCCGATGATGGGGCCAAAGCCTTAACCATTAATAAAGCAGAAGATGAAATTGATGCTAACCATGGGCGTATTGATCACCGTAAAATAGAAGTTATTCCAGCCCAACAGCTCCATGGCCATATAGATGATCGTTGGCAAAACCTTAATTCTCTTATACGAGTCATATCAAAACGAGAAGTTAATGATGAAGTATCTATTGAACACAGATATTATATCAGTTCCCTTGTTGCCGATAAGCCGCTTAAGATTTTAAAAGCTATACGTGATCACTGGCAAGTTGAAAACTCATTACACTGGTCATTAGATGTCAGTTTTAATGAAGATGCTTCACGTGTTCGTGATGAAAATGCAGCTTTAAATCTTTCATGGATGAGAAAATTTTCCTTAGGATTGCTAAAAAAAGAAGATTCATTTAAAGCAAGTATTCGAAGAAAACAACGAAAAGCTGCTGCTTGTACAGACTACTTAGCTAAGGTAGTTGCTGAAAATTAGATGCGTTTACCCTG
>JAKJJQ010000017.1:0-57307 GCA_021713415.1 Thiotrichales bacterium 19X7-9
TCTTTGATTAAAATTGGTACTGAAACTATTGCTAAATCGCTAGCTAGAGCCATTAATTCTTCAGAGTATATCTGTAATATTATCAAAGCTACATTTAAACCTAAAATATCAATTAGTCAAAGAATGGCTCTGGTAGGTGTCATGTAGTGTGAAATCAATATTTAATGATTTATATTGCTTTATTCATAGTGGCGGTGGTATGTATCTAACTCAATGTTATGAACTATTAGATAAATATGGTTTATTTAATTGTGATGAAAACTATCAATTACAAAATAAAAATGATTTTATAAACAGTTTTGTTAATGAAATTAATAATACAGTAGTCGGTGGTCTATCTAACTATTTTTTAGATATGCCCGGACATATTGTCAGTTTTCAGCTTCTTAAAAAGAGTGAAACTGATATTAGATTTCGTGTTTTTCAACAATCTGGAGAAAATCTAGATATACAGAAATTTGCTGGTAAAGATGCATTTGAAAAAATGTTATCTTATACTGCTAATGATAAGTATACTGCTTTTAAAGCAGTTAAGCTTACTGATGGAGTTGAGCTTCACTCATACCTTAATAAAGCAGAAAATGATCATAAAGTACCTCTGCCATTTTCAGTTAAACAGTTTAAATTAGAGCAACTTTCGCAGAACTCTAGTGTAGTTGATGTTAAAACTAAATTTTAATTTTATCAATTCAACCGTGCTTTTACTTTTAAGTTAATCATGTCCTAGTTGTTGAATATAATTAGTATAAATTCACACATAAAATCAATCTGAAAATAATATCAATAATATTTTAAAATCTATGCTTAAGAGTTGGTTATAAATACACCATAAGTATGAACGTTATAAAAATAACAAAAATAAGTAAAGGGAATATTTATATTAAGAAGTTTGGGAACAAAAATACTTTAGAATAGATAGGGGTTAGTATGCCAATAAAAAATAAAACAACATATGCTATCTTAGGGGCGTTGCAGCATAAGATTTTAACTGGTTATGAAATTCATAAATATATAACAACTTCAATGAAAAATTATTGGAATGAAGGCTATAACTCAATATATCCATGTTTAAAAAAAATGCTTGAACAAGGTTATATTCAAACTGTTACAACACCTTCTAAAAAGACAAATACTAAATATTATCAAATCACTTCTTTAGGATTAGAACAGCATAGAACATGGCTGTATAACCTTGAATCAAACGAATTAGCTAGAAATGAAAATTTATTAAAAATATTTTTTAGTAGTAAATCTGATATAAAGCAGTGTAAAGCATTAATAGAGTATGAAAAGCTAAAAGCTGAATCAATGCTGCTACTTAAAAACAAAGATAATTCGAATTCATTTAATAAGAGTCGAATGATCGATTTATATGATCAATTTATATTATCCGCTAAGTTAGAGTGGTATCAGTTGATGTTGCAAAATATCTAAAAATTAAATTGTTCAATAAAATCATAAATATAGTAGGAAAATATCGTGGCCTGGTTTAAACGTACAAGAACAGCAGCAAAAAGAATGACTGATTTTGATGGAATAAAGCGTCAGCAATCTTTCTTATATCGTATAATTAAGACATTATTTAAGATTGATAAAGCACAAACTCCATGTGAATTTCAGGAATTAACTTCTTATGGTATTACAGATAATAAACTGCGTGATAACTTAACAACTTTTACTTTTTTATATCGATTCTTCAGTGTTATTGGCATTGTTGTTTTACTATATACAATTTCATTATTTTATCGAGGCTATCAGTTAAGTGCGATTATAGGTATAGCAGCAACTTTAATGTTTTTGGCACATGCGTTTAAATATCATTTTTGGGCATTTCAGATTAGAAGTAAAAAATTAGGTTGTACTTTTGGTGAATGGTTTAACTCTCTTTTTAGTAGTAAGAGGAATAAACTATGAGTAGTACTATTTGGGGAAATGTCCCTGTAGCTGATCAATCACAAAATATTCTAAAAACAGTTTTTGGTGGTGATGTAACAAGCCTTTTAACTAATGTAAATACGACACTATTTAGTGTGACATTTAAGTATTTTAATACAGGACTTTTAACCATTACATTTATACTTTATGCATTTATTCTAATTATTGGCACAGTTAATTCAGCAAGAGATGGACAATTCTTAGGTAAAAATTGGAGTGGTCATTGGATTTCATTAAGAGCTGTTTTTGGTAGTATATGTGCTGTTCCTCTAAGTACAGGTTATTGTGTAGCACAATATTTAATTTTTGCAATGCTAACAGCAGGTATCTCATTTGCAGATTATGTTTGGGATCATGTGGTTGGTCAAGTAGTTGATGCTAATGTACCACCAGTTGTAAGTTCGCAGGTTTCAAATAATATTAATACGTATCTTGCAACATTTATGATGAGTAACCTAACTAAAGATTTACTTCAAGAAAGTATGTTTTATTCAGGTAGTTCACCAGCATGCACAAAAAAAAATGGTTCAATCAGTATAAAAATTCCTCAATATAAAATAGTCAACGGTAAGAAAACTTTAGTTGGTTATAAGATGGTTGAACAACCTTCTGAACTAGTTAAGTGTAATGTTAATTATTCAACTCCAGCTACTAGCGGTTTTGTTAAAACTTATCAAACACTATTAAAAGGGGCAGTGGATACTACAGATAGCACTAATAAACCATTTGCTGATTATTCAGCTATTTTGGGGCAGGGGTTAACTTCTTGGTCTAAAGTAGAGAATGGTAATTATATTCAGTTTGAATTAAGTAAAACAGATTGGATTGGCACATTTAAAGTAAATCAAATGTATGGTCAGCCAACAAATACTGATGTACAGACTATTTTAAATAAATATAATTTAGGGGGTGCTCAATACTTATTTGTCAATTTGGTAAATAATCCAGATGCCTTAAATAATTATAGTGCTGATACGATGACTGCTACCTCAACAGCAATTATTAATTCATTAGAAAAACAAACAGGTTCAATTACTCAGAGTTGTGATTATAATGATCCAAATAGTATTTGCTATCAGGCTAAACATTATGGTTGGTGGGATGCAGATCAGCTTTATTTACAGTTTGATAATGCCTTAAGTGAAAACTTGCAGAATTTATACAATAACTTTCAAATACTATCTTCCGCTGCAAATAAAGTTGCAAATCAAACATCTATTCCAGTTGATTACAGTAAAATAAAAATACATTACCTTGAAAATTCAAACTCAATATCTAATTTGTCATCTTCTGGAGCAGATATATCATTTAAACCCCTTAAGGGTAGTCAGTATGAGCATACTGCAGAAATTACAGATATATCTTATGCAAAAGATGGTAAATTAAATAATTCAGGTTCTTTTGCAACTTCAATGAGCGGTGTTAGAAATCTATTTAATGAAATTATTAAAGCGTCAATGAAGTCAGATGGTACTAAAAAGCAATTAACTGGTGAAGTTAACTCATTATTAACGGATGCTATGCAGTATCAATATGTAAATTATATATATATAATTTATTCACTAACTAGCTCTGTTTATACATCATATACAGGTTCTAATAAGGCAAGTGAAGCGACGATTTTAGTTGATACAATTATTCGTCCAGTATTAAATTTATTTTCATTCTTTTATGCAAATGGTGTTGACTTTGGTGCTAACAAAAGTCCAGTAGATACATCAAGTGTAACTGATCCAGCACAGCAATTACTTACCAAGATTTTTGACCTGGTAGGTACAAATACAGGTTCTGGGGAAGCTGGTGGCCTATTAACTGAAATTTATAATATTGGTGTTATTCCTGATAAGGTTAAAGATGAAGGGTTTGCAGCACAGAATTTTAGTATGGTTCAAAATGTTCAATCAGTAGGTATGGCATTAATTGAAGGTACTATCAACAGCATGATTGGCATCTTCTTTCATGCTAAAGATAAATTACAACAAATTCAAAACTCAGCGCAACAGCAGTTTAATGCAGCTGGAAAAAAAGCTAAATGGTATGCTTTTGGAAATGCACTGACTGGTGGTCTATTTGGCAGTACTTTTTCAGCTCAAACAAATCTTAAATATGCTGAAGCTATGTTTAGTGTCACAATGAAGTTAGCTGAGTTTTCACTAAGTTTAATGTGGTTGCCTTTAATATTATTTGTATTAAGTAGTATCTTTAGTATTGGGATATCATTTTCATTGGTTATTCCATTAACGCCTTATATCTTATTTTGGGCAGGTAAGACTGCATGGTTATTACTTGTTATTGAAGCGATGGCTGCAGCACCATTTGTTTCGCTGGGTTTAGTTTATCCTGAAGGGCATGAAGTTTTTGGTAAAGCAGAACCAGCTATTCAGATTTGTATGAATTTGATATTACGTCCCGTATTTATGATTTTAGGTATGATTTTTGGTATTGGTTTAACTTATGTTGTTATTCAATATTCAGCGAAGGGTTTTCATGCAATTACAGATTCATTATTAAACCTAATGCCTGTATCTGATGGTACTGATGCAGCTAGTTATGCTAGAGGTATATTTTCTTGTATGATTATATTTTTATATGCCACTTTTCTTTCTATGGCATTTATGAAGTGCTTTTCATTAATTTATGTTATTCCAGATAAAGTTTTGCAGTGGATTGGAAATACGCGTGGTGAACGTGCAGGTGAATCTGAAATTCAAGAATTTAAAGGTGCTGCATCACAATACTCTCAAAGTGCAGCTCAAGCAGGTGGTCAGACAATGAGTCAAGGGGTTGAAGCTGAAAAATCTTATGCATCATCGTATGTACAAGGTCAAAAAGATGTATCCCAATCCAAGGCACAACGTAATTTAGCAATTTCAAATGATTCTGCAGGTGTAGCTAAAAAAGTAGGCCAAGCACTGATGATGTAATAAACAATAATATTAGATATAAGGAAAAATAATGACTGAAGATAGAAGAAAAAAAAGATTGGAAAACTTACTAAAAGAATTGAAAAAAAATAGTGCTTTAAAGGAAGATGAAAAAACCAAAGTAATATCTGATTATGAAAAATTGGCAAAAGAAATTGAACATATTGAATCAGAAATTAATAATATAAAAGAAAACCATGAAAAAGTAGATGATAAAGACAAAAAAATAGATGAATTGACTCATTCCCTTAAAGAGAAAGAAGCAGAAATTTTAAAATTAGAAAATAAGGGAATCAAACCTATTTTTGAGAAATATTGTTCTAAAAAAGATAATAAAGGCAATGATCTATTCTGTAGAGTCTTAGAAGCTCAAGACGATCAATCAAAAAATTCTGCATTATTAAATTTTCAGCAGCATATTAAGAAACAAGGAGAAGAAAGTAGCAATGACTATAAAAAAACGGTTGGAAACTGTTTAGAATTTGGGACCATTGGCCTTGTTATAGCTGTTATGTATAAACTTTTTAGTGAAACATCAAAAAATAAAGATAATACTCAAAAAATGGATAAATTAATAGATTCATTTTTATATTCTAATAAAGTAGATGATGTTAAAAATCCTTTCATGCTATTTGATAAGAAAGGTGTCGATATAGATAATGGGTCTAATCATAGTTATAATCAATAATGAGTCATTATAATTCTTTGGTATTGACTTGTTGAACATTGACAACACAACCTACCAGTCTTTCAGCAAGCTTTTCAACTAAGCTGTCCGTCGATTCAATGGTTTTATGAGTATAGGCATCAAATGGATATTTTGATTCTTTACCGTCAATTGTGACATAAATATCACCCAATAATTCCCATCGATTTAAAACAAAACTATGATTTAATGCATCAAATTTCACTGAGATAACTGGTAAATCTTTAGCTTGTTCAATACTTGTGACTTTAGTAACTTTAAGATTATCTTTTTTAAATGCAGCTTCCAGTGATTGATAGAAGAGGTTACGATATTTTTTAGCTAATGGTTTCTTAGTATCTTGATCTTTCATGCTCATATTATCTGGAACAATTAGTGCATATTGACTATAAGTTAATTGTGGGCAGTGTTTAAATTCAACATCAGTTGGTCTTAATTGACCACCAACTTTACGAGCAGCAGTAACACATCCAGTAACAGATGCGATACATAATGAGATAGCTGCATATTTTAAAATAGTCTTATAATTCATAAAATTTCCTTTGCTTATAAAGATAAATTGTTATGCTTCAATTTTTAATATAATCAAATGCTAAAGTCAATTGTACTACATGCTATGATTAATTAGGTTGATCTCGTAAATGATATTTTTTTAAGCCAAGCCAAATAGGTATGATCGTAATAAGAGAAAATAAAGCAATTAAATAAAACCATTGATCAGCTGGTAGTTTAAAAGTAGTATCTGATACAAATAAGGTAGCATAAATAAAAAATACCCCTAAGCCACTTAAACCATTAAAAAAGCCTTCTGCTTTACCCTGTAATTGAATATCTGTATTTTTTTGCGCCAATGTGACAACTAATGCCCAGGATGAAAGCATAATACCTACTAAAAAATATAAACCAAAAGCAGTCCAAACAGAGCGGTTTAGGGCCATTAAAATAAACAATATAATACACATAATGAGTGCAAAAATAGCAATTTTTGCTTCGCCATAACGACCAGCATAGGCAGGCAATACAAGATTACCAACAATAAATCCAGCTGAAAAGCCAATTTCAATGATGCCAAATTCTAGTGATGAAGCATGAAGGATATTTTTAGCGTATGGTGCAATAAAAGTAGGGGTTGTCATAAAAATAGCAGTCATTAGCACTTGAGCACCAAAAAAGTACCATAGAAATTTTCTGGTGTTTAGATGTTTAACAACTGCAACCCAACTGGCAAGAAATCGTTCACGGTGTTGTGCTTGGGTATGCTTTAATGATTTTACAAGTATTAAAAATGTTATTGTAAAAAGCATTAATACGAGTACGAGCATCATAATCTGAGTGAAGTGTAACCATGCAATAATTAAGCCACCGCTACCCATGCCAATAATCATACCAAATTCAAATACAGTATCTAAGGTACTATTAGCATATAAAAGTTTGGTATCATCATTTAAAATCTCACGCATAAGAACAATATTAGAAGGCCAACTTAACCCGTAAAGAATACCCCATCCAAGTGTAAATAGATAAACAGAGGTTAAATTATTCATACCACCTGGAAGTAATAGGAATATAATTAATAATAAAATAACGGTACTATCACAGACAATAAGTAATTTCTTTTTTGGAAATCGATCAGCTAAATAACCACCAATTGGGCCTAGTAGAGGTCCAGGTAACCACCAAGTTGCCATTAGTGTTACAATTGCTGTGATCGAGTTGTGAATAGTTAGAATATGCCAACTTAAGGATACATAGATAATGCCAATGCTTAAAGCATTAAATAGCGTCATTAAAATAATATAATTAAATGAAGGGTTTTTAAATAAGTCTAATCGCTTTTGTAGGTAACTCATATTGTCTAATTAAGTGTTATTTGGCATTGGTTAATGTTTAGTTAAAAAATAATATAATAGTTAAATAATGATCATATCAGTTCAGCTAATTAAAAGATAGCTTTATAGATGGAGTTGCTCATTGATTGGTTATTTGTTCGTACCAGTGATTAATATGCGTTTGAAATAGTAAAAAGATAGCGGTGATATTTAATATCATCTGAACTAAAGGTAAGATCAAATAAAGTGGGTGATTTAAAAGGTGATCTAAACTAATTAGAAAAATAATAAACCAGATAAAAAATAAACTAACATAAAGAACACGTGCCCAGTGTTTGCCTATACTAATTGAATAGATAATATAAAAATAAATAAAATACATAATTACCATAGCAATCCAAAAGGATAATAAGATACCGTGGTGTTCTGCTTTTGGTATATTCTCTAGTAAGTACTCAGTTTCAGGTACAATTAACGTACTAATTACAGAAATAATTAATGTTAAATAAAGTAGTTTAGTAGCAACAATCACTTCAGTTGGCTTTTTGATTTTTTTAGCAACCATGTATAACACCCCATTTAATTTTCATCTAAGAAAATTCATAACAGCAAATTTTTTAGAAGTACTATATATAGCTTAGTAATTATTCGGCTAATGATCAAATATTTAAGTTGTGTAATTATCTTTTTTGTGTATGCATTTCAATAAGGTCTTTAATAACTTCACCAGCCATAGTTAAACCAAATAGTGCGGGCATGTAGCTAATAGTTCCATTAACAGCACGGGCACGACCTTCACCAGCTACAGGCTCTGGAGGCAGAGGTGAAATTGGAACTTCATCAGAGAAAACTGCTTTTATGCCTTTTTTAACACCTTGGCGTTTTAAGCGAATACGCATAAGACGAGCTAATTTACAAACGGAAGTTTTATAAACATCTTTAATTTGAACACGAGTTGGGTCAATCTTGCCACCAGCACCCATACTTGAGATAACACGATACCCCTTTTCATGCGCAGTACGAACATAAGCAACTTTGCAGGTTAAACTATCAATTGCATCTAATACATAATCAAACGGTTCACTAAAGATTTCATCCATATTATCCTTTCTGATAAAGTCTGCGACTACATCCACTTGGCAGTTTGGGTTAATATCTTTAATTCTCTCTGCCATAATATCAACTTTTTTCTGATCAATGGTTGATTCTAAAGCGACTAATTGACGGTTTAAATTAGAAGCGGAGACGACATCTGCATCAATTAATTTAATATAACCAACACCTGCACGAGCGAGCGCTTCAGCAGCAAATGAGCCAACACCACCAACACCAGCTAATAAAATACGACTTTTATTTAACTTTTCAATGCCATCATCGTTGATTAGTATTGATGTTCTTTCAAACAAGCCTTGATGTTTCACTAGATTACTCACTTTAATCAAAAAATAGGCAGCTATTATGCCATAAATTATGTTTAATCTCCAACTTAGATTCATTTCTATTTTGACAAAAAAGATCGAAAATTATCAGTATTGAAAGTGGTGTATTTCGGTTATTTTTATAATCATATGGTAGCATGTCGGGGCTGTCTGTTTCTAAAACAAAACTTGATAAAGGTAGTGTTTTTATAATTTTCATTAATTTGTTTTTAGGATACGTTAATATACTACCAATGCCTAATTTAAATCCTAAATCAATGTATGTTTTTGCAATTTCAATAGAACCATTAAATGCATGGATGATTCCACCTAAAGTAAAATTTAGAGATTTAACTTGATGAATTGCTTCTGAGTGGGCTTTAACTGAGTGAATAATGACAGGGAGGTTTAATTTTTTAGCAATACTTAATTGCTCACTAAAGTAGAATAGTTGTTCTTCAAATTGGTTAATACGTTTATCTAAGCCAATTTCACCTAGAAGCTTAATTTTATTTTGGCTTAGTTGAATCTCTAACTCGTTTAAGTCACTTGGGTGATGTTCTTTGATAAAACAGGGGTGCATACCAAGCGCTGGAATAATATTATTATATTCGTTAGATAATGCTAATACATTGTGCCAATTATTTTTTGATACACTGGGATTAATGAAGTGTGTAATATCATTTTCTTTTGCCTGATTAAGAAGTTTATCACGATCGTGATTAAATACATCAAAATCTAAATGGCAATGGGTATCAATAAACATTAAATAAAACCTAATTTTTTTGTACTAAAAGAACTTATATTTATGCGTGCTTAAAGTCAAGGTAGTCAATTCACACATTGAAATTTCAAAATTAATATTAAATATATTTCAAATATTTTAAATATAATACTTTAAAAATCTGTTGATTACCTATAAATGGCTATTATTTGTGTAACTATTCAAATTAATTATTTATTAAATTATTAATTATGTTTTGATAGTTTTAATCAGAATTAACCAAAAAAATTAAAAGGGTTGCTCATGAATGAAAAATTAATTGGTTTTATTAGAACTGGTGATTTAGATGAAGTTAAAGGTTTATTAAGTGGACAGTCAGTTAATTTTAATATTAATGGCCAAACACCTCTACATTTAGCGGCTATGTTTAATCAATTAGAAATAATTAATTATTTATTAGATCATGGTGCTGATATTAATGCTAGAGATCGTTATGGCAATACAGCATTATTTTATGCAGTTTTAAATGGTCATTTAAGTATTGTTGAACAGCTGTTATGGCGAGGTGCTGAGGCTAATACAATTAATCAAGACGGTGATACACCATTACATGAAGCAAGTGAAGAAAGTGAATATATAATTATAGAGGCACTACTAAAGTATGGAGCTGATATAAGTATTAAAAATGCAGAAGGTCATACAGCAGATCAACTAACAGATTACTTTGATATTAGACAAGATGAAATTAATTCTGAATTATTAGTTGCTGCTGAAAGTGGTCAAACTGATAAGGTTGAATATCTTATTGCCAATAAAGCAGATGTTGATGCCGAAGATAATTATGCTCAAACAGCTTTACATTGGGCATGTTATAACGGGCATTTAGAGGTTGTTAAAATTTTGCTTGCTTGTGGAGCAAATGTTAATTCTGTAGACATAAATAATAATACACCGCTACATTGCGCGGTCAAAAATGAGGATATTATAGAATTATTATTGCAATATGGGGCTGATATAAGTATCAAAAATGCAGAAGGTCATACAGCAGATCAACTAACAGATTACTTTGATATTAGACAAGATGAAATTAATTCTGAATTATTAATTGCTGCTGAAAGTGGTCAAACTGATAAGGTTGAATATCTTATTGCCAATAAAGCAGATGTTGATGTTGAAGATAATTATGCTCAAACAGCTTTACATTGGGCATGTTATAACGGGCATTTAGAGGTTGTTAAAATTTTGCTTGCTTGTGGAGCAGATGTTAATTCTGTAGATATAAATAATAATACACCGCTACATTGCGCAGTTATTAATGGTCATAAAGAAATAGTCCAGCTATTACTATCTAAAAATGCAATGATCAATATTGCGAATGGTGATGAAAAAATACCACTTAGTATTGCAATAGAAGAAGGATTTGATGAGATAGCTGGATTAATTTCAAATCGGCAAGATGAATTAAATAAGGCTTTATCAGAAGCATCTAAAAAAGGTGATTTTAACATGGTAAGTCATCTTTTACGTTATGAAGGTGCAGATCCTTTTTTAAAGATTGAGGGTTTGACAGCAAGAGAATATGCAGAGAAAAGTGGGCATAGTAAGGTTGTTGAATTGATTAATGATTATGCTGATATTGGATTAAATAAGTTCATTTTTTTGGAGTATGAGCCTAATGCTAAAGAAGAGTTATCAATGAGCTTAAGTGGTAGTTACTAAGATCTATAGTAGATTTTAAACTTGATAAGTATGATACTTACAAGATAAGCCAATAGCATAAACTTTTGATGGCCATTCTTTGGAAAATGTAAAGTGTACTTGCATGGTATCCGGTGAGTCAGTGCCAGGAAAGAAAAATCTTTGTCCTACATATTTTATTGCTTGAGTAAAAGTGCTAGCACCCGGGATATCAGGTCCTGTGTAATATTGTGTTACTTGGATAAAAGTTTCATAATCAATTGGTTTTTTAGAGGGGCGAGTATCTCGTTCAGTCACAGTACAAAGTACCATATTACTACGAGCTGGTAATGAATAACATTTATCTTGCCCAATATTGATATGAGCATCAAACACTCTAGTTTTAATTTCCTTACAGTTGGTATTTATAGCAAAGCTTGAGAATGGTAGAGATGCTAATAAAAAGCAAGTAAATAAATTGCTAATAACTTTTGTTCTATTCATGGTATATCCTTATAGCAATAGGGCTTTAATTTAAGTTTTTTGATGGCATTATTTGCATGAAAGCTATCATAAGATGCTTGAATTTTTAGTAGTAGTGAGGCTTTGACACCAAATACTTTTTCAATTTTTGCTGCTAATTCTGGGGTTAAAGAAGCTTTAGCATTTAATACTCTGGATAAAGCAACACGTGTTATTTTTAAGTAGTTAGCAGCTTTAGATATAGTTAGCTCAGGATAGGCATTAATAACAAGCTCATGTATAATTTCACCAGGGTGTACGATTTTGTGTTTATTCATATGGTTCTTCTCCTAATGATAGTCTTCATAATTTAGAATATAGACATCCCCATTTTTAAATATAAATGTTAAGCGCCAATTGCCATTGACTATTAATGACCAAGGTTTACCTTCACGATGTAATTGATGAGCATTAAAAGTGTGAAATGAGGTTATTTCATCAATTTCATCTGCATTATCAAGTACAGCTAACATCATTTTTAGGCGCTTAGCATGTTTTGGTTGTATGCCTTTTGTTGTACCTTTTTCCCAAAACTGTTTTAAGCCTTTATGTTTAAATGACTTGATCATTTTAAATGTAATATTAATAGTTATGTATACTTAAAGTATACACTCTTAAAGTTAAATTGTAAAGTTAGGCTATACATTAGCGTTGTAATAAATTGATTGTTATTTGTGAATATTGATAGTAATATAACTAATATAGTTAAATTACTACTAAATATAAAATGAATATAAACGATGATAGACAAACATTATTTTTTGTCATGGGAAACCTATTTAATAAAGTAAGAAACCATCTTGATAAGCAATTTAAAAAATTAGGCTTAAATAGAAATGAGTGGCTTATTATTGCATTACTTAGAACGAATCCAAATGGATTAAGTCAAAAATATGTTAAAAATTACCTTGGGATTGAAATCAGTTATTTAACAAAAGTTTTAAATTCTTTAGAAGAAAAAGCGTTAATCATCAGAGAAATAGATGTAAGTGATAGGAGAAATAGAATAATTAAAAAAAATAGTAATTCTGATATCAAACTTAAGAAAATTTTTGAAATTATTGAGCATTTAAATGAAACGATCTTAAAAGATGTTTCAAATGATGATTTATCCAAAGTTCATAAATTATTTTCATTAATAGATATCAATGTAGATAAATTATAAAAATAAGAGGTAAAAATGATGAAAAGTGTATTATTTTGTATTCCTTTAAAAGCAGATACTTTAGAGCAGTATTTAACGTTTGCTGATGAAACGACAGAGCGTTCTTCTGAATACAGTGATATGTTAAAAAGATATGACATTCATTGCGCAAAAATATGGCACAGTAAATTAGAAAATAAAGATTATGTTTTTGTTTATCATGAGGTAGGTCCTAGTTTTAAAGAAAAAATGTTAGATTGGGATAATTCAAAGCACCCTTTTGACGTTTGGTTTCGTAATAATATTATGGCAGTTTATGATATTACTTCTGCAGCATCTGTTACAGAGCCAAATTATGTTTTAGACTTCAAAGCATAAGTAGAAGTTTTTTGATGTTGATTTTGCTGCTCATAGAAAGTATTGACTGGTTGAGTAATATTCGGGTCTGGTAAATGTGAAACATTAGGTAAGTCATATACACTTGGAGTCATCACACTAGCAGTAGGTGTTGGAGGCGCATTTCTAGGAGGATGTTCAGATGCTTTAAATGGCTCTATACCTAAACCAGGTGGAATTGCAGTTAGAGGTCTTTGTAGAGACTTTGTAGTTTTAGTAGCTGGGCCTTCTTCAAATATTAAAAACTTATCACTCATAGAGTGGGAAAGGTCATTAGAAAATTTAGTACAATGTGTTTCAAAAAAATAGAGTCTATCATTTGATGGATAGTCATTTTCTTTAAAATCATTATAAGCTTCACGGTAGGTTTTAAATTCTGACTCTGAAGCAGTCTGTTTTCCTTTTAGTGATTGATGTGTAAAGTTTGTATAGTCATTTTTCTCTATTAGAAAGTCATTGGCTTTTTTGAAGTATTCATTAGGTGAAGTACCAAAAAATGAAAACTTAATTTCAGAGGCTATTATTCTTGATTGTATTAATAGTTTCTCAAGTGCGCACTGATAGTAATCAACTATAATTGCATGATATTTTGGATCGCTATTTTGTAGCTGCTCTAAGAATTTTTCATCTAATTTTAACAATGATCGAGTTAAATCAAGCATGATAATGCCATGCTCTTTACTTTTAGAATAATTTCTAGCAATTTCTAATCCAAACTTTATATTGCAAGATACACCTAATTTAAGGTAATGAACTCTATCAGCTAAGATAGGTCCTAAGAGTGCTTCAGTTGTGGGTTGTGGTTGATAATCATATGAATGATTAGAAGAGCTACTTGAAGAACTATTGCTTATACTAGAGCTGAATGATATTGGAATACCGATTTGATCATAAGAATAAGAACTTTCAGGTGCAGCCATAGATGAACTTGAAATAGGAGAGCTAAAACTTGAGCTATGATATGTATAGGAAGGGTATGAATATGGTGTAAAAATACTTGGGGATGGTGGCTCTGGATAATAAAAACTAGGAGTCATATATCCGTGATGAGGTGGTGTAGCATTAAAATGAGATGGTTCTGATGTTGGTGTATAATGTTGACTATATGCATAAGGGGCTGGCTGAGGGTTATAGTTATCCGGCTGGTTAATAAATATAGGTTGATCCATTTGGACTGACTTATCAGGGCAAAAATCAGCACAGTGTTTTTCAAAGAAAAAAGGATTATCTTTAGAAATTAAACCATCACTTAACCCGCTTTTTTCACTCTGTGATAATGTTGTCATTTCTTCATAAGCATCGTTGTAATGAAGAAAGCCTTCACGTAAAGCAATACGATTATCCGATAATAAATCACGCCAATTTTTTTGTCTAAAAAGGGAGTCTTCAGATTGCATTTTTAAAGAGTGTATAACTACATTATCAAGTTCATTTTTTATCAATTTGTACGAAGGAGAAGTAAACTGTTGGAAAGAAGCTGGTGATTTTCCTGCAGTTGTGAGTATCAGTAAAGATTGTAGTGTTAACCTTTCAAGCATTACATGATAATCTTCAAATAATTTTTTATCTTGATTTTCATAATCTGTTAAATTCATATTAAATCTATGATTTAAAAGTTCTAATGAATCGATCATATCAGCGATCATTCTATCTTTATGCTTGTTTAGTACTTTGCTTTGAGCCTTTTTTAATGCATCTATTAGATTTTCTGTGATTTTATTATATAATTGACGACTATAAATCATTGCAACACCCATCTAGTCATGTTTTTTAAATGTGGAAATTATTTTACTAATTTTTAAGAGGTAATTGAATATAAAATATATTTCAAAGATTACATAAATTTTAATTAATTGTTTGTTGGTCTATCTATTTGTAATGTAAAAAATAATTTGTTTAAAATTATATTAGTTATAGTTTTAAGTTAACAAGGTGCAGTTTGTATTGTTACATTTATTTATATTTAAACTTCACTTGGCAACCAATGGCCATTTTCAACATAGCTTGCTTCATCTGAGCCTGACCAAGGTGGCATTGTGATACAAATAAATACTAAATCATCTTTATTACTTCGGTATTGAAAATCTGTACCTAAAGGGATATCAATTGTTATACCTGCTTTTAATTCAGTTATTTGTTCCTGATCATTATTTTTGCGCCAAATTTGTCCCTCACCAGATAATACATGCCAGAATTCACTAACTGTTTTATGGCGTACGGCTTTAGAGATTTTTTTGTTTTTAAGTGTACAATGAGCAATACCACCATGTTCATTATTCATGAGTAATCGTACTTCAGCTCCAGCAGGTGAAATATGTTCAAAGTGATCAGGGGTTGTCGTTGTTTTCATATGGATTTGTTCTTTCATTATTAAACTTAAGTTTGAGCATTTTAACATTATCAAGAATAAATTATAGATAATTGATCTTGTATTACGGAAATGATAATAAATGATTAGATCAACGTACACCGACAATCTTCTGAAGATTTATCGCTTAAAGAATTCTCTAATAGAGGAGTTTTAGGGGTATTATGTTGGCTAGGTGGTCTAATAACAGATGGGGTGTTGATATGATCAATTTGATCAGTATTTCCTTTAGTAATTTCAGGTATTTCAGCAATTGGTTGAGGTAAAAATTCTTGTGCATTTGTGTAAATACCTTGATTACCATACTTGACTGAGTCAACTCTTTCTGAGGTCATTGAGTTTATTTTAAAACCATCAATTGTACCATTTTGGTATAATCTATCGGTCCATTCGATTACATTTTTATTTCTATTAGTTTCTAATATGCGATGATTATCTTTAAATTCAGATAAGGTAATATCAAGTATATTTAATTGACGTATGCCGTGTTCTTGTATTACTGATTCAAATTGAGTTAATTGTTGGTTATTGACATAACCCCCACCAGCATGGCCTATTAATGCAATAGTTTCATTATTTTTACTGATACCTATGACACTAAAACTAGCACATCCCATTGAAACATTATATGTTGAAATATAGTCATTATCAGGTACTTTTGATAAATTGCAGATGGTATATTTATCTTGATTTAAAAGTATTGGCATAATTAGGCCTCATATTTTTGAAAATTAAAAAATTAGTTTTGAATTAGACTTTTGGCTTGATCTGCTGTTTTTTCAGCAAGAATTTCATCTTGATCTTTATCATAAAATATATAACCTAGAGCACTTGCATAAGTTGATGCGCCAAATGTAAAGCCTACAGCACCTCCAGCTACAGTTCCAACAGGACTAGCTAAGCTACCAATAGCAGCACCTAAGAAGGTACATGAAGCAATATAAAGTGCCCCAACTGTCACAGCTAAAATAGATTTACCGAATTTAGCCCAGCCAGATGATTCTTTTTGCGCTTGTTTTTTATAATTATCAATAGCAAGTTCTTTTACATCTTCAGTTGAGTTATTGTTTACAGTTTGTGTAAGGTTTTTTAATTGTTGTAATTGTGTATAGCTATAGGAAGATTTATATTTTGTCGGCTTTTGATTGCTAGCATCTTCTATAAGTTCATTTTTTAAGTGGTTAACACTGATTTTGTAATCTTGAAACTCTTGTGACTTTTTATTGTTATTTAGTGAATTAATATAATTTTCAGTAATACTAATTTGATGATCAATATGTATAGTTTCTAATTTAATATCACATTTCTGTAATGCCTCATCATATAAATTTTCAGAATAATCTGTATCTACATCGAAATCATCAGAAGGTGTAAATAAAACAATTGCTAATTTGGCAGGGGCTAAGAAGTTTTGAATACTGGGATCTTTAAAGTCTGCACCATTATCAACAACATTTTCATAAGTTTTATTAATAGCTTCATAAAGCGCTGTAATTGCGGCAGTATCTTCTAAGTCTAATTGTATACCATCAGGCCTATTTAATTTTTTGCATACTTTGTCATTGGTTATGCCAGGATACGTTTGGAATATAAGTCTTCCTAATGTAATTAACTGTTCAATGGCTAATTCTAGCTGATTACTCTTTAGTGCAGAAAGTATATCATTAATAATTTTGTCCATATCAACAACCCCTTAGTTTTTAATTAGTTTGAATATAAAATATTAAAGATATTTATATGGTTTAAATACCGTCAAATAGCGGTATGTGTGTATTGAAAATGAGCTTATGTATTAGCAGTGTCTAGGTATTACTAATGTTGATTTGGTTTTGAAGCATAGAAATCTATGTGATTTTAATTTGTAATAGACATATTTAATAAAAGAAAAATCTCTAAATAAATGTCATTTCTATGGCTAAAATTAAATTTAGATAAATATTGAAAATGGTTTAGCTATGTCTAAAAAATACTATGAATTTATGCAGGAAATTTCTTCAGATGAATTGTTAGATGGCTTATTGGGGCATGGTATGTTTGCAGAAAAAATTCCTTCTTTTTTAACTGCTGAACCTTTTTTAGAATTTTGTAAAAACAATGCTAAAAATTATGGAATTCCTAGCAATAAAGAAGAGGGGTATCAATACATTAGTTATGAAAGTATGAGAAATATAAATATACCTAGAATTTTAGGAATACCAACTCCTATGGCCTATTATCATCAATGTAAAGTTATATCAAAAAATTGGAATGATTTAATAGATTATTTTAATAATAAAACAAAAAAACATAAATATAAAATTAGTAGAAAACATATAAGAAAAACTCTAAAAACGAGAGGTTGTGAAATAATAGGTCTTAAGGATGAATATGAAAAGTATCTCTTTAGTATGACGGGAGGGTATGATGAGAAAGATTATTGCTTAGAGGCAGAATTACTAATAAATAAAAATTATATGGTCAAAGCTGATATATCAAATTGTTTTGGTAGTATATACACACATGCGATAGCTTGGGCTATAGTGGGCAAGAATCAAGCAAAAACTAGTAAAAATAAGAATAATCATTGGTATAATGAACTTGACAGAGCTACACAGCAATTAAACCACAATGAAACGCACGGTATTTTGGTTGGAAGTCATTCATCTAATATAATATCAGAGATAATATTAACAGCTATTGATTATGAAATGTATAATAAAAAATATCGATATGTTCGATATATAGATGACTATAGCTGTTATGTGAAGGATAGAAATCAAGCTGATGAGTTCCTTATTGACCTTTCTGCAGAGTTAAAAAAAATGGGCTTGAATTTAAATCATAAAAAAACAAAGATTATAGAACTGCCACGGGCAAGTTGTTCTTGGAAAAGAAAACTTAGCTCCTTTATGTTTTTATCAAATAATAGTATGCTAAGTCTTAGTGAAGTTAAAGCATACCTAGATGTGGCGCTCGAATTAATTTCACAAAATAGCGATGATATAGCTATATTAAATTATGCAATCAAAAAATTATCTAGTAAAATAATGAAAGAAAATGCTAAAAAATATTTTATTGACACAATTCATCACCTGATACTTATTTATCCATATTTAATATCAATACTTGATGAAAATATTTTCTCATTATTAGATATTGAACGTAAAAAAATTAAGTGCATTGCTCAAGATATTTTTAAAGTTGCACATAAAAAGCAATTATTTGAGGCAATGAGTTATGCTTTGTATTTTTGTATAAAATATGAATTTAAATTAAATTCTAGAAAAGAAATATTTGATAAAGTTAAAGACTCGGATGATTGTATTTTATTATTGTTAGCATATTTATATGATCGTAAGTTTATAAATCACTCTAAAGTGACGAATAAATATAAAAATAAGGCTAAAGAATTGAAAAATGACATAGATAAATACTGGCTGTTTGTTTATGAGGTTTTAACCGTGGGATTCCTAGATGATTATTGGAAAACCATGAAACAAAATAAAATTAGCTTTATAAAATCAAATTTTAAAAGTTAGTATATGTAAATACTTTAATTTCTATCTTAAAAAGCATAAGCAAAGAGCTATGAGTCTGTTGTAGCTTATTTTTCTTGAAATATAGAACTTGGTTCTATATAATTATTCTATAAGGAAGATAGAATAAGACATTTAATTTTGAAAATTTTTAAGAATAAATGGTTTGATAGATTTTGTAAAAAACAAAATATAACGGATAAGAAATTATTAAAGCTTATTTCTAATATAGAAAATGGCAAGATTGATGTTGATTATGGTGGTTTTGTAATTAAACAAAGACTTGCCAGAGATAATCAAGGTAAATCTGGTGGGTATAGGAATATAATATTATACCGCAGTGGTGATAAAGCTTTTTTTGTTTATGGGTATGCAAAAAAAGATAAAGATAATTTAAATAACGAAGAGGTGTCAGCTTTTAGAGAAATGGCTACTGAGCTATTGAAATTGTCTGAAGATAATATAAATAAGCTGATTAAACAATCAAAGCTAATTGAGGTGAAACAAGATGAAAAAAAATAAAACATACAAAAGTGAAGCTTTTGAAGCAATTCACGAGACTATGCTTGACCTTCATGAAGCAGGAGTTGTTAGTAAGCAAACTATGCGTAAATTTGATCAGAAATGCTTAACACCAATACATGATTTTAAACCTGAAGAGATTAGAGCGCTACGTAAAAAAGAGCATGTTAGCCAACCAGTATTTGCTAACTGTCTTAATGTATCGAAAGACCTTATTAGTCAGTGGGAAAGAGGGGTTAAGAAACCATCTGGAACGTCATTAAAGTTATTATCATTAATTAAGAAAAAAGGATTAAGCGCTATTTTGTAGATGCCAGATTTATCCTACCAAGCCCAAAAACAGGTACATCGTGGAAAGATTATAAATGGTGCCGACAAGAGGAGTCGAACCTCCGACCTACTGGTTACGAGTCAGTTGCTCTACCAACTGAGCTATATCGGCACCTATTGTTTAAGTATTTCAGAAAAATAAAAAATTTCAAATGCAATAATACATATCGTAATCAATATTGAAACCTAAAACCGCATTAAATAATCAACCATCAAAAAAATTATTTAAATAATTGAAATTTAAATTAAATTAAGTAAAATTGCCTTTATGGATTTATGACTAAAAAATTATGGATGATTAAATGAATAAGATAATAAAACTCTGTGCCATTGCTGCATCTTCTTTAGCTTTAAATACAACTTATGCTGCAAAATTTAGCTTACCTCAAGCAAGTAGTTTTTATCCGGTCTATAACTCAGGTAAAAATCAATATATACCACCGACAATGGATATGCCTTTTGATCAAATCAGCACGTTATATATTGCGTTTGCCCATGCTTACCCTCAAGGAAATGCTGCCGTTTTAGATTTTGAACATGGTCAAGATCAAGAACAGGCAAGATTAAAAGATTTAATACAAACAGCAAGAAAAGTGAATCCAAATATAAAATTTATCATCTCATTAGGTTGGGGGTATCAGTTTAATGATTGGGGATATATTAATGATGATTATGAAAGTGGCGCAAATCAATTTCCAAATAGCGTTGTGCAATTTATTAGAGAAAATGATTTAGATGGTTTTGATATTGATGATGAAAGTGTAACTGGAATCTCTCAAACAAATTTTGATGCAGTTGTTAAAAATATAAGAGTAGCGCTTGATAACGCCTCAGTTACAGATAATAAGGCATATTATTTTACAATTACACCAGCTTTTGGGTTGGCGAATGTAAACCGTAATAATAAAGATAATTTTGATATGATTAATGTGCAAAACTATGGTGGTAGTAGTGCGGGTTATTTTATTAATATTGGCGTAGATCCAAGTAAAATCTCAGTGGGTATTGACTCTGAAGGTTGTCATGCCTATTTCCCAGATAACACAGGCTTAGCAGGTATATTTAACTGGACATTATCTGCAGATAGTAATTGTGGTGATTATAAATATACCCATCAAATTGCATACAAAGTAGGGTATTAAGATCTAAACCAACATGCGCTACATTGATTTAAAACGCTCAAGAATTTCTTTACACCATTTAATTTGCGCTTCTAAAATGAGATCGCCATAGCGATAAGTAGCTTGAAGGAAAGGTTGATCAGCTCGGCCTTTATGTGTTTCATCAATATGCTCAAGTACACCATCTAATTTGTTTTTACGTTGGGTTAATTTATCAAGATAGCTTTCAATATGATGAATCATTATTTTTAGATCAAGGTGCTGACCGAGACTTAATTTTAGAAGCCATTCATTACGCTGAAGGGGTAAGTCAGTTGGTGGGGTGCTTAGCCATTTAACTAATTCTTCTTTGCCTTTTGGTGTAATGTTATATAAATAACGTTTTCTTGGACCCTCATTGTCTTCTTTCATATCTAACATTTTATCGTTGTATAGTTTTTTAAGTAATGGATATATTTGTGCATTACTTTCAGCCCAGTAAGATGCGGACATTTTCTCCATAATATGCTTTATATCGTACCCACTCATCCACTGGCGTTTACTTAAGCAGCCTAAAATTGCATATAACGATTTGTTTTCTCTTGCCATAGTTATCCTAAATAATTCAACTTTTTTGAACTAGTCTTATTTTAAAGGCTATTTTAACAAACCTTTTCTCTTAATAAAAATAGATTGACATAATAGAATTATTAGGATATTGTATGCATATGTATAAAATACATATAATAACTAAAATAATAAAGAGAAATTAATATTATGAAAAAAATTAGCTTATATATAATATTATCGGTGTGTATTCTAACACCTATGGCCAATGATATCTTTGTTGCATCAATGCCTGATATGGCAAAAATATTTCAAACAGATCATATTCAGTGGATTTTAAGTATATTTTTAGCTGGTCTTGCAATTCCTCAGTTAATTTGTGGTGCTTTATCTGATCAATATGGTAGAAAACCAGTATTATTAGGTGGTTTAATCATTTTTACAGTTGCAAGTTTTGTTATTCCATTAACTAGCGAATTTTCAGTTCTACTGACAGCGCGCTTTTTTCAGGCAATTGGCGCTTGTTGTTTTATACCAAGTGTTTTTGCTATCTCGCGTGATACATATAATAAAGATCAGTTAGTTAAAGTCATTGGGATGGTGATGCTAGCAATTGGTATCTTTCCATTACTGAGTCCTGTCATTGGGGCTTGGTTAAACTATTTCTTTGGCTGGAAATCAAGTTTTTATTGGTTATTTACTTTTGGGGTTGTTTATTTATTTCTATCAATCATTTTATTTAAAGAAACACATACACAACGTAGCCCATTTAATTTGAAAAAATTAGTGAATAATTATATATGTGTTTGCTCAATTAGGGAGTTTATAGGTTATTCATTAGTCAGTGCTTGTTCATATGCTATTTTATTTGCATTTATGGCTTCTGCTACATTAATTTATTTCCATGAGTATAATGTTAGTCCTGTCATTGGCGGTAATTTAATTGCAGTTAATGGAATCAGTATCATACTTATGGGTATTGTCTCACCTAAAATAGCCATTAAAGTTGGTCTAAATCGTTGGTTATTCGTTGGTACATTATTTTTAGTAGTTGGTGGTTTATGTTTCTTATTGGGTAGTTTATGGTTTAATGAATCATTTTTAGTTGTAACTATTTCGATGCTTGTAACAACCATTGGTGTTGGTATTATTAGACCGATAGCTTCTGCCGGTGCAATGCAAGTAGTTGAAGCAAAAGTTTCTGGCTCAGCATCAGCATTATTTAACCTAGTGTCATTTTTAGGTGGTGCAGTATCAACGTGGGTGATGGGATTAATTGCAGATGTGACAACTTTTGATTTTTCAATAGTTAATATTATTCTAGGTGTGGTTGCTTGTATTTTTGTTTATAGCTTATTAGGTATTCATTCAAAAGTGAATATGACTAAATAATTAATTATCCCCACACACAGCTTGAAGATGGTTTAATATTTTCACGACTATATTTAATATCGCCAGTTTTAGGGTTAATAATCCAAATACTATCAAAGTTTTTACCTTTCCATTTTGGCGGGTTCTTTACACCAAATGCTTTAGCTAAGTTTTGAATTGCACTATGATCCCATACGATCAGTACGATACCAGTTTGTTGATTAACACTTTTAACAACATCATCATAAGCTGTACCAGAGTAACTGCTGTCAATATCAATACCATGAGCAATTGCATAAGGTGTTGCTGTTTGAAACATTCTCGCATGCTCAGTAACCCCATTGATTGGTTCTAATTTTGGCACATAAATTCTACTTGCTTTGCCAATGATTTTGTACATGACTTGGCTTAATTCTAATGCCCGATGAAATCCTTTACAGGTTAACTGATTACCTGTTTTGGGTTTTTCACCATGGCGAATAATATAAACAGAGGTAGGTTGTGCATAGAGGATGCTTGATAAACAGAGTAAAATGATTAATGTCATTAATTTTTTCAATTGATTAATCTCCTTATAATGATTTTATTATCTTAAAAAAAAATATAATCAAATTGAATAGAAACATAGTTTTAAGGTTTATTTATGCTGATGTCTATGATGAATATCAGGATAGTGGGGGTGGCTGTGTGTTAGACGCTCATGCTGGTGTGGGTGGCTGTGCGGTTCTTTACCATCCCATGGAAAATCATGTTCATGCTGATGATGTTCATCATGGTAATGTTTATGATCATGAAATAATGGTTCATGGGTATGGGTGTGTTCGTGTTTTTCATTTAAGTGTAGCCAAACACCAAAACCCATAAAAATCGCAGCAATCCAAAAAAGAGCTGAAGTTGTTTCATGGAAGAAGACGATTGCAATTAAAGCACCAATAAAGGGGGCAGTTGAAAAATAAGCGCCTGTTCTAGCTGTACCCAAACCTCGAAGTGCAACAACAAATAAGACAAGTGAAATACCATAACCTAAGAAGCCAATGATCATAATATAGCTAATATGAGTAGTTGATGGCAGAGTATATTGAAAAGACAGTGCAATTGAAATATTAACGATGCCTGCAACTAACCCTTTGATACCTGCGATAAATAATGCATCACCATTGGAAATATTACGCGTTAAATTATTATCAACTCCCCAACATAAGCAAGCACAGGTAATAGCAATTGAGCCAAATATACCATCAAAAGAAAGTGACGTTGGCCAAGCAAGTACTAAACCTCCAATAACTATTAAAGTCATGCCGAGGATAATCTTTTTATCGGTATGCTCTTTAAATATAATCCAAGCAAGTAATGCAGTTAATACAGCTTCAAGATTAAGCAGTAAAGAGGCCATTGCAGCAGATGTGTATAATAATCCGATCATTAAAAGGGCAGGGCCTAGAATTCCGCCAAATAGTATTGAGCCTATTAGCCATAACCAATCTTTTTTGATTAATCCAGTTGATTGCCATTTTAAATCTTTAATAATCCTAACAAGTAATAAGCCAATACCACTGCCAAAATAGAGCAATCCAGCTAATAAAATAGGATTAACTTGATTACTAAATAATTTTGCAAAAGGGGTACTAGCACCAAATAATACAGCTGCAAATAATGCAGCAAAAACAGAAGGGGTAAGGTATTTTAGTTTCATAAGCGGTCATATTTGAGTGTAAAAATATATGCTTAAGACTGTAGCATGAAAAACTGCTAAATTGTAGTTAGCTAATATTTCTGTTTTAAGTTTATAACTCAAATATGGCGTTATTGCTATAGTATGGATCGTTATTAGACTCATTATCTTGTTTAAATATGAATAACTGTGGGTTTGATTTATCAAGTAAGTGACTTTTAAACTCTCTAGCTAACTCAGAAGGGTATTTATCTATTAGTGTACCACCGTTATGCCCGGAAATAATTTTTTGAGTTTGAATGTTTACATTTAGTGATTTATTGAGTAACTGAACAATACAATCAGTTAACCAGGTATCTTTTTCACATTGATCTAACGTTGTTATGAGTTTATTAACATAATCTGCACTTGAATGATTGCCTTGAGTATAGTTATACAGTTGAGTAATTAACTTATCATCATTTGCACCACATTTAAATGATTCAAATAAGAGGTCATTTTTCTTCTCATGATAACGA
The DNA here is from genome assembly GCA_021713415.1 of Thiotrichales bacterium 19X7-9. Lineage (GTDB taxonomy): Bacteria > Pseudomonadota > Gammaproteobacteria > Francisellales > Francisellaceae > M0027. The sequence continues at coordinate 25,239 of JAKJJQ010000017.1, forward strand.
TTATATAAATCAGTAAAAATAGATTTATTAATACTATTAATATTTCCTAGTTCAACACGTTTTTTAATATCACCAAATTTCATATTTTTCTCCTAGTTTAGTAAGTTTTTACTAAATTAAAGTATATTAATATTAATTAATACCGCAATTTGTAGGTATTGAAAAATTTAATTTTATGGTGATCTTTGGGAGAAATAATTTATTGTAAAAATAGAGAGTTAGTTAAATAAATATTATTTATTGGTCAAGATCAAAGCTTTGAGCTTGTTGTTTTATAGATAACTGTTGTTGAAAGTCAAAATGAATTTGGCTAGGGCTTTTAGATTTTTTTGTTGTAAAAATACTATCGACAGCAATCATTGTTTTTTGAATGTCAGTCCCCAACGCCTTATTTAAAACATCTGACGTACAATGTATTAAGGTGCCAGATTTTTCTATATCTTTATTTAATATATTAAATAGTTTTGCTACACATTGATTATGCGAAGCATTAGGTTTATCTTCAGCAAATTGAATTAAATTTCTAGCAATATCTTGATGACTATGTAAAATACCGGCTTCACAGCCAAATTTGTTTATATAAGCTTGGCCTAAATTTTTTAAATCCTTGGCACATAAGTTATCTTTTTCTACTTCATTGACTGTTTGTTCAAAGGTAATCTTTAAATGATTTGCTACATCAGAATATTGTTTCTGTATTGCAGAAGTAAATTGCCTACAAATTGTATCAGGTTCTTTAGGCTCATAATTTCTGCCAACAATTCGCCTAGATTGAATATCTGTATTTAATGCCTTATTTAACGCTTTTGTAATTTCATGCATAAAACAACCATCTTGTTTTAGATCGTTCTTTAATACTCTAAGTAGTTTCTCAAGGCATTCTTCATGAGATGCATCAGGGTGTTTTTGGGCATATTTCATTAGATTTCTAGCAATAGATTGATTGCTATGCAGTAAACTTGCTTCATTACCAAACTCAGTTAAATAAGCACAGCCTAAGTTATATAGATCTTGAGATGTTAGATGATCTTGATTAATGTGACGATGTGTTTGATAAAAACTGATATTATTATATTGTGTGATTGACATTAAATTATTCCTTATTATTTAGACTGTGCCAGATTTTATCAATAAAATAATTTAAATAAACATTAATTTTATTTCATTTATTGTGAAAATATTAACTATGTTAAGAGAAAAATAAATTAAAAATCAAATAAATAAAAAATAGAGTAAGTGATAAACTAATAGTCAAATAAAAATAGGTTACATAACTGTATATAAATTATTCAGAAATAAGATTAAATACTACTACAAGTTTTAGATCATAATAAATGATCAAATGTTGTATCAAGAAATGTTGCGTTTTCAGGGTATGATCTTTGATTAAACATAATAGGATCTACTTTTGTTTGCTTATTTAGCTCGCCTTTGAATTCTATTGCTATGTTATTAGGTAATTTATTTACTACAGTTTTACCAGCAACATAGCAAGTTTGAATATTTGTATTCAAAACTTTATTTAAAAGTTCAGTTATCTTATTAAGCATCCAACCGGTGTTAACGTTGCAAAGTGATTCAATTAGTTTATTTGCACATTCAACATTTGAAGCATCTTGGTTTTTAGTTGCAAAGTCAATTAAACTTTTAGCAACTGGTTGGTATTTATGCAGTATACCTGGATTTTCGCCAAATTTTTCGAGATATCTTTGACCAATTGCCTTTAAAATATCAGAATTTAATGATTTTAAATCACCTTGATTAACTTGTTTTTTTATATCACCAAATTTCATGCTTATAATCCTCCTTATATAAAATTTCTTATGGAGTATATTATATAAAAGTCTGATTATTTAAAGTGTTTAAATATTTCATAATTGAGTTAAGTTTATATTTTTTAATAACATTAAGATTTATAATTATTTAATGCGTGATTAATTGTAAGTTTATTTTAAATAATCCTTCAAAATAGCAAAATTTCATTACTTAGTAGTATGAAAATTGGACATAGTTTTATATTCTAATCAACTAAAAGTGGTTTCGTTTGAGTAATTTGATTTAGTTTTTGATAGTATTGATTAATAGTTTCAGCTTTATTATTCGCTATAGTTAGCTTTTTATCTACTTTCATTATTTGATCGAGTATGGAAATAATACACTCATTTAACCAGCTATGGTTAGGTTGAGTATTTCTATCTAGTGTTTTAATTAGTTGCTCAATACATTGTTTTTCACAAGCATATGCATTTTCATTGGCAAAACGTAAAAGTTGATTTGCAAGGTCACTATTTAAGTGAAAATAGGGGCGCTTAGCTGCTCTTTCTAAGTATTTTGTGCTGAAATATCTAATTAGATCGATATTGATTGAAGCGATTTTACCAGGTTGTATTTGTTTAGTCATATTAGTTTTTATCACATTAAGCAATACATGATAAAATTCATCAGCTAACTCTAAATTTGATTTGTAACGGTGGTTATACATGATACGAATATTGGTATTTAGCGTACGGTTAAGCAATATAATAATATGGTTGGCCAATATACCACTAAAATTATTAAAACAAGCGATACTGTGGGTTAACTGATCAACACAGTTTTCAGATGATGTATATGGATTTTCATTGGCAAAAGCAATTAATCCTTTAGCAATAGATTTATAACCATAGTTTTTTGATTGATCTTGTACTATATTGAGATATTGATCACCCAGCTGTTTTAATAAGTAAGGTGTCAAAGTGTCAATATCACCTGTATTGGCTGAATTTATAATTGTTTCAAATGTCATAATTTTTACCCCCCAAAGTCTAAATCACTATTTAAAGGACTTAGATTTGGTTATTTTATCATCAAAATTTGCTGGTTTGAAGTTAAAATGATAATTATTCTTATTTAAAAAAGATTATTATTATCAAGATTAAAGCCATATGTATCTTCAATGTGAGATTGATTCATAAAAGGATAAGCTTCATTAGTTTTGTTTTGAGGGTGATTAGTGTCTATAAAAATTAACGGTTGGTTTGAATATTTTTTAGTTAATGGTTTAAGTTCTACTAAGTGTTTTTTTAATTGACGTTGAAATTGAAGAGCGAGTTTTTCAGGTGATTTATCCAGTATAATTCTTCCATAGTACTCATGAGTTTCATAATTAGTGTTAAATGCTTTATTAAGTATTTGTGTGATAAATCTAGCAAGATTTCCTTTTGTGTTAGGCAGTTGTTCTAGAGTTTTAACTAACTTTTCAGCACAGTCATATCCATATTTATTTTGATTGTTGTGTGAAAAGTTTTCTAATTCAACTACCAGTAGATGATTATTATGAAAAAGCCATGGCGTAGTACCACATTCTTCTTGATATAGTTTTGCTAAATTTTTTAAAACTTGTGGTGTAATTGTTTTTAAATCACCTTGAGTAATTGATGCTAAAATAGTCTCAATTTTCATACTTACCCCGCCCAAATTGTATGTATTATCTTATTTAAAGATGGGCATTGTAAGGTAAAAATTTTACTATTAAAAGAAAACAGTTGTTACAAAAATAATCATATTTATCATTGTTTTAACATAAAAAATTAGATGCTAATTGTTATTAAAAATTTAATTTTATTAATATAGTATTAACTAATATCAAGTATTGAAAAGGATGATCAAGCACAATGACTGAAATATATCAATGGATTGAAACAATAAATGGATATGTCTGGGGGCCTTATATGATTGTTTTAATCTTAGGCACGGGAGTGTTTTTAACCGTAGGCTTATGTTTTTTACCATTTAGAAAATTATTTTTTGCCTTTAAGTTACTATTTACCAAAACATCTAATACTCATGGAGATATACAGCCATTTCAAGCATTAATGACTGCCTTATCTGCCACAGTAGGTACAGGTAATATTGCAGGTGTTGCAACTGCAATTGCAATTGGCGGACCAGGCGCTATATTTTGGATGTGGATGGCAGCATTAGTTGGTATGGCTACTAAATACTCAGAGGCAGTATTAGCAGTAAAATATCGCGAAGTAGATGAGTTAGGTCGCTATGTCGGCGGGCCAATGTATTATATTAAAAATGGCTTATCCAAGAAATTTAGCTGGTTGGCTTTTTTGTTTGCATTTTTTGGTGCGATTGCAGGCTTTGGTATTGGTAATATGGTGCAGTCAAATTCAATGGCAGATGTATTAGAAAGTAATTTACTCATTCCACCTTTAGTTTCAGGCATTATAATTGCTATTTTAGCTGGCTTAGTCATATTAGGTGGTATTAATCGGATTGCAACAATTGCTAGTGCTATCGTACCATCGATGGTAGTACTTTATTTAGTTGCAAGTTTAGTTGCTATTATCTTAAACATTCATTTATTACCCCATGCATTTGGTTTAATTTTTGGTTATGCGTTTACTCCGATTGCTGCAACAGGTGGTTTTATTGGAAGTAGTATTGTATTAGCGGTGCAAATGGGTGTTTCAAGAGGTATTTTTTCTAATGAAGCAGGCCTTGGTTCAGCGGCAATTGCTCATGCGGCAGCTAAAACAGATGATCCAGTGCGTCAAGGATTGATTGCAATGCTTGGTACATTTATTGACTCTATTATGGTGTGTACCATGACAGCTTTAGTAATTATTTTATCAGGGTTATGGAAAACGGGTGAAAATGGTGCAGTATTAACTTCAGAATCAATGCACAATTTATTGCCTTATGTAGGGCATTTTATCGTCATGATTAGTCTACTTTTTTTTGCTTTTACGACAATTATCGGTTGGAGTTATTATAGTGAGCGTTGTGTTGAGTTTTTACTAGGTGTAAAAGCAATAATGCCATTTCGTATTATTTGGGTGGTCGCAATTTGTTTTGGTTCATTTTTAAAACTAGAGTTTATTTGGTTATTAGCAGATACATTAAATGGTTTAATGGCCGTACCTAATCTAATTGGCATTTTATTACTAAGCCCAGTGATTTTTAGGCTATCTAAACAGTATAATAAAGATAACTGTTTATTATCAATTGGTTAAACCTTTATTTCAATAGTATTTAACTTAAAAGTAAGCACAAAAATGTTACATTTATATAAAAATTATATAAAATTGTTGCATAAATTATAAAAATTACATAGAATTGATATCTGTGTTATCAAACATAAATTTATAAGACAAAGTGGGTTGCATCAATGTATAAGTTAAAAGAAACTAAAACTAATAGTACTTCAATTGAGTCATTTAAGAAAAAATTATCAATAGATGAATCTTATCATATTGAAGAACAGCATTTTACAAATCAAGCGGATGAAAATACTAAACAAGTTTATAAAGTGAGTAAAGATGGCTCCAATGTAGGTATATTGGCAACAAAGGACTATTATTTTGTATTTGATTATGATAAATGTTGTGATGGCCAAAATTTGGATATGAATAAAGTTAATGGCTGGGTTGCGAATGTTCATGGTATTCGTAATCCAATTACAGATCATCCATTTTCTCCAGAAGGTAATAATTGGAATGTAAATTTTTTAGGACCTATGGGTAGTATTCTAATGGATGGGTATTTTTACTCAAATGAAGAGTTATCAAGCTTGAAAAGTTATGGTAAGTGGAGTAAAGATGAACATGGTAATGTGAATCAAACGTTATATCAAAAAGATCAAGAGGGTAATAATAATCAAAAAGGCCTTAAACATGGAAAGAAATATGAACAAGAAACAAAACAAGTTGGAGGCTCAATAACTCATCCAGATAAAATGATGAATATTACTATTTCACCAACAACAAAAAAGCAGGGCATGAATATTGATAATGTTTTTAGTCAAATTAGTAACTCATCTATGGGTGCTGGCTTTATCTATGCACGTCATGGTGGAACTGACTTAAAAACAATGTTATCTGATGTTAATGATCTGGATGCTAGCAAAAATGTAGCATTAAGTGTATGTCGAGGTGGCTTTGAGCCAAATATTGTTGAAAAAAAATGGTATAGTAAAGACAATAATGGTCCATATATTGTAGATGAACTTCAAACATTAAGACTACATGATATTGCAAAGCAAGCACCAAAACACCATAGAGATGAACTAATTGAGAAAGCAAAAGAGATCATAAAGACAAACCCTGAACAGATAAATCAAATTGATAAAGAAGGTCGTACACCATTATATTGTGCCTTATCAAGTCAAAATTATCAGTTGGCTGGTATCTTGATGGAAAATGGAGCAAATTATGGCAATAATAATATGTTAAATCTTATGCTCTCCACTGAGATAAATGATGACTTATGTACTGTAATTTCTAATTATTATAATGGAGATCAGGTTAATTTGGCTAAAGCAAATCAAGATTTTATAGAGACAGTTAATTTTGCTATCTTATTAAATAAACCAAATGAAATATCAAAAATTTTAGATTTAAATATACCTTGTAAACTGACAGTAAAAGAATTTGAAGGACTTGTTACTTCAGCAGAAAATAACCATACGATAAAGAATATACTAATGGAGCATAGAACTAATCTATGTGATATTAAGCCTCAAAACCCAGTATTACCGTTTAGTAGTTTTGAGAGTTTAAATGAAAGAGGTAGTGTTAATGATGTTGAACCACTTCATTAGACGATAGATTTAATTTGGCTTAATTCATTTAAAAAGGTAATTTTATCATTAATCTTAATTAGATTTTTATCTTTATTTTTAACTGTCTCAATCAAGCCATGCTTAACAGAAACAATATAATGATCATTATTAATTTCAAATTGTTTTTCAAACGGTAATGTTTTACCAAAACGCCAATCCCAACTTTGAAGCCTTTGCATCTCATCATCGATTTCATTATTGGTATCACATAGTTGGTCAGATGTATTAAGTTGTATGATCTCTGTATTAGAATAAGTATTGATAAATGACTGGCAAATGGCATTAACAACAGAATCAATCATTAATTTAGGCTTTATATGGCGCAAAGTTAAAACTTCAGATCGAACAGACTTAACTCCTTTGGCATCAATACTATTTTCTTTACTATGAATGCATTGATTAAGTAAATCAACATCACCACCAATTAATAAAGTACCATGATGTAATGACTGTTTTCGAGATTCTCGATAGGCACTACCTGAGATTTTATAATTTTTATTATTAACGGGTAATAAAATATCATTTCTAGCTGAGATAGTAGCTTTAATGTCTAAAGTTTTTAAAGCATTAATAATTATGTTTAAATGCATTTCTTTATTGTAATAATTAGGCGGAGATAGGAATGAAAAATTTAGATTATTTAAATCATGAAAAACTGTGCCACCTCCGCTATGACGACGAATCATTGGAATATTATTTTGCTTCATAAAATCAAGGTTGCATTCAATCCAAGGGTTTTGTGCGCGACCAATGACAACACATGGATTATTTCGCCATAAATAAAGTATAGGATCATTACATGCAATATGATTATATAAATATTTTTCAACAGCTAAATTATAAAAAGGGTTGGTTTGATGCTGAATATAAAGCTTTGCATTAATATGATGATGTTTATTATTCATTTATGAGAACCAAAGAGACACCGTACCTTTCATTTTTTGCCAAATATTACCTTCAGGGTCAGACTCCAATGAAACAACAGGTGTAATAGCCAAAGTACGATCTTTATAAGTAACGGTTAATTGACCAATAGTTTGACCTTTTGCAATGGGTGCAATTAATGGCTGTTTAATATCAACATTCGTTTTAAGGTCGCTTGGTTTAACATTATATGGGTAGGTAATTGCAACAGTACCATCAGTACCATAATGAATTTCATTAACTTCACCTTTATAGACGGCAAGCTTACCAATTGGATCATTAGACATATGAACATAGTCAGTTGTAAAAAAGCGATTAGCATATTTTAGTAGTGTATAAGCAGCCGTTGCACTGGATTTTTGATTATTAGCGCCAATAACAACTGCAATTAAGCGATTTTTATCAGGTTGTTGCTCTGATGCAACTAAGGAAAATCCTGCTTCAGAAGTTGAGCCTGTTTTTAAGCCGTCCGCATACTGATCAATAAAAAGAAGTTTATTGTAATTAGTTTGAGTAATGCCATTATAAGAAAATTCTTTTTGTTTAAACATGTAATAATACTGTGGGAAATCCAATATAATATCACGACCAATCTTAGCCATATCATAAGCTGATGAATAAAGATTAGGTGCTGGTAATCCCATAATTGTAGTAAAGTGTGTATTTGTCAGTCCAAGTTTTTTAGCATATTGATTCATCATATCAACAAAAGCTTCTTGTGTGCCGGCAACATAAGTTGCTAAAGTTACTGCAGCATCATTACCAGAGGCAACAATAACACCTTCTAATAAATCTTTAACGCTAACTTTACTGCCAGGTTTTAAAAACATACGTGAGCCACCAGTTGCCCAAGCAACTGTAGGTACTTGAATTTGTGTATCTAAGCTCATTGTGCCAGCTTTTAACTGCTCAAAAACAACATATAAAAGCATTAGTTTAGTTAAGCTTGCAGGAGCAATACGTTTATTTGCATCACTTTGTGCAATAATATTGCCACTTTTAGCATCCATTACAATATAGCTTGCAACATCTAAAGTTGGTTGTGGTGGAACTTGTTTAGACCAAATAGCTGCAGCAGTAATAATTTTAGGTAATTTAAAATCAGCTGGCTGAGCTGGAACTTGAACATTTAAAGGGATATGTGCATTGGCATCAACTGCACCATATTTATTTAAAGGGACTTGATATTTATCTAAAGTATCCGTTTGAGCATGAACAGTTGAAATACCAAGTGCGATAAGTGTTAATGAAGAGAGTAATTTTTTATTCAGCATAATTCTTAAAAATCCTATTTTTTGTTGCCTTTACCAATATGTATCTTACAATTTATGTCTAATTCTAAGACAAATGATTAGTTATTTGCAATGACTTTAAGCAACCATTGTTTATTTCCACTAATCTTATTGTATGGTTCTAAATCAGTTGTATAAGGAACACCTAAATATTTGAGTGAATTTTCAGCAATTTGAGCAAAAATTGGTGCAGCAGATACGCCACCAAAGCGATAAAGTCTGCCCTTTAATGGTTTATCAATCCAGATGACAATAACTAACCTTGGATTGTGAAGCGGGGCAATGCCAGCAAAGACAGCATTATAATATTTATGTGAAAATTGACCATTGACAACTTGGTTAGTTGTGCCAGTTTTGCCACCAACATCATATCCAGCAATAGAAGCTAATACGCCGGTACCATGAGTATTGGTGACACTTTTTAACATAGCTAATATATCATTTGTTACTTCAGGTTTAAGAATTTGCTTACATTCTAAGTTGGATAAGTTAGTTTTAGTAAGTGATAGTGGACATAATTTTCCATTATTTGCAAAAACTGTATAGGCATGTGCTAACTGTAATACAGAAGAAGTCATAGCATAACCAAATGAGATGTTAGCATAGCTTAATTCACCTAGTTTTGGAATATAGGGTAAATAGCCCATATTAATACCAGGGAATAAGAATGATGAGCCACCAAAACCTAAATTTTGAAGATAATGATAAACATCAATTTTAGGGATTAACTGTTCAATTTTTAAAATACCAATATTAGACGATTTTTGAATAATTTGAGTAACGGTAATTGCACCAAAATTTGCATCATCATGAATGATGTGTTTTTGAATGCGGTAAGTTCCAGGTGATGTATCGAATACAGTATCTGGTGTAATTTTATTCATATTAAGTGCTAATGCTGCAATAAATGGCTTTATGGTGGAGCCAGGTTCAAACGTATCAACAATCGCTCTATTTTTAACACCAGCACCACTTCGTTGTGAAAAAGCATTTGGATTAAATCCAGGATAGCTAGCAATGGCTAAAACTTCTCCTGTTTTTGGGTTAATCACAGCGACAGAACCACTAGAAGCTTCAGCTTTAATTACACCTTCTTTTAGTGCTTGATATGCAAAATATTGAATCATGCTATCAATACTTAGCTGAATATCTTGGCCGTCATGAGGTAATGTTGAGATATTGATATTACGTATTAAATTACCATATGCATCCGTTTCAATCGTTTCTTGACCGCTTTTACCGAGTAAGTTAGAGTTATATTGTAGCTCAATTCCGGATTGGCCTTGATTTTTTGAATTAGTAAAGCCAACTAACTGTGAGGCAATATCTGCTAATGGGTAGTAGGTTCGCATTTGTTTTTGTAAGTGTACACCTGGTATGTGTAGTGATTTTATTTCTCGAGCTTGATTCGGTGGAATATATTTTGCTGCAATATAGTATCGTTTATTTGGATGCTCGCCAATTAATTGATTTATTGAATTTATATCAAATCCAGCAACAGGAATTTGTGATAATAACTGATATTTTTCAGGATTATCCTTCATTACTTTAATATCAAAAATCACTTCATAAAGCATAGTGCTAACGGCTAATGGTCTACCATCTCTATCAAGTAGTAAGCCTCTTGCTGCATGTATATTATATGAATGAATGGCTTCATTATTTCCCTTTTGATTTAGGAACTGGCTTTCTGCTGTATCAAGATAGACAATGCGACTAATAAGAATGCCAACAAGTATTAGCATAATAATTACAGCAATAATAATAGTAATGGCAATTTTAGGTTTATTGTGATGATTTGGTTTTTTTTTCTTTGATGAGTCAGTTAAGTCTGAGGCTTTAGAATAATCTTGCATGATAGTTAGGTATAAACTTATTGAGTCCTGATTTTTAATCAAATTCTAATAAAAAGGATGGTATTTGACTACCATATTTCAAATAAATTATAAATTAAGTTATCAAATGTAGTGAAGCCATATAATTTAAGTTAATTTGTTTTGATCAATAAGCTTGTTGTTTTATTCAAAAAAGACTACAATATCGCGTTGCTCTTATGTCAGTGGGCAATATTAATGTTATTGAAAATACTAAATGTAAATACTAGGAGATTGACATGATTACAGCCGAAAAGAAGCAAGAAATTGTAGCAAAATATGGTAAAGATGAAAATGATACAGGTTCAGCAGAGGTACAAGTTGCACTTTTAACTGCGCGTATTATTGATTTAACAGAGCATTTCAAAATACATAAGCATGACTTCCATTCAAGAAGAGGCTTATTACGATTAGTTAGCCAACGTCGTCAACTACTTGATTATTTAAAATCAAAGAATATTGATCGTTATCGTACATTGATCGATCAGCTTGGTTTACGTCGTTAATACTTTAGGCTTAATTTAACAAAAATATATAAGAAAAAGAATCGTTAAGTTAAGTGTTGCGGTTTCTTTATAACCCGATATGATATAGCTTAACTTAAACATTTTAAGATTAAAGGTAAACATTTGTGAAAGTATATAAACAGGTATTTCAGTTAGGTGATGAGCAAGTTGAAATAGAAACGGGTCATATTGCTCGTCAAGCAACTGCAGCAGTGACTGTAAGAATGGGGGATACCCTTGTTCTAGTAACAGCTGTTGCAAGAAAAGAGGCAAAAGAAGGAATAGATTTTTTCCCATTGACAGTTAATTATCAAGAACGTGCTTACGCTGCTGGGAAAATTCCTGGAGGTTTTAATAAACGTGAAGGGCGTGCAAGTGAGCATGAAACTTTAACTGCACGATTAATTGATCGACCTCTAAGACCATTATTTCCAAAGGGCTTTCATAATGAAATACAAATTGTTGCAAGTGTTTTATCTTTTGACCCAGAAGTTCCAGCTGATATTCCAGCATTAATTGGTGCTTCAGCAGCACTTGCATTATCTGGTGTGCCATTCGATGGGCCTGTGGCTGGCTCGCGTGTTGGCTTTATTAATGGTGAGTATGTTTTAAACCCATCATATGAAGCATTGGGTAATTCAGATCTTGATTTAGTTGTTGCAGGTACTAAAGATGCTGTATTAATGGTTGAATCAGAAGCAAGAGGCTTGCCTGAAGAGGTAATGCTTGGTGCAGTGCTTTATGGTCATAAAGAAATGCAAGGTGCAATTGATGCAATTAATGAGTTAGTTGAATATGCAGGTAAAGAAAAATGGGATTGGCAGCCTAGAGAAGATGATAAAGAATTAACGGTTGCAGTTAAAAAAGAGTTTAAAGATAAAATTAAAGATGCTTTTGCAATTAAAGAAAAGCAAGTTCGTAATGAACAATTGTCGTTATTAAAAAAACAGGCAATTGAAACATATGTTAAAGAAACAGATGACTCATCTGTTAAAGATGAAGTAATTGAGATACTTGAAAAATTAGAACGTGAACATGTTAGAAAGACTATTTTAGATGGTGAACCAAGAATTGATGGACGTGATACTCGCACTGTGCGTCCGATTGAAGTTAAAACTGGCGTTTTACCTCGTGCTCATGGTTCTGCATTATTTACTCGTGGTGAAACACAAGCGATTGTTGTTGCAACTTTGGGTAATGACAGAGATGCACAGTTAATTGAACAGTATCAAGGTGATACACGTAATCGTTATATGTTACATTATAACTTTCCACCTTATTGTGTAGGTGAAACTGGAATGATGGGTGCGCCTAAGCGCCGTGAAGTCGGCCATGGTAATCTTGCGCGTCGTGCAATATCTGCTATCTTTCCTGATGAAGAAACATATCCTTATGTTGTTCGTGTGGTATCAGAAATTACAGAATCAAATGGATCAAGCTCAATGGCAACTGTATGTGGTTCATCATTAGCGATGATGGATGCAGGTGTTCCATTGGCAGCACCAGTTGCTGGTATTGCAATGGGCTTAATTAAAGAAGGCGATCGTTTTGCTGTATTATCTGATATTTTAGGTGATGAAGACCACTTAGGTGATATGGACTTTAAAGTTGCAGGTACGGCTCATGGTGTTACTGCATTACAGATGGATATTAAAGTTGCAGGCATTACACGTGAAATTATGGCTAGTGCTTTAGATCAAGCAAAAGAGGGTCGTTTACATATTTTAAATATCATGAATGAGCAGCTTAATGAGACACGTAAAGAGTTGTCTGATTATGCGCCACGTATTCATATATTAAAGACTGGCTCTGAGAAAATTAAAGATATTAAAGGCAAAGGCGGCTCAAATATCCGTAAAATTACTGAAGAAACAGGTGCTAATATTGATTTAGATGACTCAGGTGAAGTGAAAATTTTCACAACAAATAAACCAATGCTAGATAAAGTTTTATCAATGATGGCTTCGACAGCTGCTCAAGTTGAATCAGGGCAAATTTATCAAGGTACTGTTTTAAAAGTAATGGATTTTGGTGCATTTGTAAGTCTTCTACCAGGTAAAGATGGTTTATTACATATCTCAAAAATGAGTTCAGATCATGTAGAGAATGTATCTGACTTTTTAGAGGAAGGCCAATCAGTAAATGTCAAAGTAGTTGATGTTGACCGCTTTGGTAAGGTAAAATTATCTATGATCGATGTTGATCAATAAAAATAATTAATTATTAATCATATAAATAAAATAAATAGGTTCTAAATATGAGTGAGGCTGTTCAAACAGCATCACCGGTTAACTTTACCGATGCTGCTGCACTAAAGGTGAAAGAATTAATTGAAGAAGAAGGCAATTTTGAATTAAAGTTACGAGTTTATATTACAGGTGGTGGTTGTTCTGGCTTTCAGTATGGCTTTACCTTTGATGAAACTCAAAATGATGATGATATTGCTATCGAAAACCAAGGTGTGATGCTACTGATTGATGCGATGAGTTTTCAATATCTTATTGGCGCTGATGTAGACTATAAAGAAGACGTTGAAGGTGCACACTTTATTATTAGAAATCCAAATGCAAAAACAACTTGTGGTTGTGGTTCTTCATTTGCTGTTTAATTATTAAATGGTACATGATTTTTATTCAATAAGTAAAAAGAATTGGGTCGGTTTCTGCGATTGCTAGATATGAGTTTGTAGGTAGTGACTATCTAAATATTATAATCTATAGAAGTTTGGCCTTGCTTTTCTACCATAAATAAATAATCTGGTATTATTGGATCAATTGCTTCAGTGGGTGGGTTTAGTAAAATGCCATCAGATGAATAAATACAATCAAATTCCTTATAAGATGCAGGGTGTGTTTTATTTTTTGAATTTTCATAGCTTGTAGATAGCTCATTACTTTTTGGTCGCCATGGTGAGCGGCAAGTGCACATTAAAATATGTTGATAAGTAGGTAGCAGGCTAAGAATATCAGCTAAAGGAATTTTTCGATCATTATATTGTTGCATGCGACAATTAAATTCACCATTTGATGCATAGATACCAGGTTTCATTATCGGTCTTTGACCATGTTTTGTTGTAATAAATTTTGGCTTACCATCAGAGTCAGTTTTTTGCATTTTATTTTCATTAAATTCAGAAATTAAAGTTTGTTTAAAAATTAACTCAGTTGGAATAAAAATATCATGTCCATTATTTAAAGCATCTTGCATTGGCTTTATTGATGTTATTAATTCATTAGGTATATGTGTGCCAATATATAAATTTGGTATTAACTGGCTATCATCACTTGATTGTAATAGCTGGCTTTTTTGAGCTTTATGCTTAATCCAAGTGCTTTCTTTATCAATGCTTTGTTGGTCATTTAATTTATTTTCTGGTCTAAATAGCTGACTTCCTAGTGGTGTTGCAAAAGCAATCTGACTAGAAATTAGTGTATCAGATAATGGCATAACTTGATCTTGACGACCATGAGCTAGAATCACGAGTGAGTTAGCACTATCAGTTGTTGTATTTTTAAGTAAAATACCTTGTAGTTTATAATCTTCTGTTTCAAAAATTGTTGTTTCAGGTGCAACGTTTAAAAGTTCACATAATTCATACCAGTTCATATATAAGACTCTTTATTTGATGATTTTTACACATAAAATAATCAAACTGATAAAAATGTAAACTGCTTTTTGTAATACATTTATAGTATTACAAAATATAAGATAAAATTAACATTTTGTTTGATCAAGGTTTATTGATAAATTGCTTAAGGTAAAATTGAAATAAATTATTTAATTGATCAATGTTAAAATATTTTACTAAATCCAATTATTAATCGTAATACCAATACCTATCGCATTGGTATGGTGGTTATATTCTATTAAGCTTTGACCGTAGCCTGAGAAAAACTGTAAATAGCCTTTAATAACACCATAGACAGGAAAGCTAAAGCCAATTTCAGTTGTTGGGTATTTAATACTTCTTAGCATTACGCTAAGTTCAAAGTTACTATAAAATTTCCAGGCACCTATTATTTCACCATAGCCCATAAAATTTCCAATATCAGGGTTATGAAGATCACTAGATTCTGATCTAAAAATAATATCCCATAATTTTAATCTAAGCATATATTGGTCATTATTATATGTACTTTGAATGTAAGCGCGATTCCAACTACGTTCTAAATCACCACCTTTACCATTTGATTGATGCTCAATACCTATACTACCTGTAACATGATTCATTAAGTCAGTGGACATATAAAGCTCAGGTTCATAATCTGTTTCACGAAAATATTGTGATTGTGGTGCATAAAATTGCCAATAAGATAGTTGAGAATAAGCAAAATTAAAGCGAAAGTGATCATTGTATATATAAACTAATGGAACATTTAAGCTAAATTGAAATTTCCATTCTGCACTCTTAAGTTCTTGATCATCAGGTGTTTGACCTTGATAAACAGATTGATATGGAGAGAATGTGTAGTAGTAAGGAAGGATGTAGTTTGGTTTATACAGGTTAATCGTTAATGGTGCAATAAACCACTTAGTTTTTGGTTTTTCAGGTGGTGTAACTTTATTGATTGCTTGTGTAACTGATTTGGTTTGCTGTTGTGGTGTTTTTCTAATTTCTGGTTGCTTAGGTGTTTTTGATTCATCCGCAATTGAGTTTACGATCTGATAAATTAGTGGTGTTTGTTTTGTATTTGCCTGCAAGTTTACATTAAGTCCTAGGCTAAAACATATGCATCCACTTATATATAAACCATTTTTATAAAGAGTTAATCGCATCCTTTGCCCATTGAGTTTATTTAGTTAGTTTAATATTGTTGTATTGAATAGATAACTAAATCAAGAAAATTTATATGAAAATTTTATTATAACCGATATTTAACGGTATTAAAAATTAAGTCAAACTATAAAGTATAGCCTTGGTTAAATTATGATAAAAGGAATTGGCATTAGTGCAAGGTAGATTAGCAAAATTGTTAAGTGAATTAAGTGATTTTGAAAAGCATACTTTTTTAGAGCAGTTAGATACTGAATGGCCTGATATGATTCAGTCAGGAATAGAGTTAGCTTATGTGTTAGGTCAGTTAAATGAAGAGCAGTCGACTTTAGTCCTAGATATTTTAAAAGATAGATTGGTCTTTTTAATTAAAACTGCCAGAGATTTATGGTGTATTCTTGAAGAAGTTAGTTATCAACAGAATCAGATTATATTATTAGCTATTGGATTTAGACTGCCTGAGTTGATTAGGACAATTAATGGGCTAAAAAACATATTAAAAGAGCTGAATGAAGAACAGTGCGTGTTTGTATTAACAAAGCTAGCTGATAGACTCCCAACCTTGATTAAGTCTAAAAAGTCACTTGTTAATATGGCAAGCTATTTAAATGAAAATCAGTTAAATGTAGTATTAACATTTTTGAATAATGATACTGCTCAGTTTAATCAATTTAAGGGTATTAGATGACTTTGCTAGTATGGTGCTTGATTATATATATTTTATATGTTAGATTATTTTTGATTGACTGATATAAGTCAAAATTATAATGGGGGGAGTAGTTATGCCAAAAGCAGTTAATTTCAGTGAAAGTTATATAATTAATTTAATGAAAGATTGGAAATATACAGTCGAAGATCATAAAGATGGTATGTGTTATGGTATTACATGCCGTTTTATGGAATCTGTTTTATCAGGAGCAGGTGGGGTAACAGCCTACAAAGATAGATTATTTAAAATTCAAAGATTAGATTTAGTTAGACAGCTAGAACCTCTTGACACTTTAGCTGAAATTAATGAATTTATAAAATCTAATCATAGCGCTTTATTAAAGGTATTTGAAAAAGGTAGGATAGATTCATCAAAATTATCAAATATCATCATTGCTGATAGTGATAAAGGTAAAAAAGATCAAAAGAAAATTAATCTTAAATCAGATGCTAATAATATGAATGAAATTAAGTCAGAGTTACAGTCGTTATTATTAGAATTAAAGGGATCAGGCTTAGATAAGGATCAATTAAATAAATATAAATTAAAATCATATGCTGAAGAGAAGAAAAATAATAATGATATATATGCTTTTTTTGATTCAGTACTCCTTTATCATGTTGGTTCTGTTTCTGGGTTTAAGAATGAAAATGGGCAAGTAGATCAATCAATACGTGATAATTTTTCTAATGCATATAATAATCGTCAGAGTGTTAGTGCAGCACGTTCTCTAATTGGTAATGATAATGATGATTTATTTGCTTTAAAGAAATCAACTTATATTTTTAGTGATAGAAGTAAGCTTGAAAGCTATTTTAAAGACATTTCTAATAAACATAAAAATTCGAATTTTGTAATATCCATGGATATATCTGGGCATAGGGTAGGTGTTGGTGTTTCTGAAGGTAATTGGCATTATATAGATCATGACCATGTGCAAAGTGCTAGTATTAGCGTTAAAACGACTGAACAGTTAGCAAAAAAAGTATTTGGCAGGTTAAGTAGTGAAGGTAATAAAGGCTGTGTTGTAGCTTGTATTACAGAGTATCAAAAAGGTAAACCAAAGGAAGTATTAATAGAGCAGCCACAAGAAATTACTATTGAAGATTTAAAATTAAAAGGAATGAATGGTAGTAGCTTATTATATATGGCCATGATGAATAATGATCATTTAATGGTTAATAAAATCTTTGATATTCTAAAACAAAATCTTTCAAGTTTATCATATCAAGAAAAAGAGAGTATTGTATTAGGTAAATGTAATTTTTCCAGTGCGTTAGCAATGGCAATGTCTAATGGCAGCTCAAAATCAATTGAAAGCTATTTTAATGGTTTAAGATCATTGGATTTAGATGATCAGCTTATAAAAGATATTCTACTTACTGGGGTTACGAGTCGTAATGAAAATAATAATGAGTATGCTTACTTTTTTGACTTAACCCGTGGATTTTATTTTAATCGTTTGGAGTCAATTGCAACTTATTTAAATGAATTAATGAAATTTAATTTATCAAAAGATCAACTAAATGGTTTAAATGAAATTTACAATGAAGAATTTAAAGAATTAGATAAATCGCAAAGGTCATCTTTAGTTAAATTATTAAAAAGCGATATAAATAATATTTTTAATATCATGATTGTTGTTTCAAAGACTACTTTTACAGATATAATCCGTAATTCACCTGAAATAGTTGATTATCTTGCTGCAAGTAAAAGTTTAGATGCAAGTAAAGCAATTACTTTTTTACGTAACATAGTAGATGAAAATGATTTTAATAGCTATTTAATAAAACTCAAGCCTTCTTTTATAAAAGTGCCTATTGCAGATTTAATTAGTATCGCCCAAGGACTAGATAGCTTGCAGAAAGGTATTTTCCAAAGATCTATGTTTAGTCAATTAGTATCTGGGGTGAGTGAAATTAAAGAAATTCAAGCATTTAATAACTGTTTAAATGACTTAAATTTAGTAATTACAGAATATGCTATGAATAAAGAATTTGATCAATTAATAATTCCTGCAATTGCATTAAATAATGATCAGTTTATTAAATATATTAATGAATTTAAGAGTCATATTGGAGAAAATGATTTTACAGAGATTCTTAAAATATTAAATGGTGACAAAGATAAAACTAACATATGCTGTCAAATATTTAAAGAACATTATGATGCTAAAATAAATATAATTAAAAATATGCTATATAATAATGAAGATAATAGTATTTTTGGTAAAAAAACAGATGCTAAGAATCATATGAGAGAAGAAATTGCAAAAGAGTTATTTTTCAAGCATATTAATGATAATGAAGGTATTTCATCAAATAATACTAAGTTACTAAATGATATTAAAGAGCAAGCTAAACACATTAAAACTTTTAAAGTAGTGAAAAATAGCCTTCCATTTTTGAATAGTCATTTTTCTGAAAACAATGAGAAAGTAAAATTTAATGCTGTAAATAAATGAACAACACCTTTTTTAATATGTGGTTACTTTCTCTTAGGTTTATTTGGTAAATCAGTTACTGTGCCTTCAAAAACTTCAGTTGCTAATGCTAAAGTTTCAGATAAAGTTGGGTGAGGATGAATGGTCAGTGCGATATCTTCAGCATCAGCACCCATTTCAATTGCAAGAGAAGCTTCAGCGATTAATTCACCAGCATTTGGCCCAACAATACCAGCACCAATAATGACATTATTTTCATCAAAGATAACTTTAGTCATACCTTCATCACGGCCAAGACTTAATGAGCGACCACTTGCAGCCCAAGGGAAGACGCCTTTATCATATTTAATGCCTTTTTCTTTGGCTTCTTTTTCAGTAAGACCAGTCCAAGCAACTTCAGGATCGGTATAAGCGACAGAAGCGATACACTTAGGATCAAAGAAGTGTTTTTTGCCAGCAATTACTTCAGCAGCTAATCGACCTTCAGGAACTGCTTTGTGTGCAAGCATTGGTTGGCCAACAATATCGCCAATTGCAAAAATATTAGAAACATTAGTTTTTTGTTGTTTATCAACTGGAATAAATCCAAGCTCATCAACATGAATGCCTGCTGCTTCAGCACCAATTAGCTTACCATTAGGTGTGCGACCAACAGCAACTAATACACGATCAAATTTCTCAGGTGTATCATTACCTTTTTTACCTTCCATTGAGACATGAATGCCATCTTTTTTGGCTTCAACTTTAGTGACTTTGGTCTCAAGGCGAATATCATAATGTTTTGAAACCATTTTTTCATAAGGTTTAACAACATCTTTATCTGCTGCGCCCATTAATTGATCCATAAACTCAACAACAGTTATCTTGCTACCTAGTGTGTGATAAACCTGTGCCATTTCAAGGCCAATAATACCACCACCAATAATTAGCATATTTTTAGGAATTTCAGCCATTTCTAATGCGCCAGTAGAATCAATTATGCGTGGATCTTCTGGGATAAAAGGTAAATTGATTGGTTGGCTGCCTGCAGCAATAATGGCATTTTCAAAATTAACGGTAGTTGTTTTGCCATCTTTTTCAACTTCAATTGACTTATCAGAAGTAAACTTACCATAGCCATGTACAACATCAACATTACGCATTTTTGCCATACCTTTAAGGCCAGTCGTTAATTTGCTGACAACATTATTTTTCCATTTAAGGATTTTTTCACGATTAAATTTAACTTCACCGAATTCAACTACACCTTTGCCTTTTAAATCATTGGCTTCATCAACAACTTTAGCAATATGTAATAAAGCTTTTGATGGGATACAACCAACATTTAAACATACGCCACCTAGCGAATCATAACGTTCAATTAACGTTACTTTTTTACCTAAATCAGCAGCTCTAAATGCTGCACTATATCCACCTGGGCCGCTGCCTAAAACAACAACTTCAGTCTGTTTTGTGGTCATTTTGATCTTTCCTTATTTCTTAAATTTTATTTAATTAATAATGAGTTGTTTATAAAATAATTTCACGTAGATCACGAAGTATCTCGCATAGATAGGTTAAAAATTGGGCTGCTAATGCACCATCAATCACACGATGGTCAACAGATAATGATAGTGGTAACATCAATTTTGGATTAAAGCCGCCTTTACCATCATAAACAGGCTTCATTTGAGATTTAGAGACACCTAGAATTGCAACTTCTGGCATATTAATAATCGGAGTAAAGCCTGTAGTGCCTAGTATGCCAAGGCTTGATATGCTAAAAGTAGCACCTTTCATATCATCAGGTTTTAATTTACCTTCACGGCCACGCTTAATAATATCCATTAGATCTTCAGCAATTTCAAAAATACCCTTTTTATCAGCATCTTTCACAATGGGTACCAATAAGCCATTTGGTGTATCAACTGCAACACCGATATGAAAGTATTTTTTAAGAATTATATTTTCACCGTCGGCTGATAATGAGCTATTCATGCGAGGGAATGCTTGTAGTGCTTTTGCAGCGGCTTTAACTAAGAAAGCAACAGGTGTAATTTTAACGCCTGCTTTTTCAGCGCTTGCTTTTTTAGCTTTTCTAAAGTTTTCAAGTTCAGTTATATCTGCGTCATCCCAAAAAGTAACATGAGGAATTTTAACCCAATTACGATGTAGATTTTTAGCGGTAAGCTTATTAATACGAGTTAAAGATTGCGTTTCAATTTCGCCATATTTAGCAAAATCAACTACAGGGTCTGCCAATAAGTCTAAACCACTGCCAGATGCCCCTTGAACTTGGCCTGATTGAACTTGATTTAATGAATTTTTAACATAATTATAGCAATCTTCTTTAGTAATGCGGCCTTTATTGCCAGTAGCTGGCACTCTTGATAGATCAACACCGAGAATGCGGACTAGACGACGCACAGCAGGGCCTGCATAAATATTAGTGTTTACGACAGGTGATAATCCAGTAGATTGTACAGCGCTAGGCTGAGAAGCTGGTGCGTCTTTAACTGGTTTTGATTCAGGTTGTTCTGCTTGAGTTGTTTCATCTGCTGGTACTTGATCACTAGTTTCAAGTGTTAAAATAACATCACCTTCAGAGACTTTATCTGCAACTTTAATAAGTACATCTTTTACTTTACCAGCAAAAGGTGCTGGTACTTCCATGCTAGCTTTATCAGTCTCAAGGGTAACTAGAGAATCTTCTTCTTTAATTTCATCGCCTGGTTTGACAGTTACTTCAATAACATCAACACCTTGATAATCACCAATATCAGGTACTTTAACTTCAACTACTTTAGAAGCTTTAGAAGATGATTTGCCATCAGTAGCTGACTTTTTAGGCTTATCTTTGACTTCTTCTGTGCTGGAAGATTCAAGTTTGACAATTAATGAGCCTTCAGAGACTTTGTCGCCAACTTTAACCAATACTTCTTTGACTGTGCCGCCGAAAGGTGAGGGTACTTCCATGCTGGCTTTGTCAGTTTCTAGTGTAACCAGTGAGTCTTCTTCATTAATAACATCACCAACTGAAATATTTACTTCGATTACATCAACATTTTGATAGTCACCAATATCTGGGACATGAATTTCTTTAATCGCCATTACAGTATGACTCCTTGTAAATTAGACGTACATAGGTTCAGGTTTTTTTGGATCAATTTTATATAGCTTCATTGCTTCTTTAATTTTAGATTTTGCTATTGTACCATCATCAGCTAATGCTTTAATAGCAGCATAAGCAACATAGTAACGATCAACTTCAAAGAAGCTGCGTAAATTTTCTCTGCTATCACTTCGGCCAAAGCCATCAGTACCTAATGTTACATAACGACTAGGGACAAATTCACGTAATTGTTCAGTATAAAGTTTGATATAATCGGTTGAGGCAATTACTGGGCCTTTTCTATCTTGTAATGATTGCTCTATATGAGATAGTTTTGGTTTTTCATCTGGGTTTAGCATATTATGACGTTTAATGCTCATTGCATCACGATACAATTCATTGGCACTTGTCATACTCCAAATATCAGCTGTAATGTCAAAATCTTTTTCTAATAATTCTGCTGCAGCTTCAACTTCTCGTAAAATAGTTCCTGAGCCAGTTAGTTGAACATGTGCTTTATTTGGTTTTTTATGCTCTTTAAGCATATATAAGCCCTTAATAATGCCTTCTTCAGAGCCTTCAGGCATTGCATAATGTGCGTAGTTTTCATTCATAACGGTTATATAATAAAAAATATGTTCATTATTATGATACATACGGCGCAAACCATCCCATAGGATAACAGCTAATTCATAAGCATAAGTTGGATCATAAGTGACACAGTTTGGAATAACAGAAGCTTGAATGTGCGTATGCCCATCCTGATGCTGTAGACCTTCACCGTTTAATGTTGTGCGGCCTGCTGTACCACCTAATAAAAAGCCTTTTGCCATTGAATCGCCTGCAGCCCAAGCAAAATCACCAATGCGTTGAAAGCCAAACATTGAATAATAAATATAAAATGGAATGGTTGGCACACGATGAACGCTATAAGAAGTTGCAGCTGCTAACCAAGAACAAAAAGCGCCTGCTTCATTAAGGCCTTCTTGTAGAATCTGGCCGTCAGTACTCTCTTTATAGTACATGACTTGTTTTTTATCTTCAGGAACATACTGTTGTCCTTTGGCATTATAAATACCTAATTGACGGAATAATCCTTCCATACCAAAGGTACGAGACTCATCTGGAACAATTGGTACAACATATTTGCCTAATTCTTTATTTTTGGTAAATGCAACAAGCATACGAACAAAGGCAGTTGTTGTAGATAGTTCACGATCGCCACTTGAATCCATAAATAATTTTGCAAAATCGCTATAGTGTGGAATGTCAAATTGATGATCAACTTCGAAGCGTGCAGGGGTATAGCCGCCAAGGTTTTTACGTTGTTTATTTAAATATTCCATAGCTTTGTCAGACTTTTTAAGCTTTAAAAACTCATAATTTTCGACTTGCTTTTCAGATAGTGGAATATCAAAACGATCACGGATATATTTTAAGCCATCAACACTAAGTTTTTTAATGTTATGAGCAATATTCTTTGATTCACCATACTCACCTAAACCATAACCTTTAACGGTATGTGCTAAGATGACTGTTGGCCGATCAGTAGATTCAACGGCATTTTTATAGGCAGCAAATACTTTTTTAGGATCATGCCCACCGCGTAATAAACTCTCAAGATCTTCATCAGAGTAGTCAGCTACCATTTGTTGTAGTTCGTCATCACCACCAAAAATTATTTCTCTAATTGCGCTGCCACCGTGTGCTGTACAATTTTGTAGTTGTCCATCATTTAGCTCAGCTAGGCGCTTTTGTAATTTACCACTAATATCTTTATCAAATAATGGTTGCCAGTTACTGCCCCAAAGGACTTTAATGACATTCCAATTAGCGCCTTGGAATACACCCGCTAGTTCTTCAATAATTTTACCATTGCCATTAACTAAGCCATCTAAACGCTGTAAATTACAGCTAATAACAAAAGTAAGATTGTTTAGGTCTTCTCTTGATGCGCGTGTGATTGCACCAAGTGATTCGGGCTCATCCATTTCGCCATCACCTAAAAATGCCCAAACGTGTCTGCCTTTAGTATCAGAAAGGCCGCGATGTTCAAGGTATTTTAGAAAGCGAGCTTGGTAAATTGCTTGAACAGGACCAAGTCCCATTGAAACAGTAGGGAACTGCCAATAATTTGGATGTAAATAAGGGTGAGGGTAAGAAGCTAAGCCATCTTGACCACAGGTTTGTTGTCTAAAAAGTGTTACCTGGTCTTCGCTAAAGCGCCCTTCAATAAATGATCGGGCGTAAATAATTGGTGAGCTATGACCTTGAAAAAATACCAAATCACCACCTTCAGTTTTATTTGGCGCTTTAAAAAAGTGGTTAAAACCAACTTCATAAAGTGTTAAAGCACCAGCTCCTGATGAGATATGCCCACCTAAAGAGCTATCTTTTTTGTTAGCTTTAGCAACCATAACAGCAGCATTCCAGCGAATGGTTGTTTCAATTTGTTGTTCAAGTGCAATATCACCTGGGTAGTCAGGCTCATCTTCAACAGCAATGGTATTTGCATAAGTATAATTAGCACCTTGATATTGTGTTTTTATACCTAAGGTATGCGCTTTTTGGTTTAATTCATTTAAAATTTGAAAACCGGCTTCAATACCACCACGTTCGATTACAGACTCAAGTGCTTCCAGCCATTCATTTGATTCAGCAGGATCAACTACTTGAGTTGAAATTAAGTCAGCCATAATTAACTCCACTAGTCTTAATTATTAGACATTTAAATTCGGTTTAGAATGTTTTAACAACCGATTAGATTTCAACATGCTGTGATTATAGCGAAAACATTAGCAGAAATACATGCTTAAATATTTAATTACTTTTGATAAATAAAAATTATTTAAATTTATGGTTATAATTAAGTTATACAGACTATGGTTTTAATTGCACTTTAATAAAAACCTGATATAGTACGCACAAGAAGTGTAAAAAGGCGCTTTAGCACTGTCTTTAGTATACAGATAAGACTAAAGAGTAGCTTGTTAGTTTTGACTAACCTTAAAATTACAAAAGAACACTTTTTGAAAAACTAGACTCAAAATAAAAATTTTGGAGTATAAATTAAAGCGAAAAAGCAAAAGATAAAAGATTGTTGAATAAATGAAGTTAAGATTGCTTTTTGCTTATAGATGACAAACAGATTTTAGTATGGATTTTTTAGCCTTTTAATTGATAATATAGAGGCCAATTAATTGACAGATTATATAAATGTAGAGTTTAAACCTTTGAAAAGAATGATAAAAATTAAGGTTGGCCCGTTTTTATAATTGGTGTAATAAGAATTTTTAAGTAGAATTATACTACTACTAATGTGCTTGTCAGTAAGCAATCAAATATCATTTATCTGATAAATATCAATATTTTGTCTCTTATATGTATTTTCGCCATATGAAATTATAATATAATTAAAGAGGTTTATATTAATTATGAAAAAAATGTTAATTAATGCGCGTCAACCAGAGGAAGTAAGAATCGCGACGACTGAAAATGGAAAATTATTAAATATTGATATAGAAAGTATTGATTATGAACAAAAAAAGGCCAATATATATAAAGGTATTGTTACACGTGTTGAACCTAGCTTAAATGCTGCATTTATTAGTTATGGTGAGAAACGTAATGGCTTTTTACCATTTAAAGAAATTGCACCGGAATACTTTAAAAAACAGGTTAAAGAAGGCCAAGATGTACCTTTAACTGAGTTATTAGATGTTGGTCAAGAAATTATTGTTCAGATTAACAAAGAAGAACGTGGAACAAAAGGTGCAGCGTTAAGTACCTATATTACGTTAGCTGGTTGTTACCTAGTTTTGATGCCAAATAATCCTGAAGCTGGTGGAATCTCTCGCCGTATTGAAGGTAATGAACGTCAAAAATTAAAAGAGCTATTTGATTCATTAGATATTCCAAAAGGCATGGGCGTTATTATCAGAACTGCAGGTGTTGATCGTCAAGTTGAAGAAATGCAGTGGGATTTAAGTGTTTTATTAAAACTTTGGAGTGCAATCAATCAAGCTTATAAGAGTGCGCCTGGACCATTTTTAATTCATAGTGAAAGTGATATTACTGTTCGTGCAATTAGAGATCACTTAAAAGATGATATTGAAGAAATTATTGTTGATAGTGAAGAGGCAGGTGAGACACTTAAGCGTCAACTATCATTATTACGTCCTGATTTTGTAGAACGTGTTAAAATATATAATGATACAATTCCGCTTTTTTCAAAAGAGCAAATTGAAAGTCGTATTGAAGAAGCCTATAAAAGAGAAGTCATTTTACCTTCAGGTGGTTCGATTGTAATTGATGCAGCTGAAGCATTAACAGCAATTGATATTAACTCTGCTAAAGCCACTCGTGGCGATAATATTGAAGAAACAGCATATTTTACTAATTTAGAAGCTGCTGAAGAAATTGCTCGTCAATTACGCCTACGTGATATAGGCGGTTTAATTGTTGTAGACTTTATTGATATGCAAGAAAATGAACATCAACGCAACGTTGAGCATGCATTGATTGATCAATTAGCAAAAGATCGTGCTAAAGTGCAAATGACACGTATTTCAAGATTTGGCTTAGTTGAGATTTCACGACAAAGACTTCAATCTTCATTGGGAGAGTCAGCAACAATTTCTTGTCCACGTTGTGAGGGACAAGGCATTATTCGTTCAGTGCCTTCATTAGCATTATCAATATTACGCTTAATAAAAGAAGAAGCGCATAAAGAAAAAACTAATGAAATTCGTGTTCAATTACCCATTTCAGTTGCAACTTACTTATTAAACGAAAAACGCGATGCTGTTAAAGATATAGAATCTGAATTAGACTTTAAATTGGTATTAATTCCAAACCCTAATCTTGAAACACCTCATTACTATATTCAAAGAATCTGGGGTGATAATTATGTGGCAAATAAATCAAGCTATAATTTAATTGAAGAAAGAAAAGAAGATTCAGAAAATTATATTAAACCTAAAAAGACCAAAGCTCAGCAGCCTCTAGTTAAGTCAATGACTGTAGAAGCCGCACCAAAAGCTCAGGCTAAGCAAAAATCTGGTTTATTTAAAAAAATATGGAATAGTATCTTTGCAACAAGTGAAGAAGTAACTGAAAAACCAAAAGCAAGCAAAGCTCATTCTTCTAAAAAACCTGCTCAAAAACAACAAGGACAGCAGAAAAAGCGTACGCAGCAACAGCAACAACGTCATCACAGCCAGCAAAAGCAAGATCGAGATCATTCAAAAGATCGTAGAAAATCTCAACAATATGGTGGTTCAAAAGGTAGAAGTCAAAAGTCAAATCAAACAGATGGAGATCGTCGTTCTCACTCTGCGCGTAGTAACCAACGCAATAATACTCGTCCAAATTTATATAAAAGTGAAGATGTTGTAGATGTGCAAATTGCTTCAACTTCTCAACCTGAACAGAAAGTATCTAACAAAGATCAAAGTAAAGATGTAGCAACTAAAGCAAAATCTAAATCTAAGCAAACTGTAATTACATCTGCTGATGCATTAGTTGATTCTTTAAATGTTGCGCCACTTAAATTTGAGACAACAAGTAAGTTAATTAAAGATCCTAAAAGTCGTATTAGCAGCAATGTTGAGCAGATTTTAAAAAGCTCAGATTCACAAAGCTCAATGCAACAGATAGAAACACAATCAACGCCAAATAAGGTGAAGTATCTGAAATTTGAATATGTTGATTTGGCGCAGTTAAAACGTGAGCAACTGGAAAAAGAAGAGAAGGCAAAAATTGCTAAACGTGAAGCTCAAGAAGCAAAGCGTGAGGCTGTAAAAGCTAAAAAAGCATACGATGAGGCTCAAAAACTTAAAGCTGAAGAAGAGCAAGCAGAAAAATATCAAAAAACAGATGTAAAAGCTACAGAAGCAGTTGCTATTGAAGATAAAGCTAAACAGCAAGATCAAGCTACACAACAAACAGCTGCAATTCAGTCAGAAGAACAAAAGCAAATGGCTGTGACAAGTGAGAGTTTTGCTAAAGCAGATGAAAATAGTGAGGCTGTAATTAGTATTGATGTTTCTGAAAATGTATCAGAGTTTGATGCAGAGGTTGAAATTGTTATTGATTATCCAGAAGACAAGTTAGAGCAATCTCAAGTTGAAGAACAAGAATTAGTTGTTCAAGCAAGTAGTGAGTCTTTAGAAGAAGAAAGAGTGGAAGCTTCTGATATCGATGATCATGCTGAAGTTGAGATTGTTGAAACGGATTCAACTGGTATTGCTGATGATGAAAAAACAGAAATACAAAGCGCTGTTGAAGAGTCTATAGAAGTAACAGAAGAAGAGCATCTTGAAGAGGATGATGAAGAACCTGTAGTGCCTGCACCACAAATTCAGGCAGAGATTATAGAGCAGGTAACAATTGAAACTAAGCCTCAAATTGTAATTGAGCATGAAGTTAAGGATCAAAGAGATGACGAAACAACTGTTTCAATTGAAGTGTCTGAAACTGATGTAGAAGAAGATAGTCAAAAAGCTGTTGAAGAAACATCCAATGAGGCTTCATCAGTCATTGAAGAAAAAGATCTTGAGCAAGAAGAGTCACAAAAGTTAGAGACTGAGCATGTCGTGGTAGAAGAGGTAAAAAAAGAAGATAAAGAACATCATGATGCAAAATCTAAAAAAGATGAAGCTAGCGCTAGTAAAAAGCGTAAACCGCAGCAACAACGTCGTGGTGGTGGTCAGAAAAAACACCATCGTGGTGGTACTCAACAAGCTAAAGGTCATTCGAATCAGCAAAATAAAAAGCATTCAGATGATGATGCACCTTCTAAAAAATCTTCTCATCATAAAAAAGACAGTAATAAAGAGCATCAACAAAAGAAAGCTAAATCCCATCATAAAAAACAACATGATGAAAATAAGCATTCTTCAACAAAAGATAATCAATCAAATACTAAAAAAGAAGAGAAAGAAGAATCCTAGTTATAATATCTAGACGCGATGAATCGCGTCTCTACATAGATTTTAATTGATTAATACTAATATCTTCTAATGAATTAATTACTAAATCACAAAAATCAAATCTTTCATCATTTTCTATTGGCTCAGGGACAGCAATAACTTTCATAGATGCAGCTTTTGCAGCAATTGTTCCAGTTGTTGAGTCTTCAAATACAATACAATCTTGAGGTTTGAATTCAAGCAACTTAGCTGTAGTTAGATAGCATTGTGGATGTGGTTTTGCATAGGTTTCACTTTCACCAGAATGATAAACTGTAAGAAACTGTTTAATATCAAATTGATTGATGACTGTTTCAATTAATTTAAGCGGAGAAGAACTGCATAAACCCATAACAATATTATGAGATTTTAGTTGTTGCATTAAAGTGATCAACCCTGGCATTGGACTAGCTGAACTATAAATGAGTTGACTAACCCTTTGTATTAAAGATGCTGCGATTTCTGACATGGGTATAGATGGCGTAGCTGCTTTTTGATACCAGTAATTAACCATAAGATCCATGCGTAGACCTTTAGTTTCTCTGCATTGATCATCAGTTAAATTTAAACCAATCTGTTTGAAAATCTCAATTTCAGCTTTGCGCCATAATGGTTCAGAGTCAATAATAATGCCATCCATATCAAAAATTACGGCAAAAGACATTTGTTAATTTCCTTAAATATAA
The DNA here is from genome assembly GCA_021713415.1 of Thiotrichales bacterium 19X7-9. Lineage (GTDB taxonomy): Bacteria > Pseudomonadota > Gammaproteobacteria > Francisellales > Francisellaceae > M0027. The sequence continues at coordinate 55,122 of JAKJJQ010000017.1, forward strand.
ATTTAAGCTGTAGCGTTTTGATTAGTATTGATTTTTAAAGCATCTCTAACACCTTGGCCATACTCAGGATGAACTTTATCAAATAGCTGGCATTGACGTTCGATGATATTTTCAGGTGCGCCTAACATTGCTTGTGCTATATTAGAGTAAAGACGCAGTTTTTCATCATCACTAAATAAATTAAATAATGCTCTTGGTTGTGTAAAATCATCTGTATCTTGACCCATACCATCTCTTTGTGGATAGCGATCTAACTCACCGTTAAGATTTAATGCAGGCTCTTTAAATTGTTCGTCTTCTGAAGGACCACTCATTGAGTTTGGCTCATAATAGGCATCAGTTACACCAGATTTTTGACCAAAGAAATTCATTTTACCATCTTTATGGTAGTGGTGAACTGGACATTTGGGGCGGTTAACTGGTAATGCTTCATAATGTGTGCCTAAGCGATAACGATGCGCATCTGCATAAGAAAAAACTCTAGCTTGTAGCATTTTATCTGGTGAGAATGAGATACCTGGCACAATATTAGATGGGCTAAATGCAGCTTGTTCAATTTCAGCAAAATAATTTTCTGGGTTTTGGTTTAACTCTAATACACCAATACTTATTGGTGGAAAGTCACTATGTGGCCAAACTTTAGTTAAATCAAAAGGATTATAAGGAACTTCAAGAGCTTCAGCTTCACTCATAACTTGAATTTGCACTTCCCATTTTGGGTAGTCTTGATTGTCTATTGTATTGAATAATGCTTCTTGGTAACTTTCCCTTGTTTGGCCAATGACATCAGCAGATTGGCTATTAGTTAGGTATTTGTGTCCTTGCATGGTTTTAAAATGAAATTTAACCCAGAACCTTTGGCCTGATTGGTTAATTAATGAATAAGTATGTGAACCGTAGCCATTCATATGCATTGGTGTAACAGGAATACCACGATCAGACATTAAAATAGTAATTTGGTGTAATGACTCAGGTGATAATGACCAAAAATCCCACATTGCAGTGGCTGAACGTAGATTTGTTTTAGGATGGCGCTTTTGTGTGTGAATAAAATCAGGGAACTTATAAGGATCACGTACAAAAAATACAGGTGTATTATTACCGACTAAATCCCAATTACCTTCTTCGGTATAAAATTTTAATGCAAAGCCTCTAACATCACGTTCAGCATCAGCAGCACCTAGTTCACCTGCAACAGTGGAAAATCTTGCAAGCATTGGTGTTTGTGCACCCATTTGAAGTACTTTTGCTTTGGTATATTGTGAAATATCAGCTGTTATTTTTAATGTACCATAAGCACCCCAGCCTTTAGCATGAACAACACGCTCTGGAATTCTTTCTCTATTTTGATGAGCAAGTTTTTCTATTAGTTGATAATCTTGAATTGAGATAGGACCTCTTTCACCAGAGGTTAGAGAATTTTGATTATCAGCAATTGGATTGCCAGCGGTAGTTGTTAATTTAAGCTTATCAGTCATGATAATAATCCTTATTTTGGGCCTTTAAACGAATTCCTATTTAACTAGAGTATAAAGCTTACAATAATTGAAAATCTAGCAAAATATTTTGCTAGCTAATTGCTTTTGATCGCTTGAGTTCGAAATAAGACTTTGATAAGATGAGTTCTCATTGTTTGGAGAGGTGGCCGAGTGGTCGAAGGCGCACGCCTGGAAAGTGTGTATACGGCAACGTATCAAGGGTTCGAATCCCTTCCCCTCCGCCATTTATTTACTAAAGGTCAATTGCCTCTTTATGACGTAGAGCCGAGTTATTTTTGTTTTATGATAATGAGATGATTTGGGGGGTCTCCACGATAAACGGGGGCACTTCACTTAACCACAAGCTATTTTAGGGTCTCCACGATAAACGGGGGCACTTCACTTAACCACAAGCTATTTTAACTCTTAATCGATAATTTTGGGTCTCCACGATAAACGGGGGCACTTCACTTAACCACAAGCTATTTTAACTCTTAATCGATAATTTGGGTCTCCACGATAAACGGGGGCACTTCACTTAACCACAAGCTATTTTAACTCTTAATCGATAATTTTCAAAGTTTCTAAAACCGTAAGCTCTTCTTTGTATTAATTTCATCTTTCGATGGAAGCCTTCAGTAATGCCATTATTCTTAGTAAATCTCCACATTCTAGCAATCTCATCTTTCCATTTATATAAAGTATTTC
>JAKJJQ010000170.1:0-1228 GCA_021713415.1 Thiotrichales bacterium 19X7-9
CTTGAAAGCCGAATATATGTCTGCTGGCAATTTAATAACATCATATCATTGAGTAAAATATTGGAGAATAAAATGAGTTAAAATTGCATTAAATTACTTGAAATATAAAACGAGTCCATATATGTTGCAAAAATTTCTATCAGTTTATTTTTCATACAATTATGCATCCTCTGGGTACAATTAACCTGCAAGTGAGTTAAATTGTTCAAAAATAGTTTGATTAGCACAATCTAAATGCTGGCCTTTTCTTAACATGTTTATTAATTCATAACCTGCTAAAGTAGATTCAGCTGACTTAAATGATTTAAATCCAAGCATTGGTCTCGTTCGCCTTTTTATGGCTCGGTGATCTTGTTCAATCTGATTATTCAGATATTTAATTTGGCGATCTTCCACCCAATAATATGGCCAAAGACCAATTAAATATAACATGCAATTTAAAAAGATGATCGCTGCTTCATTAGCGCCACTTTTATCAATGGTTATACATTCTGGTAAACCGTGCTGGCCAATGGTTTTTTTAAGAAATTTAAATGCTGAAGCCTCATCACGTTTTTCAGAAAGCATAAACTCTAAAGTATCGCCACTTTTATCAACGGCTCGATATAAATAATAATCCTTGCCTTTAATTCTAATGTAAGTCTCATCTATGCGCCAACTACGGTAGGCCTTAGACTTTGTGTGTTTTTGCCTAAATGATGCTTCTAATTGATCTGCATAATTAACAACCCAACGATATACAGTTGTATGATCCACTTTAAAACCACGTTCTGACAATAATTCTTCAACATCTCGATAACTTAACGAAATAAGACAAATACCAACGAATGGCTAACATGATGATCATTTTATTAAAATGACGCCATTTAAAACTGATCATAAAAATACCCTGTACTTAATTTGGCAGAAGTTTAACAAAGTGACAATTTTTTGCAACAAAACCATATTTTGAGTATATGTTGGAAGTAAAACTAGTCTATTTTGTTTTCTTTTTGTTCAATTTGAAAAAATTTTCTGGTCGTGGCCGAATACGGCCAAATATGCAATTAGACCCAAGTTTAACAAAGTAACAATTTTTTGCAACAAAACCCTTGCAAGATGCAGGGTAAACGCATCAAAAAGTTAATAAATATAGTGCATTGATCTGATTTTTATAGCATTTTATTTATCAGGTAGAATTATCTGGAAAATAAAATGAATTCAATATTTGTAGAATGTTTTGGCTCAA
>JAKJJQ010000171.1:0-1207 GCA_021713415.1 Thiotrichales bacterium 19X7-9
ACTTCCCAAATTTTCTCTTGAGGAGTTAAAAATTTCAATGTTTTTCTTGGTCTTTCATTCAAATCATTAGCTATTTGATCTAAATCTGTCTGACTATGTATAGATAAATCAGTTTTTTTAGGGAGATATTGCCTAATTAATCGATTTGTATTTTCATTAGTACCTCTTTGCCACGGAGACTGAGGATCACAGAAAAAGACATTAATGTTAGTATCTACCGTAAATTCTTTATGTTTGGCAAGCTCCATTCCTCTATCCCATGTCAAAGACTTTTTAAGAACTTTCGGTAATTCAATTACTTTCGATTTAATAGCGTTCACAACACTCTCTGTATCATTTCCAGATAGTTTAACTAACATAGTAAACCTAGAAGTTCTCTCAACAAGAGTAGCGATAAATGATCTCTTTGAGCCACAAATCAAATCACCTTCCCAATGTCCTGGTATTTTCCGCGTTTCGACTTCTACTGGCCTGTCATGAATTGATATAGCGTCTATAATTCCCCCTCGAGGATTGCCTTTGGTGTTATACTTTTTTGATTGCCTCATTACTCGTTTAGTTCTAAGATGGGATTGTAATTCCTTTTTCAATGCACCTCGTGATTGAACATAAAGTGTTTTATAAATTGTTTCATGTGACACTTGTTTATTTTCCTCGTTTGGATACTTTTCTTTTAGCCAACCGCTAATCTGTTCAGGTGACCATTTTTGAGAAAGTTTACTTTCAACTAACCTTTGTAAATTAAGGTTAGATTTAAGTAAGCATGGCTTTGGACGCTTAGCATTACTCCATGCTTTTTTATCAGCATCAACAGCCCTATATTTTGCTCGACCACCATTTCGGTTGATTTCCCTTGATATGGTTGAAGGAGATCTTTTTAAGCGGCTAGCTATTTGTCTCAATGATAATTGTGCAGAGATCCCACGAGAAATTTCTTCTCTTTCTGATAAATTAAGTGAACGTTTTGATCTCAATGGAGTCTTAGGCCTTATACCGCCAGACTTTTGTAGTAAGCAAAATACTGATCCAGCATGTTTATTTATAGCTCTTCCTATGTCACTTAATGATTTTCCATTCGACCATAAATTCCATAATGTCTCAATTTCTTGAAAAGTAAATCTTCTTTTATTCCTGCTATGCATGTCTAAAGTCGCCTTAAAATGTATAAGTATACAACTAGATGTTGCAATGACCCATTGAATCTACA
>JAKJJQ010000172.1:0-1190 GCA_021713415.1 Thiotrichales bacterium 19X7-9
ACCTATCTCTTCGCAGATTGCCTTTAAACGGCACTCTACTTTTGAGATCAGCAAGGCCTTCCTGTATTTCACAGGAAAAACTATGTGGTAATGAGTGCTATAGGCACAATGAAATGATCTTACTAGCGACATTTTTTTAGTTTAACATGAAAACCTCTTCGGTTTTCAAACTTTCCCGTTTAATGTACCGCGTGGCAAGCCACGGGGTAATTGCTCAAATATATTAAAAATTTCATATAATTATCAACTTAAATATAACCTTACAATCCAATAGAATAACCACTAACTTCTTGCTCCCAGTCAGAAAAGGAATCACTATCATAAGCATGACCAGACATAATCGAATAGATTGAAGGCCCTTTCATCATGAGTATCTCTGCATTAGGAAATGCATTTTTTAAATATGATCTACATAACTCTGGTGACAAATCAGATGATACACCTTGATTAAAAAATTCACCATAAGCATTACTTGTATATTGCCCCATCAAACATACCTTTTGAACAGATTCATCTGCACCCAAATATTGATTTTTTAAGATGTTAAAAAAATCTTTACCACGATCACTTTGCGCTATAAAGTGTACATTGTCATCTAAGACTTTCTGTGGATACCCAACCATATTTGCTATGTGAGCCAATACCAATTTTTCCTTACCTATCAAAGCCACTGCCATACAGGATACAATTTCAGTAGTTTGTAAAATTTCATTGATATCACAAGAAGCAACACAATTTTCAGGCACAGTATACATTCTTTTATATGGGTACTTGAAAAAAGAATCCAAATGATACCTTGCACCACTCAAAAATATTGACACTGGATGAGCCAACTTTTTTTTAGAATACGATAATTTAATAGACTCTGAATGCATATTACTTCCCCCATTTTAGATATCACAAACAAAAAAGCCCCCTTGGTGGAGGCATTTTGAATTAAATCCCCGGTAATGCCCTACTTTCACATAGCAACTGCTACACTATCATCGGCGCAAAGTGGTTTCACTTCTGAGTTCGGTATGGAATCAGGTGGTTCACACTCGCTATATTCACCGGGAAACTATTTAGGTTTGACCCTTAACAATCTAGTCTACTGATATAACCAATTCACTCGAATCATTAGTACTGGTTAGCTTCATACATTACTGCACTTACACACCCAGCCTATCAACGTCCTAGTCTCGAACGTT
>JAKJJQ010000173.1:0-1184 GCA_021713415.1 Thiotrichales bacterium 19X7-9
CTGAGCATGTGTTTACAGTTTCAGCTATAACAAAGGCATTAGTTTTAAGAGCTGATGCACGTGTAAGTAAAACTTGTAATTGATTAATTGTAAGATCAGATAATGCACTTAAAAATGAATTAAATTTTGATTTTCTCATAACTATATACCCCAAAAAGAATATTACTGTTATAAGAAATATATTCAAGTTCAACATATATTGCCAAAATAGCCTATTTATTTGAATTTTTGCTACACTTAGTAAGAATATTTTAAAGTTAGGGGTTGTTATGTCACATCATCAAACAAAACATAAATGGTGGGTCTTAGTTGGTACTTGCATTGCAGGTTTAGTTGTTGCACTTGATTTTACAATTGTTAATACAGTATTAAGTGATATGGAGTATAGCTTAGGCGCATCAATGCATGAACTTCAATGGTTTATTGCAGGTTTCGGCATAACCTTTTGTAGCTTTATGACAACTATGGGTAAGTTAGCTGATATGTTAGGTCGTAAAAAATTATTATATGTTGGTATGTTTGTTTTTACGATTGCCTCAATTGGCGCAGGTGTATCTGATGTATCAATACAGCTAATTATTTGTCGATTAATACAGGGAGTTGCTGGCGCTTTAATTTTTCCTGCAGGGATGGCAATTACAGTCGATGCATTTCCAAAAGAAGAAGAAGGCCGAGCATTAGGTATTTATGGTTCTATTATGGGTATCGGTTTAGCGTTTGGCCCATTACTTGGTGGTTTAATTACTGAAGTTACATCTTGGCGTTGGGTATTTTATATCAGTGTGCCACTAATGATTTTAAGCTTTATTATTATTAGCTTAACAGCGAGAGAATCTAAATTGGCTGTTAAACCTAAAATCGATTGGTGGGGCATGCTTTGGTTAACGATATTTATATCAAGTATAATTTATATTTTAACTGAAGGTGATTTATATGGCTGGTCATCATTAACAACCATCAGTATATTTGAGCAATTACCCCGTGGCTTGCCACGCGGTACATTAAACGGGAAAGTTTGAAAACCGAAGAGGTTTTCATGTTAAACTAAAAAAATGTCGCTAGTAAGATCATTTCATTGTGCCTATAGCACTCATTACCACATAGTTTTTCCTGTGAAATACAGGAAGGCCTTGCTGATCTCAAAAGTAGAGTGCCGTTTAAAGGCAATCTGCGAAGAGATAGGT
>JAKJJQ010000174.1:0-1153 GCA_021713415.1 Thiotrichales bacterium 19X7-9
TAGCACGTGAAGTTAAAATTTTGAATATTGCCAAATTGATTAAAAACCTAAGTGCTGAACAAGCAGCAATTAATCATGAAAAATCAAAATTTCAACAGTGGGAAAGTTCAATCAAAAACCGTGTTGAGTCACTAAAAAATTATTTAATAAATAACTTAAGGGAGGGTGAGAAGTTCAAGGATACACAAATTATGGTCAGTTATAAAAAGCCAATGCAGAAGGTTCAAATATCAAATGTAGAAGTTTTACCAAAGGAGTTTAAAAAAATTTCTGTCTTAGCAGATAAGGCAAAGATTAAACGACAGCTGCTTGATGGTGAAATTGTATTAGGAGCAAAGCTTGAGTTAGGTGAGCCAAGTGTTTTGATTAAGTAAGTGAAATTAAGGATAGAGTCATGAGTGAATTAGCGGTATTAAATAATCAAGAGTTAACTATTTCTAGTCGTGAAATTTCGGAGTTGGTAGAGTCTCGGCATACACATGTTAAGGTATCAATGGAAAAATTACGTGATAAGGGTCTTATTAGTTTTACCGCAACGCGGCTAAACCCCACCACACAAGGCGGGAGACCATTGACTATTTATAATGTAGACAAAAGAGATAGCTATATTGTTGTTGCTCAACTATGTCCTGAGTTTACAGCAAGATTAGTTGACCGTTGGCAAGAATTAGAAGAAAAGCAAAAAGCATCATTTGAAATACCACAAACTTTACCTGACGCATTAAGATTAGCTGCTAATTTAGTTGAAGAAAATTTAACGCTAAGAGTTGATAATGAGAAAAAGTCATGCTTAATTGATGAATATCAGCCAAAAGCCGAGTATTTAGATCAAATATTAAACTCAACTTCTTTAGTAACCATAACTCAAATAGCTAAAGACTACGGTATGAGTGGTCGTGCCATGAATGAACTTTTGCATGAAATAGGCATTCAGTACAAAATTAATAACCAATGGCTGTTATATAGTCAATATCAATCAAAAGGTTATACACAAAGTTATACACATTTAAGAATGATAAATGTTAATTATAATCATGATTTAACTGAAGTTAGAATGGTATCAAAATGGACACAAAAAGGTCGCTTGTTTTTATATAACAAATTGAAGTCTGTAGGTATTTTACCAATGCTTGAATCCAAAGTAGCTTGATTA
>JAKJJQ010000175.1:0-1134 GCA_021713415.1 Thiotrichales bacterium 19X7-9
AGACGTTTGAGTAGATCATATGAACGTTATTCTGATAGTGAAGAAGCTTGGATATACTTTATTTCTGGGATGATGAATCTAAAAAGGGTTGCATAGTATGTTTAAATATAGATAAATTAGAATTTAGATATCATGTAAATTGAATTTACAGAATAGTCTATTCAAAAGATTTAAGAAAAATCAAAGAATATTAGTTGTTTTAATATACATCATGATATTTTTAAAAATTATTTAAAATCTATGCCAATTTTGGGTATGGCAAAGCTTAACAGCTTATTGGATAGCCTCTAAGTTACTCCATAATTGTAGGTTACAAAAATAGAGTATCATAAAATATGAATAAACATAAACTGTGTTAGGAATGCTCTCGAACTTCTATTGCGAGCGACCAATGGGAAACTGACTGAAATTAGCTAAAGAACGAATATATAAAACAGCTGCATAATATAAAATACATGGCATTAGGAATGGATTTACAAGCTCATTTCATTAGAATCACCTTTAGAAATAGTTTCAAGGGAGCCAAATAAAGAAGGAGGATTTGAATTATCTCGTCTCTCTTGTTGTAGAAAGTCATTAATTTGAGAAAACTCACCGTTGCCATTTTGACATCTAGGTCTATAACCTAATTTATTTTTAGAATTTAACAAAGTACAATACCCATCCCCATAAAAAATAGGTTTTAATTTACCAGAAACAAAAGACTTTAAGATAGACAAGCTACCACTATTAGCAGCTTGATGCAATGGAGTAAAGCCAGCTCGATTAGGAGTAATTAAAAGGCTTTTATATTCATCTAGCGTAATCCAGCCTTGTTTTCCAGCTTGTCTAATTTCATCAAAGTAGGCTTCCATATTATCTGGATTACCTGATTTTAAAGCTTGATGCAATGGAGTAAAGCCAGCTTGATTAGGAGTAATTAAAAGGTTTTTATATTCATCTAGCGTAATCCAGCCTTGTTTTACAGCTTGTCTAATTTCATTAAAGTAGGCTTCCATATTATCTGGATTACCCGATTTTAAAGCACTATGCAATGGAGTAAAGCCAGCTTGATTAGGAGTAATTAAAAGGCTTTTATATTCATTTGGATGGATTAACTTTTGTTCTACAGCTTGTCTAATTTCATTAAAGTAG
>JAKJJQ010000176.1:0-1123 GCA_021713415.1 Thiotrichales bacterium 19X7-9
TGAGTCGTTTTGGTTGCATTTTGTGAGCTGTTTTGTTTGAGGTTTGTGCTAAATCAATGATAATGAAACAGCTCTCTAAATTCCATCAATAAGTTACCTGATGTGTATACTAGAATTGAACCGTGCCATATTATTGAAATTCCTATGCATCAAGCTGATTATTGCTACTATTTTTTAAATCTAAATGCTAGCCATTGACCTTTTTTAGGAAAGGTTTTTTCTGCTATTTTATGAATATAATAAAATAATTCATTTGCAATATTTGGGTAACCCATATAGTCAACATCATCATATCGTAAGGTGAAAAACAGTACGGGTAATTCTTCTAGAATATATTTTCGCACCTTATCATAACTAATAACGTTTTCTGATTTAGTTCTTATATTTCGTTGCATAAATGAATAACAAGTTTGTTGCAGGAGCATATCAGCTTCATTATTAGAATCAAAAATATATTTTAGCTTATTTCGATATTCTGCATACTTTACATGCATTATTGCATCATCCCATCTCAATATATCATATTCCATATTAAGATCTTTTAATCTAAAATTATTTTCTTTAATCCATTTATTCCCATTCAGCAGACTCAGTTTATATGCATCATCGTTTTTTACGTTATGATAGTTATGTCTTTGCAATGTGTCACCCAATAAAATGATAACTTTACCAAATGCATCTCGATTTATTCGCTTAATCATTGCACTAAGCTTTTCTCCTTCGCAGTAACTTTTTCCAACACTAATACCCAATGCTAATGTTTTTCCATTAAAACTTTTATTTTCATAATCAAATTCATTTTTTAATGATACTCTCATTTGTTTTCCTTAACATTAAATGGTTTGTTGATAAAATGATAATTTATTCCATAACAAAGTGTTTACCTAATGGTAACCAAGGTTCTGTTGCAAAAATTTCTATCAGTTTATTTTTCATACAATTATGCATCCTCTGGGTACAATTAACCTGCAAGTGAGTTAAATTGTTCAAAAATAGGGCACGGTTCAATTCTAGTATACACATCAGGTAACTTATTGATGGAATTTAGAGAGCTGTTTCATTATCATTGATTTAGCACAAACCTCAAACAAAACAGCTCACAAAATGCAACCAAAACGACTCA
>JAKJJQ010000177.1:0-1107 GCA_021713415.1 Thiotrichales bacterium 19X7-9
CCATTCTTTGACTAATTGATATTTTAGGTTTAAATGTAGCTTTGATAATATTACAGATATACTCTGAAGAATTAATGGCTCTAGCTAGCGATTTAGCAATAGTTTCAGTACCAATTTTAATCAAAGACTTAGCTTTAAATCCATGCTTTTTAATTTTAATAGGTTTAATGCTTTCTAATATTTCACCTGTACGATAAGACCATATTAATGCAATGGATACAACAAACATAAGTCTTGAAAGTTTTTGCATATCAGTTAAGTGGGTATTCTCAAAATTAAAACCACGTTTTTTAATAGCTGAAAAAAATGACTCAATCTCCCATCTTATTTTATATTGATCGAGTGCATTTAGGTTAAACTCTCTAGTTACAACAATAACTAATTCACCTGTAGGCAATCGCAGTCCTGAAACATATAAATCGCACCCTACTATACACTTTGTATTATGAAGTGTTCTTGCTTGTGAAGCTTGAAGAGTTAGAAATAATTTTGAAATCTTTTTATTAGAAGCTAGATAATTACCTTTGGCTCGAATAACAAATTTAACTTGTTTGCTAGACAAATAAGCTATCCAATTTCCATCAATAAATTCACGATCACATAAAAGTGTTTTAATTCTAGTTGCAGGAATAAATTCAAGTAGTTGATCAAATAGTCTCTGCCTATCAATGGCTTTTGAGTTACCTCTCTTTCGCTGAGGAAGCAGTGACCAAATCACAGGAATTGCAACACCTTTATAAGCAATAGCAATCATTAGAAAATTAATATGTACCTTGCCAAACTTCCAGTTAGTTCTATCCATGCATAATATGACTTGATCAGATAAATTGAAAATGGTGTCGACTAGTTTCCAGAGGCTAAGAAAAGATATTTCAAACCTTGTGATAAAACGTTGAAGACGTCTATAACATGACGTAGTTGATGCTTTTGATGGAAAGCATTTAGCAATTTGTGAAAGATTAACATCATTTATTATCTGTAGAGCAATAATAAAGTAAGTTAGGCATTCAGTATTCCAAAAAGATAAGTTAAAATAGTGCTTCAGTGACTGTTGTAATTCATTGATGTGTTTCATCATATCGCTCTTTTTTGTTTTTTGGCGATTAT
>JAKJJQ010000178.1:0-1103 GCA_021713415.1 Thiotrichales bacterium 19X7-9
AGAGCAATAATAAAGTAAGTTAGGCATTCAGTATTCCAAAAAGATAAGTTAAAATAGTGCTTCAGTGACTGTTGTAATTCATTGATGTGTTTCATCATATCGCTCTTTTTTGTTTTTTGGCGATTATAAGAATGAACGATAACAATGAAAAATCAATGGGTTACACCGTTACTGTCGTGTAGTGTGATTACAAATACATATAAGATTTTGCCTTTAAATTTTTCTTGAATAAATATAAGCCATGCAGAAAACGCAATCATAATATAAATCACACTCCATACAGGTGCAAATAACCAGTTAGGTGGTGAAAATATTGGATGATTCAAAGATTGATACCAACTAGTTATATTAGTCGAAGTTACATAGCCACTTAAAAAACCTATACTTAAGACAATTACTATAAAAATTATCAACATCACTAACTGTCTAATATTACACATGTAGAATCACCTCTAAATTTAGCTATCTCACAATAAATACTTTTTATTTTTTACACGAAGATATCTATAGATATCCTCCATTGCTCCAACAAATGAGTTTTTCTATTCCAAAAACTTGGATAACTGCCCTGTTTTTTGATAATTTTTATGTCAATCTAAACTGTGGCATTACTAGCCTCTCTATCAAATATCTCTACCCCATCCTCTCTAACAATACGGTCAGTCAATCCCTCATCTCTAAATATTTCACGAGTACCAACAATATAATTATTGTCTTTATCACGCACCTCCCAAGTAACCAACTCTTCTCTCATGCTAGCAATACCGTTTTCAACTTTAATACTTTTTAAAGGGTGTGAATAAGGTTTTCTAATGTAAAAAGTACCTCTGTATTCATGACGCAACGGTAAAGATTTAATCTCATCTTCAATTTGCTCATAAGTTTCGTTGAGTGTGTTTAATATGCTGTCAAATTGAGCATTCCCCGCCCTTTTAATAATTTCACCTTTAACATTATTCAAGTACAGTTTAATGTAAGAGACTATCCAATAAGTCAGTTGGTTACCCAATGAAATGCAATTTAGATCAACAAATAAACTAAAAATTATTTCATCATAAGCAATTAATTATTATAACATGAATGCCATTGTCAGAAAATTTAAA
>JAKJJQ010000179.1:0-1098 GCA_021713415.1 Thiotrichales bacterium 19X7-9
CTTGAAAGCCGAATATATGTCTGCTGGCAATTTAATAACATCATATCATTGAGTAAAATATTGGAGAATAAAATGAGTTAAAATTGCATTAAATTACTTGAAATATAAAACGAGTCCATATATGTTGGATAGCCTATTAATTACAAGAAGAATTACTTATATTTGTATAGTCTATAGCAAAATCATTTTTAGCACATGATTTTAATATATTTCCATTACTATCTAGTAGGTCTATCTCACAATCATGACCATTCTGCTTGCCATGAACATGATAGTGAAGATTTATAGTTTGTGATATCATTAAGTTAGTTTGATTAGTAGTTATATAAACAGTTTGATATAAATCACCATTATATGGATCTTTTTTGCCATTCTTTGTTTTGTGTGCATGTGAATGACCTGTTTCAAAATTAGATGTATTACTTGTGCATGGATCTTCAGAACTTCCAGGATAGCATAGAGTAATTTTTCCTTGATGAGAACCATAATATTTTGTATAGTTCGACGTGTATTGATTTCCGGTGACATTCCCTTCATTAGATACGTATACTAATATAGTTGAATTTTTAGGGATGTTGTTTATATATGCAGTACAGTAAGAGCCTCCTGCGTACAAAATATTTGTGGAGATTGCACTAATTATTAATAATTTTTTTATAAACATAATAGTCACCTTTTCTATTAACAAATCTCAGTTATTCAGACTTTTGGAAAAATAACTAACTTCAGAGACTATCCAATAAGTCAGTTGGTTACCCAATGAAATGCAATTTAGATCAACAAATAAACTAAAAATTATTTCATCATAAGCAATTAATTATTATAACATGAATGCCATTGTCAGAAAATTTAAATTTTGAAAGATGATTCTTAAATATCAAACTGATGTTAGAGGCTATCCAATAAGCTGTTAAGCTTTGCCATACCCAAAATTGGCATAGATTTTAAATTGACGTACCCTTAGAAATTGGGGCATGGTTCAGAAAAAGGGTATTTTAGTAAACACCATACGTGACGAATTCTACCAGTTTTGGTATCATTCCCTCATACACATGATCTTTAAAAAATTAGGTAACTTATACGGCTCTTTTAAAGCGC
>JAKJJQ010000018.1:0-56034 GCA_021713415.1 Thiotrichales bacterium 19X7-9
AACGAGCGTATTTATCAATTTCAGGTAAAAACTTTTTACCACAAGAGTCACAAATAACAACAATTCCAACACCAAGAGCTAAAAAAGCGACACGAGTAGAAATAACGCCCAGTCAATTAACCTTAATTCCAAATCATACCCAGAAGTTAACAGTTAAAAACTTAACATCTAATAAGGCTTATCTTAAAGAGATAGATTTACCAAGTTTATCAGGTGTTTTAATTACAAATAACTGTTCAGATGTTGACTATCTTACAAGTAAAGGTAGTTGTGAGATTATATTTCAGTCAGGTAAGCAAATAGGTTCATCAAGTAATACAGTTGGTGTTTATGGTAAAAATTTCTTATCAAAAGAGGCGCATATAACAGCGAAGAGTCCTCATCTACCAGGTAAGCCAACGAGTATCGATTTAATTCCGAACCAAATTACTTTATTACCAAATCAAAGTAAAAGTATAGTGATTAATAACCAAAGTAGGGTGGCAACTAAAGGCTTATCGATTAACATACCAACATTAGATGGTGTAACAGTTACCAATAATACTTGTGGTGATGAACTATTAGGTAAAACAAGTTGTACGATTGAATTTAAAGCAAATAGTGATGTCGTTTCAAAACAGAGTGATTCCTTATTAGTAACAGGTAATAACTTTTTATCTAAGCAAGCACAAATAGATACGAATAATCCTAAGATACAATTAAAGAAATTGACACGAGTAGAAATAACACCAAATCAGTTAGTTTTATTACCAAGTCAAACAAGAGAAATGACCATTAGTAATATGACAGCTACGACAGCGGATATTAAAGAATTAAATATCCCTGATTTATCAGGTGTTACTATAACCAATAATTGTGGTAGTGAGATTGCAGGTTTAAGTAGTTGTACCATTGAATATAAAGCAGCTAAAAAACTACCAGCGTCAGCGCATGGTGATGTTCTTATTTATGGAAAAAACTTTTTATCTGAAAAAGCACAAGTAATAGCTAAAGCAGTTAACCCACCGGTTATACCAACGAGTGTTGAGTTAAATACAAACCAAGTAACCCTATTGCCAGGAGAAAGTAAGAAGATTGTAGTTACAAACCGTACAAGAGTAAAAACAGAAGGTTTAACTGTAACATTGCCAGAATTAGATGGTGTTAGTATTAATAATGGTTGTGAAGGAGAAGTACTAGCTAAATCAGAGTCTTGTATTATTCAATTAGAAGCAAATAAGAAATTTCCAACACAACAGGCGAACTTACAAGTCAGTGGTGATAACTTTTTGGCGCATAGTGTAGAAGTAAATACTAAGATGCTTAATCCATCTCATAAGCCAACAAGTATTGAAGTTAGTCCAAGTCAATTGGTTTTATTACCAAATCAGACTAAGACAATAACAGTAACAAACCGTACACCCATTCAAGCACAGCTTAAAGAGATAGTATTACCAAGTATAGAGGGTGTTACTATAACAAATAACTGTAGTGATAACATAAATGGCAAGAGTAGTTGTAGTATTACTTTCCAGGCGGGTGCTGATATAAATGCGCATAAAGATAAGTTAATTGTAGAAGGTAAAAATTTCTTATCTCAAACTTCAGAGGTATTAACTTATAGTAATACGATTCAAAAAGGTATCAATATTAGTTTGTCAAAACATGAATTTGTTACAGCAAGTAATATGGATAAGCAAATCACAGTTACAGTAACTAATAATAGTAATGTGTCATTAAAGGACTTAAAACTAATCCAAACGCCAAATGATAATCCTAAAAATCCAGGTAATCCAATATTAACAATTAATACAAATCACACACATGATCGACATCAATGTATTAATAAAACTTATTTATCACCGGGTAAGTCATGTGAATATATACTAGATTATTCACCGAATGTTGTTAGTTCTGCTTATTATTTAAATGTTAAACTATCAATTCAGTCATCAAGATTACTTTCAAATACTGAAAATTTAACCATAAATAATTATCCAACAACAATTATTTATGGAAATAGTAATGCTACGAAAGTGTTAGTTGATCAGCATGATAATATATATATTAGCCATGATCAGGGGCCAGGAGGTATTTATGTTTATTTTTCAAAACAGGATACGAGCACTGTAACAGGTAGTATAAAACCTGCAGTAATAATGAATACAATAAATATTTATAATTTTACTATTGATCAAAATGGCTTGGTGTATATTGCATCAAAAAGAGGGCTGTTTGTATATAAACCAGATCCTGATAACTATGATCAATATATTCAGTATTCACAGTTATCAACTTCTATGGTGCTATCAGTTTTTGTCGATCAGCATGGTTATATTTATTCAGGTAATTCAACTTTGCTAATATATAAACCTTATAAGCTTAATAGAAAACACTATAAACTAGTAACTACATTAACCGATGATGATGGGATCTTAGGTAATTCGATTAGATCAATCGTTGTTGACCCTTTTGGTAAGCTCTATGTTGGCTCATCAGGTGGCCTTGCTATATTTAAACCAGATTCAAATAGTGATAATGGCTATGACTTCCCTAAACAATTAAAATCAAATAATGTATATGATATTTTTGTTAATACAGACGGTGAAATTTATACGGCAACTGGATATTTCTATGCGGGTGTGTATTATGGCAGTGTAAATATCTATTATAATGAAAATAGAGATTATCAAACTATAACAACAATTAACCCCAATAGCACTGCTCATTCTGTCTTTGTGGATAGAGATGGAAATATCTATGTAGGTACTCAGAATATAGGGTTATTAATATATAATAAAAACTATGCTTTGATTGAAACAGTCACAATGAATGATGGATTACCATCAAATTATATAGGTAGTATCTTTGTTAAAAGTAGGAATATATATTTAGCAACTGGTGCACCACAAACACCTGTTAATGGTAATAGCTTATCTATTTTTCCAAAGCCTAATTAATTAAAATAAATTATTAATGTTGAGTTTCATCTTCTTGTTGAGGTTGTTGCTCTTGCTGCATTTTTTGCATATAAAGCGCATCAAAATTAATTGGTGTAAGATGTAGGTCAGGGAAGCCACCACGCGTAATCAAATTACGAACCGCTTCTTGAGCATAAGGATAAAGTATACTTGGGCAAAAACTTCCTAAGGCATGGCTTAATTGATCATCAGCAATACCTTCTAGCAAAAAGATACCCGTTTGTTTTACTTCAGCTAAGAAAGCTGATTTTTCTTCATTTTTAGCTGAAACGGTAACGGTTAATTCTACTTCATAGGTATTATCATCTAACTTATTAGAAGCTGTATTTAATTCCATATTAGTCTCAGGCTGCCAATTTGGTTTAAAAATAGCAGGTGTATTTGGTGCTTCAAATGATAAATCTTTAATAAATACTTTTTGGATTAGGAAATTAACTTCAGCTTGATCTGACATGTGTATACCTTTTGTTAATTATTTACAGTTTAAATTTGATTGGCATCTATTATGCCTTAAATTATCCGTTAATAAAATGGTAGATGATGTGAAAATTTTAATTTAAATTGTTTTTCAATTAAGCTTTATATAGTATTGAGCCAATAAATAAAGGAATAATATGGATAGTAAAATACTTGTTGCTACTTCAAGTTGCTTATTGGGTAATAATGTCAGATTTAATGGTGCTAATTCACATAAAAAATTAATTACTGAACAGTTAAGTCAACTATTTGAATATTTAGCTATTTGTCCAGAAGTACATGCAGGTTTAGGTATACCTAGAGAGCCTGTATATTTTGAAAAAAATAATCATGAAATAATATTAAAGCAACATAATTCAGGTGATGATTTAACCCATAAATTAATTCAATCATCAGAGAATTTAATCGATAATTTACCAACGGTTTACGGTTTTATATTAAAAAAATCTTCCCCAAGTTGTGGCCAGGGTACAGTTAAGGTGTATAACAAAGAGCATATTGTGATACAAAACAAGGCTGATGGCATTTTTGTTCAAATATTAAAGAAAAAATTACCGCTATTACCTATTGAAGATGAGGGCAGATTAAATGATCCTTACTTAAAGGAACACTTTATAAAACGTGTCTTATTAACTTATCAAGCTAGAGAGTTATTATTAAATTGTAAAAGAACATCAGAGTTAATTTCATTTCATACTAAACATAAGTTTTTACTTAGACTTCATCATCCAATAAATCAAAAAGCACTTGGGCGACTAGTGGCTAAAAGTAATAAGGATAATTTTAACCAAACGCTTATTCAGTATCACCACTTGTTTTTAAGCTCATTTAAAAAAATAGCTAAAAATGGTAATCATTATACTATTTTACAAAGAATATTAAGAGAAATTAACAAGCTAATTACTAAAAATGAACGTGATGATTTGCAGAAAAAAATTAAAGCATACCATCAAAAAACATTACCTTTGGTTGTGCCTATTGAAATAATTAAACATTATTTAGTTAAATATAATATTGATTTTTTAAAGCAGCAAAGTTATCTGTTTTTATATCCAGAATCAATGGCTTTGATGAGTAATTTATAACTTTCTTTCTAATAATATGAAGCATAACTTCATTTTTTCATTGCGCAATGCTTCATAATTTGATTTAATTGTAATATTAAATGTGATTATAACTAGAAAGTAGTGGGTGAAATGAATGATTACTGAAGCAATAACATCAAAAACAGTAGAGAGTAATAATCCGGAATATAGTAATTTATATGAGGTATTAAATAACCTTGATGAAAATCAGCAAACATTTTTATTAGAAACATTGGATAAAGAGTTATCTAATGTGCTAATTAACTCAGTATTTATTATTAAGTTATTTGATATTTTAGATGATAAGCAACAATGGTCTTTGGTGAAAAAACTAAAACATTTTAATTTATCACTTGATGATTATATTAAAATTTTTCCAAGATTAAATACAGATCAGCAAAGCTATCTTTTTGATCAAATAAAACCGCAATTAGTTAAATTAATTTCACCGGTAAGTGATTTAATGGACAATTTAAAGTCTTAAAAATGTAATAAAGCGGTAGATAGATAAACGCATAGCGTTTGGTGGTTGTGTCAATTTATAAAGTTAAGTAGAGTCAATTATGAGTTCAGCAATTTGGTGGGAAAACATTCCAACATCTGATAAATCTCAAGCTGTTTTAAACAGTATTTTCGGTGGAGATGTAACAACACTGTTAACAGAAGTTACAAAAACCCTATTCAGTACATCATTTGAATATTTTAATACTGGATTATTGTCAATTACATTTGTACTTTATGCGTTTATTATTATTGTAGGTACAATTAATACCGCAAAAGATGGCCAATTTTTAGGCAAAAACTGGAGTGGGCATTGGATTTCATTAAGAGTCATATTTGGCACAATGTTTGCAGTGCCTGTTAGTACGGGGTATTGCGTTGCTCAATATTTAATTTTTGCGATGGTTACAGCAGGTATTTCATTTGCTGATTATGTATGGAGTAATGTTGTTGAAGATGTTGTCAGTGGCAATGTTCCCCCAGTTGTAAGCTCAGAGGTGACAAATAATATCAATACTTATCTTGCTACTTATATGATGAGTAATCTAACACGTGATTTATTAGAAGATGACACTTTTGTTCAGGATGAAGGTAGTTCTGGAAATCTACCATGCACTAAATCTTCAACATCACAAAAAATGACTGTAACAATACCACAGGCTTATGTTTTAGGGGGAGATGGTACAACACATATCCCATATAATGGTTCTAATGGAAATGTTGCAGGGACCGATTATATTCAAAAAGATGTATATGTTTATCCAATTACGTGTAAAGTAAGCTTTTCATCTCAAGTTAGTAATAGTTTTGTGCAGTCATATGCTTTGCCGTTGACAAATGCTGTGGCATTTAATAGCGATGGTAGCCTTAACACTGATAGTATGCCATTTCAAGATTATTCTAAAATATTAGGTAATGGACTTGCTTCATGGTCGGATGTGTCTGCATCAGGAGAAGAATATGTACAATATAAGTTAAATACAGCTGATTGGGTTGGAGATTTTACAGTTAATCAAATGGTTAATCAGCCAGATCAAAGTGATATTAATAGCATCGCAGATAAGTATGGTTTAACTAGTACAGGCTATTTAAAAGAAAATTTAGTCGATGAACCTAGTGCTTTAGATGCTTATTCACCAACAGCATTAAGTAATACTTCAAGTGAAATTATTAACTGGATGGAACAAAATGCAGCATCAGTAACTGGAGAATGCGACTCTGATGGTAGTTATGATACTGATAATCTTTGCTATAAAGCCGCAAATTATGGTTGGTGGGATGCTGATCAGTTATATTTAGATTTTGATAATAGCCTTTCACAAAACTTACAAAATCTATATGCTAATTTCGCAGAACTTTCAAATGCAGCAAATCTAGTATCTAATCAGACATCAATACCGGTTGATTATGATTATATTAATATTCATTATACAAAAAATGCCAATGATATAGATGATTTGATTTTGGGAAATGAAATCTCTTTTAATCCATTAACAGCAGATCAATTCCAATTTATGGCACAAGCTGATTTAGAGCCTTATAAAGATGAACTATCAGATTCTGGCTCATTTACGATTTCAATCAGTACAGTACGTCAATTATTTAATCAGATAATTGATGACGACAGTCAACTAACATCCGATGAAAAAGCAATTGCACATGATAGTGTTAATCGATATTTATCAGATGGCATGCAGTTTCAGTATGCAGAATATCTTTATATTATCTATTCAATTACAAATTCAGTGTATTCACCTTATATGAATACTCAAGTTAGTGAGACTGACAAAGCATATGAAGCTAGTACATTATATAATAGGGTTATTTTACCAGTCATTAATTTATTTACCTTCTTTGCACAAAATAATGTTGACTTTGGTGGAACGCAGGACCCTATTAATACATCAAATGTTACAGATCCTGCACAAGAAGTATTAACTGAAATTTTTGATATGTTGGGTACCAATGGAAGTTCTTCAGAAGTTGGGGGATTGTTGGCAGCAATCTATAATATTGGTGTTGTACCAGAAGGAGAAGATGAAAATTTTGCTGCACAAAACTTTAGTATGATTCAAAATGTTCAAGCAATAGGTATCTCATTAATTGAGGGAACGATTAATAGCATGATTGGTATCTTTAATCATGCAAAAGATGAATTAGACCAAATTCAACAATCAGCCGATGATCAGTTAAACGATGTTGAGGATGATGCTAAAAATTGGGCTATTGGTAATGCATTATCTTTAGGTACTGTTAGTAGTACAGCTTCTGCTCAGATTGCACTTGAATATGCAGAAGTAATGCTTGATGTAACGATGCAGATGGCAACATTTTCATTAAGTTTAATGTGGATGCCTTTAGTAATGTTTGTTTTAACAACTATTTTTAGTATTGGTATTTCATTTTCATTAATTATCCCACTAACACCGTATATTTTATTTTGGGCGGGTAAAACAGCTTGGCTATTATTAGTGATTGAAGCAATGGCTGCTGCACCGATTGTATCGCTTGGCTTAGTTTATCCAGGAGGAGATGAAGTTTTTGGTAAAGCAGAGCCTGGTATTCAGATTTGTATGAATTTAGTATTAAGACCTGTGTTTATGATTTTGGGTATGATTTTTGGTATTGGTTTAACCTATATTGTTATTGAGTATTCAGCTGAAGGTTTTCATGCAATAACAGATTCATTATTAGGCCTAATGCCTGCTTCGAATGGCACAGATGCAGCTGCTTATGCTAGAGGAACTTTCTCTTGTATGATTATTTTCTTATATGCTACCTTTTTATCCATGGCATTTATGAAGTGTTTTTCATTGATTTATGTAATACCAGATAAAGTTTTACAGTGGATTGGTAATACTCGAGGCGAGCGAGCAGGGGAGGCTGAAATTCAAGAATTTAAAGGTGCTGGTATGCAGTATGCACAAAGCGCAGGCCAAGCAGGTGGTCAAACGTTACAGCAAGGTATTGAATCTGAAAAATCCTATACACAGTCGTATACTCAGAGTAAATCAGAAGTTTCTAAATCAACCTCACAGCGTAATATGGCGATTTCAAATGATTCAGCTCAAGCAGCTAAACAAGCTGGTGAAGCTGCATTGATGATGTAAGTAATAAAAACTATTTCTTTAACTCAAACAATACTTCCAACGCCTGAATCGGTGTTAAACTATTAGGATCAATAGAGTTAAGTTTATCTAATATAGCCTCAACTTCTGGCGTTAGTTGACTATCAGATATTGCTTCATTATCTTCTTCAATAAAAAAATCTTCCTGAAATAGATTTTCTTCTGATTTATTTTGCATTTCAAAGCGCTTAAGTAGTTTTTTTGCATTATCAATAACAGATTTAGGTAAGCCTGCTAATTTTGCAACGGCAATGCCATAGCTTTGATTGGTCGCTCCTGGTTTAACTGTATGAAGGAATATAATTTCATCTTTATGTAGTGTTGCTGATAAATGATAATTGACAATACTCTGATAATGATCGGCTAATTGAGTTAGTTCAAAATAATGCGTTGCAAATAGCGTTAATGCTTTAAGTTGATTAAGCTTCTCAGCAGTCGCCCAAGCAATGGATAAACCATCATAAGTACTTGTTCCACGACCAATCTCATCTAATAAAACTAAACTATTTTCAGTGGCATAATTTAAAATGTTAGCTGTTTCTGTCATCTCAACCATAAATGTTGAACGCCCAGAAGATAAATCATCTGATGCACCAATACGAGTAAAAATACGATCAATTGGACCAATAATAGCCTTTTGACAAGGCACATAAGAGCCAATATAAGCTAAAATAACAATTAAAGCCGTTTGACGCATATAGGTTGATTTACCACCCATATTAGGCCCTGTAATCATCATTAAGCTTTGTTGGTGGTCAAGCGTTAAATCATTTGGCATAAAAGTGGATTTCTGTGTGTTTTCAATAACAATATGTCGAGCTTTAGTTAATTTTAGAAGTGTTTGGTTAGAAAACTCAGGACGAATAAGATTAAGTGTGATTGAACGTTCAGCAAAATTATTTAGACAGTCTAATTGGGCGATTGCTTTAGCTGTTGTTTGTAAATGTTGATAATGTGTAGCAATCTGTGTTAATAGTTGCTGATAGAGTGCTTTTTCACGTGCTAAAGCACGATCTTTGCTACTTAGCACTTTATCTTCAAAGGTTTTTAACTCATCAGTAATATAGCGTTCAGCATTTTTTAGTGTTTGACGGCGAATATAATGTGCTGGTGCTTTATCACTTTGAGCTTTTGAAATTTCAATATAAAAACCATGAACACGATTAAAACCAACAGATAGTGTTGGTATTTGCGTATTTTCTTTTTCTTGTTGTTCAAACTTTAAAAGAAAGTCGCTTGCATTTTGACTAATGGCTCTTAATTCATCTAATTCTTTATCATAGCCTTTAGCAATGACACCACCATCACGGATAACAAATGGTGGCTCTTCTACAATGGCATTTTTTAACAGTAGTGAAAGTTTTGGATATTGATCAATTTCATTTAATAAAGCTTGAATATGTAAATTGCTATTATTTGAAAATAATTTATGAATTTCCGGTAAAAGCGCTAATGATTCACGTAGAGCAGTTAGATCTTTTGGTGTTGCATTACCTAAAACTGTACGTGTGGCAATACGCTCAATATCTCGTAATTGGCTAAGTAAATCATAAAGATTAGAATATAGCTTATTTTCAAGTAAACTTTCTATAATTTGATGTCTTTTTTCAAGGATTGTAAGGTCAGTTACAGGCGCACTAATCCAGCGTTTTAATAAGCGA
Source organism: Thiotrichales bacterium 19X7-9 (assembly GCA_021713415.1). Taxonomy (GTDB): domain Bacteria; phylum Pseudomonadota; class Gammaproteobacteria; order Francisellales; family Francisellaceae; genus M0027. The sequence goes on from JAKJJQ010000018.1 coordinate 9,813, forward strand.
CTACCTAATACTGTCGCAGTGTTATCAATAATACTAAGTAGTGTTTTATCAGTATTACCTTGTGTATTTTTAGTCAGTTCTAAGTTTTTTTGACTGACAGAATCAATAATGATTTGTTTTAAATGCGTATCTACTTTTAAACCTTGAATATGTGGAAGTGTTTTTTTCTGAGTCTCTTTTAGATAATTAATTAAAGCGCTTGCAGCAGTCATTGCAGCTAAAAATTGATCACACTCAAATGCTTTAAGTGAAGTAACTTTAAATTGCTCTTTTAAAATATTTTGCGCATTTTTAGGGTTAAAATCCCATAGTGGGCGTTTTTTAACAGTTAAATTAAGCATCGTATGAAGTATGTCATTTTCTGCAACTAAAATCTCTTTTGGATCTAATTTAACGATTTCATTTTGTAATTTATTTAAATCATCAGTCTCTAAAATTCTAAATTCAGCAGAAGTAATATCTAAATAAGCAAGACCTATATTTTTTTTATTTTGATAAATACAGGCAAGATAGTTGTTTTGGTTCGGTGTTAATAGACTATCTTCTGTTACAGTACCTGGTGTAACAATACGAACAACTTCGCGTTTAACTGGACCTTTTGCAACTTTTGGATCTTCTACTTGTTCACAAATAGCAACAGATAAGCCATGATTAACTAATTTAGCTAGATAGCTATCGATGGCGTGATACGGCACACCGGCCATGGCTATTGCTTCACCATTGGATTTGCCACGTTTTGTTAAAGAGATATTTAAAAGTTTTGCAGCCTTTTTAGCATCGTCATAGAATAGTTCATAGAAGTCACCCATGCGATAGAGTAATAACATATCTGAGTAATCTTTTTTAATTGTAAGATACTGTTGCATCATGGGGGTGTGGTTTTCTATATTATCAGTCATTGTTGGCGTTTTTTACATCCATTGTCATCAATTGCATCAAATTGTGACATAAAATAATTCTAAATTCACCGCTTATGAAAACATTTTCATTTATTTTTTATTTAATTCAGTTAAAATACGCCTACTTTAAGATTAAAAAATGGTCAAACTAATATGAGCTACCAAGCACAACTAAAGACTCAAAATCTCACATTTGGCTGGATTGTTGTTGTCGTTGCTTCATTGATATTTTTCTTTGAGTTTGGATTAGGCGTTGTTTTTAATTCATTAGCAAGTTACATCTCTGAGAGTTATCAGATTAAAATAACTACAGTATCATTGATTTCAAGCTTGTACTTTTATACCAATATTCTCTTTCTTATTCCTGCAGGGATTCTAATTGATCGATATTCAGCAAAGGTATGCATGATCTCTGCATTATCATTATGTGCATTAAGTGCTTTTACCATCGCATTTTCGCATAGTATTACATTACTTATTATTGCAAGATTACTAACAGGCGCTGCTAGTTCATTTTGTTTAATTAGCGTTGTTAGAGTTGCAACCAATTGGTTTCCATCAGAGAAGATGGGCTTAGTTATTGGTGTTGCAATTGCCATCGGTATGTTAGGCGGTTGGTTTGCTCAAGCACCACTAAGTTATTTAATTGATATTTTTGGTTGGAGAGATGCATTAAAAATTGTTGGTCTTATTGGTGTTGGCATCATTATTTTAATTTTTTATATTGTCTCTAACACGCCAAAAGCATTGCAAGATTTACGCAAAGAGCAACAAACTGAAGTAAAAAGTTATTCGATTTTAAAAATGTTAAAACTTGCATTAAAGAAACCACAAAATTGGTTTGCCGCTATTTATACAGGATTAATTAATGTAGGTACTTGGATGCTAGGTGGCATGTGGGCAAATGCATATCTTGGACATGTTTATGGTGTTTCACAATTAAATGCAGCCTATGTAACTGGGTTTATGTTTTTTGGTATGGTCATTGGCTATCCTTTTTGGGGTGGTGTTACACAGTGGTTAAAGCGTCGTAAGCTACCAATGTTAATGGGATCAATTGCATCTTTAGTTGTCGTATTACTACTAATGAATGCATCGAGTAATTTAATGTATTTAGCTATTTTATTTTTTGCATTAGGTTTTGTTACTAGTAGCCAGACTGTTGCCTATCCTTATGTTGGTGAAATTAACACAATGCTTGTTACATCCAGTGCGACAAGTGTCGTTTCAATGATGTCTTTACTATGGGGTGGTGTGATTGGTATGCCACTATTTGGTTATCTAATGAGTGCATATGCTAATACGCACCATGTTCCTTTACAATCAATGGGTACTTATCAGTTTGCCATTTGGATTATTCCTATTGCTTTTATCTTAAGCTTTCTATTTGCATTATTAACAAAAGAAACCTATTGTGTAAGACAAGTAGATTAAGTATAAAGTATAAGAGTAATTACAAAGTTAACAATACGGACGGTTAGGAGATTCGATGCAATTTTTAGAATTTGAACAACCAATTGCAGATTTAGAAGCAAAAATTGAAGCACTGAAGCAAGTCAATCAAAAGGATGAGAATCTTGAATTAAATGATGAAATTCAAAAATTAGAAGAAAAATTAAAAAAGCTCGTTGAAAGTGTATTTACAAATTTAAATGACTGGCAAATTATTCAATTAGCACGTCACCCTGAACGCCCTTATGCATTAGATTATATTCGAAACTTGTTTACTGATTTTGAAGAGTTACACGGTGATCGTAATTTTGGTGATGATCAGGCAATTGTTGGTGGGCTAGCTACGATAGATGATCAGCCTGTTATGGTTATTGGCCAACAAAAGGGGCGAACAACTAAAGAAAAGATTAAACGTAATTTTGGTATGCCACACCCTGAAGGTTATCGAAAGGCGTTACGTTTAATGAAATTAGCAGAACGCTTTTCAATTCCTGTGATTACTTTGATTGATACACCAGGGGCATATCCGGGTATTAATGCTGAAGCACGAGGCCAAAGTGAAGCAATTGCAAGAAACTTAAAGGAGATGTCTGTTTTAAGAGTGCCTGTAATTTGCGTTGTTATTGGTGAAGGTTGTTCTGGTGGTGCACTAGGTATTGGTGTCGGTGATCGCTTTTTAATGTTAAATTATAGTTATTTTGCGACAATTTCACCTGAAGGTTGTGCATCAATTCTTTGGAAGAGTGCAGATAAAGCTTCACATGCTGCTGAAATTATGGGTATTACTGCACCTAAATTGAAAAAGCTTAAATTGATTGATGAAATTATTCCTGAGCCTTTAGGTGGTGCACATCGAGATATAAATCAGATGGGTAGTATTCTAAAACAAGCATTAGCTAAAGAACTAAAACAATTGAATAAAATGGATATCAATACGCTTTTAGACAGCCGTTATCAGAAAATTATGAAGTTTGGTGACTTTTTAGAGCGTAAATGATTAATAGAATAGTAGCGCTAGAATTCTAAATAAATTAAATTATTTAAACAAATGTAATTTTATTTGGTTTATGATATATTATGGCATTCATAATATCTTATGTGGATAGTTATTATGTTTGACGAGAAACTTCAAGAAAAGCAATCAAACTTACTTAAAAAAGAAGAGCTATTAATAATTGCTGCTGCAATGGTTATGGCGATTCGAAAAATCATGGACTTATCAGGCAATCAGCCGAGTATCATTGATGAAGATATAAAAGACTTTCATCAGCGTATTACTAAAGGGGTAGAAAGTAGGCGTAAAGCTAGAGGTCAAAAAGGGATAAGTAATCAATATTATACCAGAGAAGAAGCTCAAGAAATTTTAAATAATCGTTTGGGAAATTGTGGTGAGCTATCATTAGAAGCACTACTACTAGCAGAGTTTATTAATTTAGATGAACTTGGTATAAAATCTGAACAACCAATTTATATGCAGGAAATCTTTGTTGAACCTGATCATCAAATGTGTATTCTTCACCAGTCTCAGACACTAGCTTCTCTTATAAAGCCTTGTTTGATTTTTGGTCATTTAAATCAATTAATTGATCACCCCGAGCTTCAAAATGCAATTTTAGTTGACCCATGGACCTATAAAGCAACGCCAGTTGTGAATTTGAAAGCACATCTTATGCATGCCAAAATATTCGAATTAGATCATTATTATGAAGGTAGAGTTTTTACATGTAATAATATAAAAAAAATTATTAATGGCTTACATAGTACGCCTGAAACATATGAAGAAAAAATACTATATCATAACTTTTTAAAATACTATAAAGTTGAAAGAGATAAAGCCGTTCATCAACCTGAGTTGTTAGCTAATGGTTCTAGTTTAGATACAGTGAAACAGCAGTATCAATTAAAACAAGTAATAGATAAACAACTACATGATCTAAAATTTAAATTAGGCTATATTGTAAAGCTATCAGAAAAAAAACGAATATTAATTCATAATTGTCAGTCATTATCAGAGTTATGTGCTGTTGCTTCTACACATCAAGAAAGTGGTTTTTGGCACTTTCACAATACGACCTATACTTGTAAGGTATTAGCAGAGTTACTCAATTCAGATCGATTTGAGCAGTTAAGAATTTCTATCTATGGGCAAGATGTAAAAATTAGAGTAAGAGATATTAGGAGTATTGCTTTAGGAGAAGATCAAAGGCCGCCTGAAGGCTTTTTCTTAAGTGAAGGAGACAAGCTAAATGAAGCAAAGTTTTCTCATTCAATTCATAAAAAATCACCAAGTTTATTTTTTGAGGATTATAGAAAATATGATAAAAAGGGAGATATAAATCCTTTTATAACTTAGATAAAAGCAATATACAAAATTAATTATTTCTGTTTTTTAATAATATGGTCAATGAAACAATTGCCCCAAGAATGCAAAGTACACCCAGCCAAGAATAAATATTTAATGCTTCATTATAAAATAACTTTCCCCACATAAGCCCAACAATAGATGCAACACCACCAACTAGTGAATAATAGATAGGCCCTGCAAGTTTAATTAAAATAAATAGTACAATATAGCCTGTGCTAGAAAGAATAATTTCAAGTATGATTAGCCAGCTATTGGTGTCTAATGGAAATATAATTGGGTAAAATTTACCTAAGCTAAGTGTAATGGGCGTTAAGCAAATTGAAGAGGTAATCAGCATACCTAAAGATAAGCTTAATGAGCTTGAAGGAATAGGTCTAAAAGCTGCAATCCAGATAGCACACAAAGCAAATGATACTGGTGCAATTAATGCAATAACAGTCCATGGTATATCATGAATACTTGGTAAGGATAAATTACTGAGAATTGTTAGTATAATACCTAAAAAGCCGATCAAAACGGCAATACAACGTTTAAAAGAAAATGTATCAATGGCAAATAAAATTGCTAATGGAAAAGTTAGAATCGGTACAGTATTAATTAGTACGGTTAAAATACCTGATGGTATATGTGCTGCTGAGAAGTACATTACAGTATTAGGTATGACAATACCTAATACACCACAAGCAATATAATAACGGATATAATTTGGCTTTAATGAAAAGGGTATTTTGCCAAAAAGAACAATAATAATTAAAAAAAACATTGGTCCTAATGATTGCCAAAAACCATAACCTAGTGGATGTACGCCATGAGTCATACAGTAACGAGCAATCGTATAGCCAGAGCCCCATAATGTGCCTAACAATAATAGCAGTCCAATAGATAATAACGATTGTTTAAATTTAGTATCAGTCATCAGTATAATTAATCAATTAATCCTTGGTTGAATGAAGTTGATAAGGTACTTCAACAATAATTCGGGTTTCTCCTACATGCTCCGTTCGACTAATTGCACGTAGAGCAAACTTTAACAATGCTGTTTTTTGGTTATGCAATAATGACTGCCAAAAACGATTGGTTTGTGCGTTTGGCAATACAATAATTGCAAGTCCTTTTTCAGGATCACGCTTATCAGTTTTATGTATTGCTCTAATTAAGGGACGTATCGTTGATTGATAGCTAGATTTAACTACAATTAATTCTTCAGGAATATTAAGTAATTTCCACATTCGAAGTAGCTTATCAGTCTCTTCTTGATTTACATTGACAGTTACTGGTGTAATATCATCTGATATGCTTCTAGCAAAATTGACTGCAGCAATGGTTCCTTTATGTAAGCGTGATAATGGAATAATCACTTTAGGGTGTGTCTTTGGTGCAAGAGAGCTGCGTAATAATTCTTCATCAGTACTTAAACTTAGCTCTTTCTCAACACAAGTATAATGTTGTTTAATTTTATAGAAGATATAAAAAAGGATTGGCATTGCAACGATAACAATCCAAGCACCTTCTAAGAATTTACTTTCTATAATGACAACTAAGGCAATAAAGGTACACACACAGCCAAATGCATTAATTAATGCTCTAAACCACCAGAAGCCAACTCTTTTACGTCGTTCAAACCAGACTCGAACTAATCCTGCTTGGCAAAGTGTAAATGCTAAAAATACACCAAAGGCATAAAGTGGGATTAAAGCACTGGTGTTAGCATCATAGTGGATAATTAAAATAGCAGCTAATACAGCTAAAATGACAATACCATTACCAAATGCCAATCGATCACCAACATTCTGTAATTGCTTCGGTAAATAACCATCACGAGAGATAATCGATGCTAATAATGGAAAACCTGTAAAAGAAGTATTGGCAGCTAATAAAAGTACGAGCATGGTAGAAGCTTGCAGTAAGTAGTAACCGATACCGTCACCAAAGATATGATGACCTAATTGTGATAAGACACTTTCAGAAGACAGTGGTTCAACTTTTAGTTTTAAGGCTAAATAGGCAATACCAATAAACATAATGATCAAAAGCGTAATTAGTGTCATTAATGTTTTAGCGGCATTTTTAGCTCTATCTGGTTTAAATGCAGAAACACTGTTTGAGACAGCTTCAATACCAGTCATTGCAGAGCAGCCTGATGAAAATGCTCTTAAAATTAGGGTTAATGTTAATGCTTTTGAAGCCTGTTCGATTGCATGGGTATTATGGCTGTGATAAGAAAATTCATGAATATAGCCAGTTAACATAAAAATAATGCCTAAGAGAACTAATAACAGCACCATAAATATAAAAAGATAAGTTGGTAACATGAAGATGCTCGCTGATTCACGGATACCACGTAAATTAATCCATGTGATCAATAAAATAGCAATTAAAGAGAATAGAACAGCATGATCGCCTAAAGCAGGAAAGGCAGAGGTTACAGCTAAAATACCTGCAGAGATACTCACTGCAACAGTTAATACATAGTCAATCATTAAAGCAGCTGCTGCAATCAGTCCTATTTTTGGACCAAAGTTTTCTCTTGCAACAACATATGCACCACCACCTTGTGGGTAGGCATCAATTGCTTGTTTATAGGAGATGCCAACAACTAGAATTAATAGTGCAATAAAGATGGATATTTGCCAGGAAAATACTAAAGCGGCAGCACCTGCTGCAATTAAGACAGTAAGAATTTCACCGGTTGCATAAGCAACGGAAGATAATGCATCCGATGCGAGAATCGGTAATGCTTTAGTTTTAGATAGTTTTTCTTCTTCAGCTTTTGATTTTGGAATCGGATTACCAAATAATAAGCGTGCAAGTTTCATAAAATTGCCTGTTATCAGTTTAGTCCGATTGCAAAATTACACCGATTAGATCATAAATGCAATCTTAAATACACATTTGATAGATCTTGTTGCTATCTTCAAGCGTAATATCTTGATGTTCGCCCAAAGCAATTAAATTATGTTTTTTAAGACTATCTACAGCTTGTGGTAGCTGAGATATATCAAGATTTTCATATTCAGATAATTGTATTTTAGCGCCAAGACTTTTAAAAAATTCTTTAGTTTTTTCAATCGCTTGATTGACTTTATCGTCATCACTACCTTGGTTAATTTGCCAAACACGCTCAGCATATTGAAGTAATTTTTTATATTTCTTATCTTTTTTATAAGTCATGACATTTGGCAGGATAATTGCGAGTGTTTGGGCATGATCAAGGCCATAAAGTGCTGTTAATTCATGTCCAAGCATATGTGTTGACCAGTCTTGTGGCACACCTTGGCGAATTAAATTATTCAATGCCATGGTTGCAGCCCACATAATATTTGCTCGTGCATTATAATTTGTAGGATCTGCAACAACTTTTGGTCCTTCTTCAATTAAAGTTAATAAAATACCTTCAGCAAAGCGATCTTGTAGTGGTGCATCTGCAGGATAAGTTAAATATTGCTCCATAACATGGGTAAATGCATCAACTACACCATTAATGGTTTGCTTCAGGGGTAGCGAATAAGTGACAGTAGGATCAAGGATTGAAAAACTTGGATAAACTAATTCGCTACCGAAAGCAAGTTTATCGTAAGTTTCACGTCGACTGATTACAGAGCCTGAATTCATTTCAGAGCCAGTAGCAGGTAAGGTTAATACACTACCGAAAGGCATAGCTTTTTTAACTTCAGCGCCGCTAGCTAAAATATCCCAAGGATCACCTTCATAATAAACACCAGCTGAAATAAATTTAGCAGCATCAATCACTGAGCCACCACCAACAGCCAAGATAAATTCGACTTCATTTGCTTTAATTGTTTCAATGACTTTTAAGCAAGTTTCAAATTCAGGGTTTGGCTCAATACCAGCAAATTCAATGGTTTTATGATTAGATAATGCATTGATTACTTGATCATAGACACTATTTTTCTTAATACTACCACCGCCATACAGAATTAATACTTTCTTAGATGCATCAATTGCAGTTGTTAAATTTGCAATTTGCCCTTCACCAAAATAAATTCGGGTAGGATTATAAAATGTAAAATTTTTCATTATATTTCCTTAGTCTAACAATTTTTAATTTTATTTAAGAGATGTTGAAATGTAGAAATCATAGAATAACAGAGCATTGCTAAAAAGTCATTATTTTCATTGTGCAAATTATAAAAAATTTAATCCTTTTGTCTACGCCTAACCACTAAACCTAAAATAAGCGATAAAAAGATCAGCATTAAAACAGGAGTCATACCATAGCGTACCCAAGGTGTTTGACCTTCCATTGCATAAACGGTACCTTCAAGAACACCTCGCTTAAATGGGGGATAGGTAATCACTTTGTTAGGGGTAATAATAGCAGTAACACCATCATTAGTTGCTTGAATGATTGATTTGCCAAGTTCAATCGAGCGCATATGAGTTATTTGTAGGTGTTGCCATGGCGCAATTGTTTTACCGAACCAACCATCATCAGTAATTGTCGCAATTAAATTTGCAGTTTGTGCATCTTTACGTACAAGTGATGGAAAAGCAATTTCATAACAAATAAATAATGCAACATCCATATTTTGCATTGTAACAGTTCCTTGGTCAGTAGGCCCTTCTGTAAATTCACTCATTGGTTGATCCATCCAAGTCATAATTGGTAAGAAGATACTTCTTAGAGGTAAATATTCACCAAAAGGAACTAAATGTTGTTTTTTATATTCTCCATAGCCATAACCAACCACTATCGCGCCATTATAATACTTACCATATGGGTTACCCAAAGGCATTCCAAGTAGAATAGCACTATTATGGTTAATGGCAAATTGATTAAGATTTTTTATATAAGGTGCAACATACATTGGGAAGTTAGGAATCGAATTCTCTGGCCAAAAAATTAAATCAGCAGGGTGCTTTTCAGTTAAGTCTAAATATGTTTTTTGAATATATTTTAAATGCTCAGGATCCCATTTAGTCGTTGGTTTAATATTACCTTGAATTAAAGACACTGAAAGTGGTTTTCCTTTTTGGATGGTCCACTGTTGATCTTGTAAGAAAAACCAACCAAGTGCCCAAAGAACAATAATTATAAAAATAGCAATGCATCTTGCAGAGTTACGTTTGGTTCTGATAAACATAATTAAAGCTGAAGCACACAAGCAAACTGCAAAGCTAACAAGATAAACACTACCAGCCTCTGCTAAACCACCCAAATAAGTATCTGTTTGCGTATAACCTACAAAAAGCCAAGGAAAACCAGTAAAAACCCAGCTTCTAATCCATTCAAAGAGCGTCCAAGTTGCAGGATAAATAAAACAAAGCTGGTAAGCATTTTTCTCTTTAGAGCATAATTTTTGATTTAAAAAGCCAACGATAGCTGGGAAAAGTGATAATACCATAATAAATAATAAAGTGATAAATACTGCTAAAGGCGTAGATGTATTACCGTAAGTATGTATGCTGACATAAACCCATGAAATGCCAGTACCAAAATTACCTAAACCAAATAAATAACCAAGATAAAAAGCATACTTACCCGTTTTAGCACCTGACCATAGATAAAATAAAACAATTAAACTAATAAATGCGATAATCCATATGTGAAAGGGTGCAAATGCTAAAGTTAATATTGCACCACAAATAAATGCAATAATAGATGAAAGGATGAATTTAAGCTTGTTATTTTTTGTATTCTTCGTTGTCGTTTTGGGTTTCATTCAAAATTACTCTTAACGTATTGATCTTCCTGTTATCAGCATTTAAAACTGTAAAAGTAAATTTGTCAAATGTAACGACCTCTCCAGCACGAGGTACATGCTCTAATTGTTTTAAAATTAACCCGCCAACGGTATCCATTTCTTCATTGTCTAAGCTGCAATCAAAATACTCATTAAAGTCATCAACTTCAGTAATTGCATCAACAATATATTCAGTATCAGATTTTTTAGTAATATGTTCAGGTTCATTATCGAACTCATCTTCAATGTTACCAACAATTTCTTCAAGAATATCTTCAATGGTAATAAGCCCTGATATCGTACCATATTCATCAACCACAATGGCTAGGTGATTATGTTTTGTTTTAAATTCACGTAAAAGACTATCTAGCCTTTTTGACTCAGGTACAAATAGTGCTGGCCTTAATATTTTTCTGATATCAATTTTTTGGCAAATGACTTCTTCTAGTTGATCATCCATAAAAAATTGCATTAAATCTTTTGTATGTAGGATGCCTGTTATATCTTCTTTTTCTTCATCAAAAACGGGAATTCGTGTATGAGCACAGGAAATAAGAATTGGTAAATATTCACTTTGAGTCATATCAATATTGATTGTTGTCATTTGTGAGCGCGTAACCATAATATCTCTAACTTGCATATTAGAAACGTTAATTACACCCTCAATCATATGATGTGCATCATCATCAATAATTTTTTCTTTTACTGCATCATTAACAATATTTAATAAAGATTGTTTTGTTTGTGGTTTAGCAGATATTTTATTGAGTAGTTTATTTAGCCAGGATGGTTGTTTACCTTTAGGTTTACTACTCGAGTGATCATCCATTAATTACCTCCGGATCATAAGGGTTAGGAATCGCCAATTTTTGTAGTAGTTTTATTTCTAATGCTTCCATTTCTTCTCTATCTTCCCTACTTATATGATCATAGCCAATTAAATGAAGTAGGCCATGAATGAGAATATGTGTTTGGTGATGATTCAATCGTTTATTTTGATCCTTTGCTTCTTTAACTAAAATATCAGGACAAACAATTAAGTCACCTAAAAAGTTATCATCTATTGCCTCATCTGGCAAGCCTGGCGGTGCGATGAATGGAAATGATAAGATGTTCGTTGGGCTATTTTTATCCCTAAATTGATGATTAAGGCTCTGCATGTTATCTAAAGATAGATAAGTTAAACTTAAAGATGCAGAGTAAATTTTTTCATGAAGTAAAACAAGGCTTAACCACTGATGAACCTCATCGGATTTAGGTAAGTTATCAAACTGATCATCATGAAGAATATCAATGGTTAAAGTTAATGTAGGCATTAATTTATTTAGTGTTCCTTTTTATTAAACTTTCGATGCTTATGGAAACGTTTATGTTCACTGATATCATCTGATGAAGATTCATAAGTATCATATGCTGAGATTACTTGTTGAACTAAAGCATGACGAACAACATCAGCAGTATCAAAAAATGTCATACTGATATCATTGACACTCGCTAATACTTCAATGGCATGACGTAGTCCAGGAATTGTGCCTTTTGGTAGGTCAACCTGGGTAATATCACCAGTGATGACAGCTTTTGAGTTAAAACCAATACGAGTTAAAAACATTTTCATTTGCTCTTTTGTCGTATTTTGACCTTCATCTAAGATAATAAATGCATCATTTAAAGTACGTCCGCGCATATAGGCTAATGGTGCAATTTCAATGACTTGTTTAGCAATTAGACGAGTGACTGTTTCAACACCCATTAAATCATAAAGTGCGTCATACATAGGCCTTAGATAAGGGTCAACTTTTTGAGATAAGTCACCTGGTAAAAAGCCTAAACGTTCACCGGCTTCAACTGCTGGTCGAACTAAAATAATACGTTTGACTTGGTCAAACTCTAAAGCACCGACAGCACAAGCAACAGCTAAAAAAGTTTTACCTGTTCCAGCAGGGCCAATACCAAAATTAATATCATATTTTCCTATACGTCGGACATAACGTTCTTGGTTGACTGTTCTAGGTTTGATTGTATGTTGTTTGGTTTGAATAAATGATTGTTCTTCAAAACGGGGTTGTTGCTCTCGAGTTGAGGAAGCAAGGGATTGTAATGTAACGTTTAATTCATGGTTGTCTAAATGAAGTGACTTTTCTGTCTGATGGTAGAGGGATTTAATGAAGCGTTCTGACTCAGAGACGGCTGTTTTAGGTCCAACGATGTGGAATTGGTAGCCGCGTTGATTGACCTCCACAGCAAGGTAACGCTCAATAAGATGGAGGTTCTCATTGAGGTGACCACAGAGGGCCGCTAATCGATTAGGGTCTTGTGGTTCAAGTACAAATTGCGCTGTTCGCATATTTAAGTCAATTCTCCTCTTAGTGAGTTAGGTAGTGCTTCCGTAATGACTACATCAACGAATTGTCCCATCAAGTTATGTGAACCTGAAAAGTTAACAACTCGGTTGTTTTCAGTACGGCCCATTAGTTGATTTGGATCTTTTTTAGATGTACCATCAACTAAAATTCTTTGTCTAGAACCTACCATGCGACGGCTAATACGAAGTGCATTGTTATTTAATACTTCCTGTAGCTTTTTCAATCGTTCTTTCTTTACTTCCATTGGAGTATCATCTATTAAATTTGCCGCTGGTGTTCCTGGTCTCTTACTGTAAATAAAGCTGAATGACTGATCAAAATCAACTTCTTTCACAAAAGAAATTAATTTTTCAAAGTCTTCATCAGTTTCACCTGGAAAGCCAACAATAAAGTCTGATGATATTGTAATGTCTGGACGTAGTTTTTTAAGCTTGCGAATTTTCTGTTTAAATTCAAGGATAGTATGGCCTCTTTTCATTTGTGCTAAGACACGATCAGAGCCATGTTGAACAGGTAAATGTAGGTGATTAGCCAATTCTTCTACTTCACCATATGCTTCAATTAAATTATTTGAAAATTCAACTGGGTGAGAAGTAGTAAAACGTACTCTACCTACGCCATCAATAGTAGAAATAAAATGAATTAGTAGAGCTAAATCGGCAGTATCACCATTTGCCATTTTACCTAAGTAATGGTTAACATTTTGTCCAAGTAAGGTAATTTCTTTAACGCCTTGTTCAGCTAATGATGCACATTCTGCAATAACATCTTCAAATGGGCGTGATACTTCAGGGCCTCGTGTATAAGGCACAACACAATAAGCGCAATATTTATCACAGCCTTCCATAATTGAAACAAAAGCTTTAACGCCCTCGGCTTTAGGCTCTGGCAAATTATCAAACTTTTCAATTTCAGGAAAAGAGATATCAACTTGTGCTTTTCCTTGAATATGCTTACGCTTAATCATATCTGGCAGTCTGTGTATTGTTTGTGGTCCAAATACAACATCAACAAAAGGAGCACGTTTAATAATATTTTCACCTTCTTGAGAAGCAACACAACCACCAACACCAATAACAAGATGCGATTTTAACTTTTTTAGTTGTTTCCATCTGCCTAGTTCATGAAATACTTTTTCTTGCGCTTTTTCTCTAATAGAACAGGTATTAATTAAAATGATGTCAGCTTCAGATGGCTTTTCAGTCATTTCTGTATGAAAATTTTCATTTAAAACTTCTTTCATTCTTGATGAATCGTACTCATTCATCTGACAACCTAATGTTTTAATAAACAGCTTTTTAAATGGTCTTATTTCAGTTGTATTTATGGCTGCTTCCGTCATGGTTAATTACCTGTTTTATTCATTATATTTGTTAAATGGGAAAATTTGTGCATAAGCTTAACGCTTTTTATAATAAAACACCAGTATCTTTTGTATTAAGATTGATGCGCTTTTGCATCATATTCATCGCAGCTAAACTATGTGTTGCCATGATAATTGTTTTTTTATTGGCCAACTGTTTAATTGCTTGAAGGACTTCGGTTTCAGTCTGTCGATCAAGGTTCTCTGTTGGTTCATCTAAAAGCACAATGGGGGCTTTTGATAATAGCGCTCTTGTAAGCATGAGTCGTTTACGTTGACCACCTGAAAAATTTTCACCAAATTCACCAACTAATGTATCAAGTTTATTGGGTAAGTCTAAAACATGCTGTTTTAATGAGACGTAATCAAGTGCTTGGTAAATCTCATTATCTGATGCATCACTATTAGCGAGTTTTAAATTATCACGAATCGTTGCTTGAAAAAGATGGGCTTGCTGCTCTATATAAATGACTAGTTGGCGAAGTTGTGATTCTGAAAATTTACGAATATCAATATCACCAATGGTAATTATGCCTGTTTGTGTATCCCAAATACGGCATAGTAGCTGTAATAATGTTGACTTACCTGATCCTGTTTCACCAATTAATGCAAATTGTGATTTTTCAGGGATTGTTAAACTAAAGTCAGATAGAACTGTTTTTCTTTGATTATAACTAAATGATATATCTTTAAATGCAACTTCATAGTGTTTTAGATTAATTGGCTGATGGTGTTCAAAAACAACTTGCGGTTTCAATTCATTTAGTTCGCTTAAGCGTTTAGCGGCAGCATTGGTTTTGCCAAGATATTGATAAGCCAATGGAAGTGCCATGACAGATTCATACATAGCTAAAAGCCCTAAAGCGATTAAAGCAATATTAGCACCATTTAATTGACCATTATTTGTTGCATTAACTGCGATATATAGAGTAATGCAAATTGTACTCCATAAGATAGTTTGAGTTAATGCTTGGCCAAAGCCATTAAAATGGCTCATTTTTCTTTGTAGCTGAATTAGTTTTTGATTTAAAGCATTAATTTTTTGCTGTTGTAGCTCTATATGGTTAAAAATAATTAATTCAGATAGACCATGAATCATTTGTACTGTATCTGTTTTTAAACAAGCCGTAATTGAGTTAATTTCTTTGGCAGTTTTAGTGCTTAATGCGCCAATAAAAATTGGGATTGCAAAACCGCTAACCAGTAAACTAATTAATGTAATCACAGCGATAGTCATATTAAAAAATGAAAAAAAGATAAATGAAGCAATGGCAATAATAATCGCAGTGAAAGTCGGTGAAAGTACTCGGATAAATAAATTATCTAGTTGATCAACATCTGAAACCATTCGGTTAAGTAAATCACCCCGTTTATGACTTAAAAGGTGAGCGGGTGCTAAAGGTTCTAGCCTTTGATAAGTCCAAAGACGTAAATTAGTTAAAATTTTAAATGTTGCTTCATGAGAGATAACACGCTCACCATAGCGATTTACAGTTCGCATTAATGAGAAAAAACGTACACCTGTTGCCGGCATAAAAAAGTTAAACTGAGCTGCTACCTGATAAGATAAACCAGCATAAGCGGTTGCTGAAATAAACCAGCCAGATAGAGACATTAAGCCAATTGAAGATAAAATTGTTGCAATACTTAAGCCAGTACTTAAGACCATCCACCATAATTGGCGTTTGAATACAGGGATTAAAGCTTGGTAATGTTTAAGCATAACTAACTTCTCCTTGTATGTTTTTTAATAGTGTTTGCAAATAACTAGAAGGTTCGCTAGATAAGGTTTTATAATCCCCACTTTGAATTATTTTACCTTCATTTAAAATTAAAACCTGATCGACAGCTTCTAAGTGCTCAAGTCTATGGGTTGCCATGATGACGGTTTTATTTTTTAAGCGGCTCTTAAGCATATCCATAATTAAGTGCTCATGCTCATAATCTAATGATTGAGTTGGTTCATCAAGGATAACTAGTGGTGCATCTTTTAATAAGGCTCGTGCAAGTGCAAAGCGTTGTGCTTGACCAGCAGATAAGCCAATACTGTTTTCACCAATAATTGTATTTAATCCATTGGGTAGTTGATTAACTAACGTTTTTAGTTGTACATCTTCAAGTACTTGGTTGATTTCACTTTCTGTTGCGCGAGCTTTAGCCATTAATAAATTATCGTAAAGTGTGCCACTAAATAGTTTAGGTATTTGCCCAAGCCAGCTGATTTGTTGATACCAGCTTTCTGGGTTAATTGCATTTAAATTAGTTTGATTAATGCATATTTCACCATTTGAGGGTGCTAAAAATCGCAGCAATAAATTTAAAAAACTCGACTTACCTGCACCACTTGGGCCTAATAATATAATTTTTTGTGTTGGCTTTATTTCAACATTAATATGATTTAATGCTGGAATAGATGACTCACTGTAAGATAAATCAACTTGTTTAAATGTGATGGTATCTTCAGCTAAATTAAACGTATTTGTTTTTACTGAATCATTGATAGGTTGACTGGATTTATGTAAATCATAATCAAATAGTTTTTTTAATTCAGTTGCAGCACCAACAGCTTCAGCTCTAGCATGATAGTGTGTACTTAATTCTCTTAAGGGTAAGAAAAACTCAGGTGCTAATAACAGAATAAATAATGCACCAGTTAAACTGATATTTGAAATAGACCACCAAATAGGGTTTGATGTGCCTTCGTTTAAAAACCCCATCCCTAAATAGACAGCAACTATAGCAATCGAAACTGCAGCAAACACTTCTAAGACAGCAGAAGATAAGAAAGCTACTCTTAAAACTTGCATAGTTGTCATGCGATATTGATCAGAAGTATGGTAAATATTTTTTTCTTCTGATTTACTTTTGCCAAATAGTTTTAATGTAGTCAAGCCACTTAAAACATCTAGAAAGTGGTTACTCATTTTAGCTAAGTTTTGGAAATGCTTTTGATGAACAGATTCAGCACCTATACCAATAAGTGCCATAAAAAGTGGGATTAATGGTGCACAGATAAGTAAAATAAAACCGCTAGTTAAGCTTATGGGAAAAATAAAAACTAAAATGACAATGGGTAAGAAAACAGCAATTGACATTTGTGGTAGATAATAAACTAAGTAGTTGTTTAGCGCTTCAACTTGTTCAATAGCATTCGAGACTAAATTACCACTTGAAAATGACTTAGCATGTACAGGACCCATTTGTTTAATTTTTTCTAGAACCTCTTCTCTTAAATTAGTTCTTATTTTTTCTGAAGTTTTAAAACTAATGCGCTCTTTTAACCAGGTCAGTCCAGCTCTTAGAATAAATAGGCTAATAATGCCAATAAAATAAAACCATAAAGCATTTGTAGTTTGATGTTTTAAATAAGCTGAATCAGCAATATGAGCGATACAGTAAGCAATTAGGATTAATAAAATACCACTTAAAGTACCAATTAGTGAAACAAGTAATATATTTTTTTTAAGTGGAATTGTCTTATTTTTTAACCAACGCGCGGCATCTTTAGTTTGTTGTTTATCTTTTGTTTTCATAAGTAGTAATTTTTCTACAGCTTATTTTGGCAGCTATTATAACGAATTTATCCGCTAAATGAGAAAAATAAATTCTAAAGTTTAGAATTGCAGTAATTGACATTAATGATTGGTTTGTGTTTTTTAATTTTTGAAATATATTTAATATTTTAGAAGAGTTAATTTAAGGAAAGGTTTATATGTTTGATGAGTTAAAGAATTCAGTAGTTACTGATGAAGAAAATCAGGAATATGCTGTAGTACTGTCTGAAGAATTTGATGAATGTTTAGCATTATTAGAAGGTATAAAAGAGAGGATTAAAAAACTTGAAGGAAATGAAAGTATCAATCTTAAAATATTGGATCATTTAAGAGATTATTTAGAAAATGAATTTAGAATTCAAAATGGTGAATTAAATCAAAAGACAATTGATTTTTTTAATCGGCAATTAGACTCTGTTATTAATCCACATATACGAAACTTAAAAAAGTTTGATGAAACTGAAGTATATTTTAATATTAATAACGGAATTAAATTAGCTATAGCTGCAACTGAAAATAAAAATAAAAAAATAATGCTAGAACATCTACAGACTAATTTAACAAGCCTATATGAAGATGAAAAGATTCCCGCCAAAAATAAAGAAGGGCAATACTTAAGTTATTTTTTTCAAGTAGTTAGAATAGCGAGTCATTCGAATCATCCTTTAGAGTTTCGCACAACACCTTTTGGAAAAACGGATAATCCAATAAATACACTTGAGTTTAAGGCAGCTGAAGAAAATTTTTTGAACGTAAAAATACTTTTAGGGGTTAATGATAAAGATTGGGATACTGTTTTATATAAAAAGCCAGATAGCAAGGATTTTTTAAATTTAGAAATTGGAACTTATAGACAGAAAGTCAATAATAAAGCGGATGTGCCACATCCATTTGTAGGATTTAAGTCTCTTGATGAACATGCTGATTCGTTAGATTTAAAGTAAGAGAATATAATTACATTACAGCTAAGCATTTCTTTGATGGATAACCTGGCACTTCTTGTGCAAGTTTTGGTACCATAAAACCAGAAGATATTTCAGATAATTCTTTAATAATACGTTGTGCTTTTTCAACTGGGATATCAAAGTGGCTTGCACCTGCTACTTTATCTAATAAGTGAATATAATAAGGCATGGTTTGACAGTCAATTAAACGTGAACTTAACTGATATAAAATCTCAGCATTATCATTGATACCTTTTAATAACGTACTCTGATTTAAGTTTAAAATACCATGACTATGTGTTGCTTTTAAGACCATTTCAACTTCATTATCTAACTCATTAGGATGATTACTATGAATCACTAAAATAACCTTCAGTCGAGATGAGGTTAAAAGTGATAGTAATTCAGGTGTAATGCGCTCAGGTAATACAATAGGGATGCGAGAATGAATGCGTAGGCGTTTAACATGTTTAATTGCCTGAATATGCTCAATAAAAAAAGCTAATCGCTGATCATTATTTAAAAGGGGATCACCACCACTTAAAATCACCTCTTCAATGGATGAATCTTGATTAATATAGTTAAAAACATTTAACCAGTGACCTTTACCAGGAATATTATTTTGATAATTAAAGTTTCTACGAAAACAATAACGACAATGTACGGCACAAGCGCTATGAGCTATTAGTAAGACACGACTATGATATTTGTGTAAAAGGCCCGCTACAGGGTTATAGTTTTTTTCATCTAAAGGGTCATGAGTATAATTATGATGAATTATTTCTTCATTTTTTATTGCTAAGACTTGTTTTAATAAAGGATCATTAAGGTTGTTTTTTTCAATACGATTAGCAAATGCATAAGGTACAACGGTTTTAAATTGTAGTTGTGCTTTAGTTGAAATATTAGCTATATTAGGATCAATATTTAAAAACTCTAGTAATGAGTATGCATCAGAAAAGCCACTAAGAAGCGATTTTTTCCAGTTACGGTTAATAAATTTCTGAACAATTCTGTCAGCTTGTTGTATCATAGCCTTCAATTCATTTAATTAGATTAATTTTATAAAGACGACAGTATAAGAGGTAATTATGGCAAGTTACAGTACCAATGAGTTTAAAAATGGATTAAAGTTGTTAATTGATGGTGAACCAATGGGCATTGTTGAAAATGAAGTGGTTAAACCAGGTAAAGGGCAAGCTTTTAATCGTGTTAAATTGCGTAATTTTCGTACAGGGCGAGTAATTGAACGTACTTTTAAATCAGGAGAAAGTGTCGAAGCTGCTGATATTCTTGAACTTGAAGTACAGTATTTATATAGCGATGGTGATCATTTTCACTTTATGCATCAAGAAAGCTTTGAGCAATATGCGGTAGATGAAAAAGCGTTAGGTGATGCAAAACTATGGCTAAAAGAGCAGGATATTTGTACGATTTTATTATTTAATGGTGAAGCAATTAATATAACACCACCGAATTTTGTTAACTTACAAATTGTTGAAACAGATCCAGGTGTTAGAGGTGATACCTCTGGTGGTGGAGGTAAGCCTGCAAAATTAGAAACAGGTGCGGTTGTTCGAGTACCACTATTTGTTCAACAGGATGAGATAATCAAGGTAGATACGCGTACGGGTGAATATGTATCAAGAGTGAAAGAGTAATGTCAGAGAGTTTAAAGTCTAAGCGGTGGATTTGGATTGATCTTGAAATGACAGGTCTAAATCCAGAGGAAGATCGAATTATCGAAATTGCAACTATCGTTACTGATACTAACTTAAATATCATTGCGCAAGGTCCAGTTGTTGCTATATCACAGCCACAGGATTTATTAGATAAAATGGATGACTGGTGTACAAAAACACATGGTGAATCGGGTCTAACAAAGCGAGTGCAAGAAAGCGTCATAACGGAAGCACAAGCCCAAGAGAAAACACTAGAATTTCTTCAAACCTATGTTGATGAAAATACCTCGCCTATGTGTGGCAATTCAGTATGGCAGGATAGGCGTTTTTTAACTAAATACATGCCAAAACTAGAACAATTCTTTCATTATAGAATGTTAGATGTGAGTACATTAAAGATTTTAGCGCAGCATTGGAAACCTTTAGTCTATGAACGCCACAATAAAGAAGGTAAGCATTTAGCATTAGATGATATTAAAGAGTCAATTGATGAACTAGCTTATTATCGAGATTATCTTTTAAACCTTCAAGTTGACTGAAATTAATATTTTTTATGTTTTCTGGTTTATGATAATAGTAGCCTTGAATGATATCGCATTGAAGTTTTTTTAAGACTTCTAATTCTTCTTTTGTTTCAATTCCTTCAGCAATTGCGTGCATATGGTTTGATTTAGCCATGGTGATCATTGATCTGACGATTTCAATATTATTTGATTTATCTAAATTAGTGATAAATGATCGATCAATTTTTAAGGCTGAAATATGGTTGGACTGAAGACGTTTATAATTTGAGTATTGTACACCAAAATCATCGATGGACACTTCTAAACCATAGTCTTTAATGAGTTTTAATGCTTTATCTAAACCTGTTTGATCTATATCATTTGATTCCACTATTTCAAAGCAAAGTTGAAACTTATTATCAAGATCAAAATTATTAATGATTCTAACAAGATCTTGTATATGCAGTGGTATCATACGTTTGGGTAAAAGTAAGTTAATTGAAATTTTAGCTATTCGATTTAGTTTTACATTTTGTATCTGATTTAGGGTGCTATAGAGTACTTTTTTATTAAGCTCTTCTGATAAGGCATGTTTATAGCATAAATCACTCATTAATAATGGACTTATCTCTTTGCTATTTAGACGGATTAATACCTCACCACCAATACATAAATTAGTTTTAAGGTCGAGTTGCTTTTGAAAATATATTGAGAATAAATTTTTTTCTAATATTTCAATACATTGATCACGTAAACTTTTTTGTTTAATATAATAATCTTGGATTTTGTCATTATAAATCATTAAATTTGAATGATTTTCTTTTGCATATAAGACAGTTAAATTTAATTTATTTAGTAAATCTTTTGCATTGTCAGCATTTTGAGGATATTTGATTAGTGAGAAGCGGACTGAGTGAAAATTAATACTCATTTCTTTTTTTATCTTAGAAGATATATCAGCGGAGATTGAAATGAGTTTAGTATGCAATTGGTCAATTTCGATTTGTGAAATTAGCATACAAAATTCATCACCACCAAATCTTGATATAATACCATTTTTATCAAACGTTAAAATAAATTCTTTGAAGTAGTTGCAAATTTGTTTAAGTACAGCATCCCCTGTAGAATGGCCATATTTATCATTAATTTCTTTAAAATTAATAATATCTAGCATAATTAAAATAAATTCACTTTTTTCATATTGAATTTTTGAATCTAACTTGTTGATTAAATAGCCTCGACTATGGGCACCCGTTAAATAGTCATGGCTTAATAAATAACGTTGTTTGTAATTTGTTTCTTTTAATGATTTATTTTTTTTAGCTAGATGATTAACTAGACTGACCATTGCTTTCATATAGCCCATGCACAAAATAATTGTTGCATATAAAATAGCAACGGCAATAATAATTTCACCAATCATAATACTTAATGAAATTAAGTCATTTGATTGAATATATGTTTTGCCGGTATAACCAAGTGATTGTAGCATATAAAATAAAACAATAAAAAATACGGCAATTAAGAGATATTTAATTAGAGTTGATGGTTTACCTAACAATGAAATATAAATAATAAAAGGTAAAATATATAAAGACCCAGTTGACATATATCCGTAACTAATAAGAGAGCCTAACCAGCCAACAAATGAAATAACAACAATAAAATATTTTTTAAAACTGATGGTTAATTGATTAAAGTAATTTAATATAAGACACACAAATGACAGTAGCATGAAAAAATAAGTTTGTAAGCTATAACTGCTAAGATAACCAAATTGCTTGATATGTATCAGACTGTAAACACATAAAATAAAGATGCCAAAGGCCATACTGAGAAATAATATGTTGGTTATTTCCTTAGTATAAAGGTGCATTAATTTTTTTTGAATGGCTTCGTTTTTCTGCATATTATTTATGCTAATTAATTATTGGTTCATTTATAAAGTTAGTTGATGATGGTCAGTTTATCAATCACTTAGTACAAACTGGTCATTAATAAAATAAGAATTAATGCCAGGTATATCATATAAAGAGTATATGGCTTTTACTCTTTCATTATGATAGATATTTTTTTTAAAAGAATGAGATAAATTAAAATTCATCTCATTTAAGTCAAATATTTGATATTGATGATTAACTGCTTCGGGAATGCTTGTACGACTTTTATAATTATATAAGTCTTTATAATATATTTTTTTATTTTTAAGGTCTTTTAGCGTAACCCATAAAGTTTCACTTGTAACTTCTTCTGCAACAATTAACTGATCAATAATTAATTTTGCTTGGTATATTGCTTCTTGATTATTTTTAATTGGAGGTAAATGATTGAGTAAGGTATTAGCTCGAATAAAACGTTCAATTGATGATGTACCTTCAGGCAAGGCCAATAACATAGAAAATTTAGCTTTTTCAATATAACTATATGAATTATTTTTAATGGTTAATGTATTGAAGCTATCAGGACAAAAAGATGAAACTTGAGAGTTATCATCTAATAAATTTCTATAATGAAGTGCGTTTTGTATTTGTGATTGGTATGAAGGAGCATTTGTTATAACATTACCTATTGAATGAATCACAACTTGAGCATTAATAAATTCGACAACTGCACTGTCTCCATTGACATCTCTAATGGATAAATGCACAGGGATATCTTTGATAAATATACCTGGAACTGCTTTTAAAGCAGACTCTACAATTTGATATTGTTTAAGTAAATTAATTGCTTCTTTCGTTGTTTTAGCTGAGCCAAGTACAAAATCACTGGTGTCATATACAGATAAAGCAGGGCGAGGATCATTTGGATTAAATTTAGGGTATATACTGCCAGGATGGAACATTGCAGAGACTGATAATCCTTCAGAGTTTATACCATCTAACAGGTTATCACCAATAAATCCTTTGCGACCAAAATATCCATAGCGATTATTCCAGTGCGCTAGTTGATTGATAGGCACGGAGTTTGAATCAATAACAATGTTGCTGATATGTGTTGTATTGATATAACCTTTTTTATAGGAAAATGCATGATTTAATAATTTTTTGATATAAGTTTGGTATATTGGAAGTTTCGTATACCAGCTGTAAGCTTGGTTTTTACTATCAAGTAATTCAATAGGAAAATCTAAAGTTCTTGCTTCAATGGTATATTGTTGGTTATCAAGAAAAATATTTGAGCAAGCATTTAATGACTTTATAGCGATTAAAAAAAATAAAAAAACAAGCAAAAAGATATTAAAAAAAACTTTTTTATTAAAATAAATTATCATTGTATTACCATTAAAAGAATATCATAATTTTAATTCTAGCTGATAATTTATGATTATAAAATCATTTGCCTTTACATTAAAAAATTAAATGATAATGTATTAAAAATAACTAGATAATTTAAAAACTTGCTTATAGCATATTTTCTAGCTAGGATTACATCCAAATGTTCTTAATGTCTGATAAATATATTTTGGCTTAAGGGATGTAATAATGAAAAAGCTATTGGTAGGGGTTTTGATGGTTGCGCTAAATTTATCAAATAATTATGCTAGTCAGTTAAATAATAACGCTAATGTGATGAGGTATAACGGCATGCCTACGCCTAAGACAGTAGTAGAAATTTATGCGCATCGAGGTGGTAGAGGTTTAGCTCCTGAAAATACCATACCTGCTTATGGCTCTGCACTAAGGCAGGGTATTGATTATGTTGATATGGATGTAGGTATAACAAAAGATGGTGTTGTGGTTGTTACACATGATTTAGAGCTTAATCCAAATATAACACGTAAAGATGGGAAATTTATTAAAAAGCCTATTCCTATCTATCATTTAACATTTAAACAACTACAAGCTTATGATATTGGTAAATTAAAGCCCAACACAGACTATGCAAAATACTTTCCTATGCAATATCAAATGAATAATGTAACTATTCCGTCTCTAAAAGAAGTGATTCAATATGTTAAATCAGTTGCAGGAAGTGATGTTGGCTTCCAGATTGAAATTAAGACAGACCCTAAAGAACCTGAAAAAACAGTAACTCCAAGTGAATTTGCTAATAAATTATATCAAGTTTTAAAAGATGAAGAGATTATTAATCGATCTGAAATTCAGGCATTTGATTTTAGATGTTTACTGGAACTTCAAAAGATAGATAAGAATGTAAAAACAGCTTATTTAACTGATCATACAAATAATCCTAAAGATGGTAATAAAAAAGAAAGAATAATATGGACGGCAGGTTATGATGTTAAAGATTATGATAACTCATTTCCAAAAATGATTAAGGCATTAGGTGGTAGTGCTTGGGAGCCATATGAAATGGATTTAACTAAAAACGAATTTGATCAAGCACATAAGTTAGGCCTTAAAGTTGTCGTTTGGGGATGGCCAGAAGAAGAAGGTACGGAATTTAATTATTCAAGACTGATAGAGCTAATAGACTGGGGGGTAGATGGTATTATAACGGATCGGCCTGATAAGCTAAGAGGTATTCTGTCTGCACGTGGATATAACTTACCACGAGGGTATAAGCTTAAGGAAAAATAATCGGTTATAAGGAAAATGCTTATGATACAAAGGATGAGCATGTATAAGTATTATTCATTTGATTATAAAATGTGCGTTGCATCATAAAATTATGTAAAAAATTAGAGTGATGTTATTGTCGTTACATTCATTTTAAGCTTCAATAATTTTTGTTTCATTTAGTTTGTGAAGGAGTACTGCAGTGAACAAGAGTATTACGATTATTTTTTCGATGTTAAGTTTATTACTGTTATCGACGTTTGTAATTTCACATCAAGCCATGGCAAGCCAAGATCCAGTGTTTTCTAGAATCCTGGTTTTTGGTGACAGCTTATCAGATATAGGCAAAATGTATGATAAAAGCTTAGGTACAGTACCGGCTGATCACCCAACATTCCAATGGTCAACACCTTTGTATTATGATGGCAGATTTAGTAATGGTCCAATTTGGATTGACTATTTAAAGTCAGATTATGTCATGGGCGATAATCAAATTGTAGATGAAGCTGAAGGGGGTGCAACACTGTATAATTATATGAGTAAAAGCCTTAATCCTACCTATTGGGTAATTAATACTTTTAATTATGAAATATCCCAATTTTTAACAAAAGTAGATAAAAATAAAGTATTACCAGTTACTGATAATGATATTGCTATTATATGGATGGGTGGTAATGATCTTTTAACTTTTGGTTGGACTAAAACAAGTGATATTTATGATGATATGTCTAAGCTATATTTAGGTGTTGATACTTTAGTTGCAGCAGGTGTGAAAAATTTCATTATTTTAAATCTTCCTGAGTTAATTATGACGCCACAAGGAAGAAGTATGAAACAGAAAAAACAGGATAAATTAAGTGAAGCAAATACTAAATTTAATGAGCAATTAGAATTATCAACACAGTCAATGGCCCAATTTTATGCGCCTCAAGGGGTTAAAATTGGTTCATATGATATGATGAGTTTATTCCATGATGCATTAACTTATCCTGAAAAATATGGTTTAACTGATACACGTCATGCTTGTTATACCGGTTCTATTTTTTCTATGACATTAACTGCAGATGGTCAATACACAGCTTCTGTAAGAAAACTTTCAAGACAGTGGAATGTGCCAGAAGATCAATTAGTTGAATTTTTAAGAAATAACCCTGTATTTGCGGATAGTATGCAATGGGTTTCTAAAGAGGATAATATTCAGTCTTTAGATGCAAGTGTTGCTTCATTTAATCCGGATGACTGTCAAGGGCATTTATTCTTTGATGAAGTGCATCCTACAACTGAAGTTCATCGTATTGTTGCAGATCATTTAAGAGATTACATAAATAGCGAGTGGGTATATGAAAGCTTAAGTTAAACAAATGATATAATAGTAGGGGTGATTAACTTTTATCAAAATAATATGGAGATTAGATATGACCAAAAAGATAATCACACTGGTGATAGCCGGTATTTGCAGCTCTGCATACGCTGGTCAATTACAGTCAATTATTGGTTATACAGCAAAAAATAAAGTCAAGGATGAGTATATTGTAGTTCTTAAGAAAGATAACAAGAGCTTATATGGTTATCATAGTACTTCAGATTTTGTTAATGCTCAAGCTAATAAAATGATCAATAATGGGATTAAGGTAATTGATCGTTATCAGCATGCATTAGCTGGTATGGCGATTGAAGCAGATCAGAAAAAAGTTAAGCAATTGTTGGATGATCCAAATATTGATTATATTGAAGTTAATCAAAAGTTTCATATCAATGATGTTCAAAATAATCCACCTTCTTGGGGGTTAGATCGAATTGATCAACATGAATTACCAATGGATGGTGAATATGCTTATGATAACTCTGGAAAAGGGGTTAATGTTTATGTCATTGATACTGGGATTAATAGAACACATCAAGAGTTTAATAATCGAGTTGGTGTAGGCTATGATGCAATTGATGATAATAATAATCCTTATGATTGTCAGGGACATGGCACACATGTTGCAGGTACTATTTCAGGTAGTCTTTACGGAGTTGCGAAACAATCAACCGTTCATGGCGTACGTGTTTTAGGCTGTGATGGTTATGGTACGACAGATGATATTGTTAAAGGAATTGACTGGATAATACAAGAGAATCAACATCCAGCAGTTGCTAATATGAGTCTAGGTGGTGGTATTTCACAGGCACTAGATGATGCGGTTAATAATGGTGTGGCAAATGATATTACATTTGTGGTTGCTGCTGGCAATGATAACCAAAATGCATGTAATTATTCACCTGCACGCGAGACAACTGCCATTACTGTTGGTGCAACAGATGAGTATGATCAGCGTTCAGTATTTTCTAACTATGGGAAATGTGTAGATATATTTGCACCTGGTACAGATATTACTTCTGCTTCTAATAAAGATAATACAAGCTCAAGAGTTTTAAGTGGTACTTCAATGGCTTCGCCTCATGTTGCTGGTGCTGTCGCATTGTATTTAGAAGATCATACCAATGCAAAACCTAGTGAAGTTAAATCTTATCTAATTGACCACTCGACTAAAGATGCAATTAAGAATGTGGGTTCTCGATCACCAAATCGATTATTATTTATTGGTGATAAAAAAGCACCAGATATTGAGAACCTAATTCCAGCTGTTGCTAAATTAAACTTAACTGGTGATACAGACTCAATGCAGTATTTTGTGTTTACTGTTCCTGAGAATCATCAAGGTTCAATTGATATGTCTTTAGGTAATGGAGATGCTGATTTATACGTTAAGAAAGATCAAAAACCATCACTGAGTAATTATGATTGCCGTCCATATTTAGCAGGTAACGATGAGCATTGTACATTATCATCATCTGGAAAATACTATGTTATGTTACATGGCTATGACCAGTATTCAGGCGTAAAGCTTGTTGGTAATGTTTCAGGGGAGTCTGGTAATATTTGTCAAAATATTCCTTTGTGGTCAAATGATACGGTTTATCAACCAAATGACTATGCCCGTTATAACAAGAAACAGTACCGATCATTAAAACTACATATGGGAGCTAACCCAGAGAATCCTTACTATGGTAAGCTGTATTGGGAATATATTAGAAGTTGTAACTAATTAGGTAGCAATTATGCTATCTAGTGTTTCCAACAATTAGAAGGTTTGCGAATAGTTTTTTGATTATTAACTTCAAGGGTTAAAATAGAACAATTCGTTTTACCTTCTCTATCATCTTTTTGACTATCTATTGCTGATGCTTTTAAAATGAAACTATTTTCTGAAATATTAGAAACACTTAATTGGTAATAATGATTATCCGTTATATTTGTATGTGTTAGTTGTTTAAGTGTGGCATAAGTATCATATCTTAAATGGTGTTTTTCTTGTAGTAAATAAAGAGACTCTAATGCTGAGATGGCTTCATAACGTCGGCTGTGTTGAATATAGCTATAATATGAAGGAACGGCAATTAAAACAATAATACCAATAATAACCATAACTATGATGATTTCGATGAATGTGAATCCTTGGTGCTGCTTCATAGTATATTTCCATTAAAGCGTCTAAGTTATCTATAATTATAGTATCAGTTGAGTATTTAAATTTAACTATGGCGTATTTAAGGGGTTAAATTGGATAGACAAAAAGGGTTTACTTTAGTCGAGCTATTAATTGCCTTATCATTAAGCTTTTTTATTATTACAGCTTTTCTATCTTTTTTTAGTTTTATTAATACTTATGAAAAAATTCAAACAAAGTCAGTTACTGAAAATGCAAAATTACAAAAAATTATTACTTCAGTCATGTCAAATATAAGACGAGCTGGTTATTGGGCTTCTGCCAATAAAAATATAGGTATGGGAATTAATAATAATCCATTTATGCAAGATAAGACAAATCTCTATGTTAACCAAGATAAAACCTGTCTTTTATATTCATATGATGTTAATCAAAATGGTCAAATTTCACCGCTTGGGCAAGTAGCTTCAGATGAGCGTTTTGGTTTTCGCCTTAAAAATGGGCATTTACAAGTGCGCCCTAAGTCATTAGCGACTTTTAGTTGTCAAGATGCTTATGATAAATGGATTAATCTAACTGAACTTGATGAGGTTAAATTCAAAGGCTTTCAAATTAATTTGATCAAAATTAATCAAAATATTGAGACAGGTGGCTGGGTCGTTTCTCCAAAACTTCAAAAGAGATTAATTCATATTCAATTTGAAAGTTTATTACCTCAAACAAGTGATCCAATTGCAACAATAGATCAGATGGTATTTGTTAGGAATGATCAGTTTATTGCAGGTGTTAGAGATATTCAGAATATTATTATTTGTCATCAACTTAAAAGTAAACATAAAGTAACACTGGCAGTTAAACAAAGTGCCTTAGAAAATCATTTGGCTCATGGTGATCAGTTAGGAGCGTGTCAATGATTATGCAGTCATTAGCTCAGTTAAGAAAACAAAGAGGCATGATATCTATATTTGTTTCAATGATGATTTTAACTTTAATGTTTATTAGTGCATTTATTTTAATAAATTATTTACGCGTATTTTATAAGGAGTCAGCTACTTTACTCAAAAAGCAGCAGGCACTGGATGCTGCAATCTCAGGTATGGATTATGCACAAAATTTAATTAACCAAGATAAAAGCTTAATAACAAATCAAACTAAAAATGGTAATTTTTTCTATACAAAAAAAATACCAAGTTTTATAACTGATATTCATACTAAAATTCAAATTAAAAATATAAAAATAAATGATTATAACTTAATCGAAATTCAGTCAATTGCACAAATAGATGATCAGTCAATTATTAAAAAAGTTAATGCGCAGTTTTTTTATCAAAATGACTATGGGTTATCGGCTAAAGGTATCAATCAAGGAAAATATGTGATGATTCCAGGGTCATGGAGGGATTTTTAAATGATTAAGCAAGAAGGCATTACATTAGTTGAAATTTTAGTTACTTTATGTCTTATTTCGCTTGGAAGTGTTTTATTAATTATGTTATTAAATTCGGGTTATCAAAATATAAATACAATGCGCTCACAACAAAATGCTTATATGTTGGCTCAAAATAAACTAGAAGAGTTAAGTGCATTACCTAGTAATCAATCTGAACTTACTTCTGGTAGTGACCAAGTAATTATTAATTTTGAAAAATTTAAACGAGTTTGGACGATTGATGAAAAGTCAAAACCAGTTCAACATACATTCGTTGTTATTAATGTTAATTGGCTTGATGAAAAGAATAATCATAAGTCAGCTCAGATAACGGGTGTATTGCCACAAACAAATTCTAATTTAAGTGGAAAAATTTTGTTACCATTTTAGAATTTAAATAGTATTTTTGCTTTAAGGGTGGGTATAATAAAGGAACAAAATGAGTTTAATTCGATAATTGATTTTTATTTAGGAGCAATGATCAATGAAGCAATATCAGCATGTCTTACTGGCAACCGATCTACATAATGATAATGACTCTGTGATTGAAGAAGCTGTTGCATTAGCTAAACGTAATAGTGCAAAGCTTAGTGTTATTAATGTATTGCCTAAAATTCCTTATTATATGGCTTCAGGTATTCCTTCAGTTGCTGATTTGGAAGACCATCTTGAAGAAGAAAATTTAAGAAAATTAAAAGCACTAGAGGCAAAAATTGATGTTGAAGCAGATTATCATTTACTGCATGGTTCACCTAAGCGTAAGATTGTTTCTTTAGCTAGAGAATTAAGTTGTGATATTGTCGTTATTGGTAGCCATGGACGTCATGGCGTAGAGCGATTTATTGGCTCTACTGCAACTGGTGTATTGCAACGTGCGCATTGTGATGTATTAGTAATTAGAATTAATGCAAGAAAACCATCTCAAGTCTAATACTACAAAATAATTATATTTATGCTTCAACTGCCTCCATTATCTTTATATATCCACTTTCCCTGGTGTGTTAAAAAATGCCCGTATTGTGATTTTAATTCTCACCAACTAAAATCTAAATTACCTGATAGTGACTACCTTAATAGTTTGCTAAATGATCTAAAAATACATTTAAATGATATGCAAGGCAGGCAGTTTCAATCAATATTTTTAGGTGGTGGAACGCCTTCATTATTTCCAACGCATTCATTAAGTTTATTATTTGACTATTTATTTAATGAAAACCTAGTAGCTGAAAATGCTGAAATTACTTTAGAAGTAAACCCAGGTACAGTTGAAAGAGGGTTATTTAAAGATTATAAAGCTATGGGTATTAATCGTATTTCTTTGGGAGTGCAAAGTTTTCAAAATGATAAATTAAAACAATTAGGGCGTATTCACAATAAGGATGAAGTTTATATAGCGGTTAACGAAATTAAAACAAGTGGCATTGAAAATTTTAATCTTGATTTAATGCATGGCTTACCAAATCAAAATACCAAAGATGCATTATTTGATTTATCAGAAGCAATTAAATTGAGTCCAACACATTTATCATGGTATCAGCTAACCCTAGAACCAAATACACAATTTGAGCACCAACCACCATTATTACCAGATGAAGCAGTATTAGAGACAATAGAATCACAAGGCAAAGCACTATTAGCAGAGAATCAATTTAAACACTATGAAGTATCGGCTTATGCTAAAGATGGTTTATTTTCAGTACATAATATGAATTATTGGCAGTTTGGTGATTATATTGGAATTGGTGCAGGTGCGCACAGTAAAGTTACTTATGTTAAGCAAAATGTAATTAAGCGCTACTGGAAAGTAAAGCATCCTAAGTTTTATCTTAAATCAAATATCTATGTTAGTGGATCAGAAACTGTTGATTCAAAACAGCTTATTTATGAGTTTGCTTTAAATGCTTTAAGGTTAAGTTTTGGGTTTAGCTATGATTTATTTGAGTCAAGAACTGGCTTAGATAGGAATGTTTTGACAACAATAATCAATAAAGCATTAAAATTAGAACTAATCGATAATGC
This sequence comes from Thiotrichales bacterium 19X7-9, assembly GCA_021713415.1. Classification (GTDB taxonomy): domain Bacteria; phylum Pseudomonadota; class Gammaproteobacteria; order Francisellales; family Francisellaceae; genus M0027. Next base: position 42,105 of record JAKJJQ010000018.1, read on the forward strand.
GATTGAAAGTCAACTAACTCCAACAGATAAAGGTAGACTTTATTTAAATAATTTAATTAACTTATTTTCATAACTCTCTATATAAGATGAATAAAAAAATCAAGAGATTTATATTTCAAATTTTTTGTATATTTTACCTACATTAGATTCAAAATTTTTGAATCTAATATTTCACTGTTTGTTTTTTGTTCATTGATATTTATATTTGATTATTTTATACTCAAAATGTCGGAACATGTAGGGGTGGGCCGATACCAAGGGGTTGCATCATGACAATGGATTGATGGTAAGGAGAAGTGTGATGCCTGCAAGTCTTAATTTCAGTGAAGTCAGTCGATTACAATATGCATTTAGTTATATTAAACAGTATGGTTTATGTGCAGCTGATGAAAATGTTTATAATTACTTTCGTTTTAGTGATCAAGTTCATCATAGGATTTCTAATTTCTTTTTTGCAAGTTATGATATGGCTTCATCAGATTTAACAAGAGAAAATTTGTCGCAATATGTTAGTTTAGGTGTTCCTTTTGGAGGTAGTGAAATATATAAAAAACCAGATAAAATTTTTATTAATCATGCAATTGATACCATTGCTGATCAAGAATCAGATAGGAGGAATAATTTATTTTTAGGCCTAGGGTTAAAAACTTCAGCAGATCGTTTAATTATTTTATCTAAAGTTTTAGAAAAGTTATATCAGCTTCAAAATGAAGAATCTCCATCAGAGCAGTTATTAGCATTGATTAATGTTTGTAATGCATTAGCTAGAGATGAACGAAATCAATATTCATCAAGACAAACTAATAATTTTAAATCATTATTAAAAATTGTTCGTGATGATTTATTAGTTGCATTAGGTGATATGTCAGTTATGGAATTACGTAAGACGTATGCTCAAACAGCTGAGGATGCGTTTAATTTCACTGATCGTGTTGCACAGCAATTAAGGCATAAATATAATTTTCAATCGGAAGAATTTTCTGAGTTTTGGCAATTATTGAAAAATAGCTATCGTGTTGAAGTTGCTGAAGGTAGTGAAAAAATAACAACAAAAATTCAACAAGTAAAAGATGCATTAAATGGTATGGCTGATGCTTTAGAAGATGAGCGCAGATTAGCAAGTTCAATTTATAAGGATTATCCAGAGCTTAGTTGGTGGGATGTTTATTGGCGCATCAATGAAGATCAAAGAGATGTTTGGAATCAGTTAAAGAATCGTATGCTTAAACAGGGTAGTGATACATCTCACGTAAGTGTCTGTCAGCAATTGGATGAGTATATTATTGATTTAAAAAATGATATTAAACAAATTAATTTGTATTTAAATATAATTGATGCAATGCCTAAAGTGAAAATTGCTCAATCATTAGAAGAGAGATTAAAACCAATTTCAGATGTTATAGAAGATATAAAAGTTCATGGTAATATTCCTAATGAGCTTCAAGAAGAACCTTGGCTGAACCCATCCAGCCCAGATAATCCTTTTTTTCAAGCATTTAATTCAGCAGAAACTGATCAATCCTATAATTTAAAAGCATAAAATAGCTAGTCTGCTTGTCTAATTTTATATTTTTTATATTGTTATTGTGCTAATATATATTTAAAATATTAATAATATTTCATTTATTCCTATTTAGAGGGTTGCAAATGTGAGTGATTTGGTTAGTTTTATTGATAAAACATATGATTTAGATAATAAAGATGACTATAAAAAATTACGAGTAAGGTGTGATACGCTTTTAAGTGTTTATACATCAAGTGCTAGTTTAAGTGAACACGAGCTTGGCTTATATATTCATACTTTAAAAGTATATTCAGAAGTACTAAAAAAACGCCAATATAATGATCGTTTAAATCAATTAAATCAATATAAAGAACAACTTGCTAATAGATTTGATAAAAATCAGATAAAAACAGCTTGTGATGAATATTGTAATTTGTTTTATGGTGGTGATGGGAGTATAGCTGACTCAGATGAGGATAGAGATGAATTTGATGATTATAATAGCCAAAGTAGTGTAAGGCAAAATAGATTAGAAATCCCAGTATTACAAAGCGAATTGATAAGTTTTTTGTATAAACCTTCAAGTGAAAATGAAAATGAAGAAAATCCAGATAATAATCAAATTAATGAAGAAGGACAAAAAAGTAAACTAAAACATGGTATTTCAATTTTTGGTTTTGATGATGTTGGTGGTACTGACGCAGTAGGTGAATGGAATTTTACAAGGTTATTATCTAGTAGATTAAGATCAGCAGCAGAACTTTATGAAAAGTTAATTCAAGATAAATTTAATATAGCGGGTGAGGCAGCTAAAGAACATATTGGAAATATAAATAATGGAACTAATGAATTTTTTAGCTATCTTGGTGCAGTCTACTTTGTGCCAAGATTACTTGAAAAGCTTGCTAATGGTATATATCACGCTGGTAAAGATGACGATCTTGATTATTTAGAAAGTAATATGAATACAGTGATTAATGATTCAACTTGGATAACTGCAAATACGATGGGGTTATTTTCATCAGTAGCTGTCGCTGCAACTTTTGTAGGTGTTGGCTTTTATGCTATTGATTTTTTTAATGATTTACATAAAGGTTATAAAAAACTTAAAGCAATAGATGATATATTAGAGCGGCTAAATACTAGTGGTTTTAATGAAGATCAGGGTACATTGGTTGCTGATATGAAACAACGCTTAATTAAGCGAAAAGAGTATGTTAAGGCTGAAACATGTGTTAATGCAGTCGTTAATACGTTATTTTATTGTGGTTCACTTGCTATGTTAACAAACCCATTAGCTGGTGCAACAGTTATGGTTGCAGCTAGTGGTGTACAATATTATTTAAACAACTATTATTTACCTCGAAAAGAAGTTGAATGTACACATGATCAACTTGGGTTGTTAGCGCATCGACTATTAGGGCATGTTGAAAAACAGATCAATCGTCTTAAAGGCGATGCAAGTAAGAAACTTGGTGCCTATCAAGAAGCTCATCAGCATTTAAAAGAATTATTGGTTGAAAATGAAGATTTAGATAAGGTTGAATTAAGAAAGTGTTTAGATGAAGTAATTCTAGCAAGTAAAATAAAAAGAGGCTCATCATCATTAACTAACCCTAGTAGTGTTAAAGATCTTAGAGCAGTATTACGCCCTTTTTCTAGTGGTTTGATTAATGATGGCTTAAATAAAAATGATTATCGAGCAATTCTTAAATCAATAGATAATTTTGAAAATGATCATTCAATGCTTACTTTTAACAAATTGTCTTTTTCTGATGATCAGCATAATTGTAAGCTTTTGATAGAACAGTTATTAGTTCATGTTAGAAAACAACATAGTTATTTAATTAATCAGCATAAAAGACATGGTATACGTTTTTCTAAAGCAGATAAATATAAAGAAGTTTATGATCAATTAAGTAAATTGAAAAATGAAAGTACGATTGATTCGGCTAAACTGAAAAGTTGTTTAGAAAAAGTTATTAAAGCAAGTGAAATGAAAAAAGATTTATTTCGCTCATGGACAGATCCAAGCAGTATTAAAGATCTTAGAGAAATATTAGAACCTTTTACTGATGTCTTAGAAAGTGATGAAATAAATAATATGATAAAAGATTATGATAAAGATAATGCAATACTGCCTAAAGTAGAAATTTCTTTGCCAACGTTTTTTGGTCCAAAAAATATTAGAAATGGAGCGTCTAGTGCAGCTCCAGAAGTGTAGTCTCCATAGCGTAGTGCGCTAAAAAATTTGAAGATAGAAAGAACAACTATGAAAATATATTTACACAGTTACCTGAAGAGGTTTTTTTAAAATCATGAAAATCAGAAAATGGTTGCAATGGTTTTAATTCACTAGATCGACTGGGTCTAGAAAATGTAAAACTTATGGTATTTGTATATGATGTATTTTTTACCATATCAAATCCAAATTTAGCTGCTTGTTTTCCAGTCCAGGTTTCTTTTGCTGCTTGAACAGCCTCATCTGGAAAATCATTTAATATTTGTTGTGAAAAAGGTTTTTGTATAGAATTTGAAAATGATGTTATAAATTTATCTGTATTCGTAGACATTTCAGGGTCATTTAATACCCAAGATGTTTCAATATTACAAACTTCATACTGATCTTTTTCTAACCTTCTCATTAAACTAGAGAAAAGATCAGACCCTGATATGTTATTTCTATTCGTAATTTTAACACTAAAAGTTATAGTCTTAGTATCAATATAATAAATTGCTTCTAAATAATTGCTACCTGCTCTATAGTTATAATTAATTGACTCATCATCATATTGATGTGATTTAAATTCTGAATGCACATCTTTTGGCATATTATAATTAACCTTTACTATTTTTTTGTAAAGTTATAGTAGCATGTAAATTTATTGGGATTGAGTTAGATTTATATATTTTTATTCAATTTTTATTTAATAGTTCTACTTATGTAAGTAAATATTATAAAAAGCAGATTTTTACGCTAAGCAGTTTAATTCTATGCACTATGGCTATGTATATGGGAAAAATAAGCTTTAGTCATGCTAATTGTTTTATCAATATCATCTATACTGTGAGCACTTGAAATAAACCCTGCTTCAAAAGCAGAAGGTGCAAGGTAAATACCTTGTTCTAACATATAATTAAAAAACGCTATAAAACGATTAATATCAGATTGATTAACTTCATCAAATGTTTTAGGTATCTGATTAGAAAAGTATAAACCAAACATACTGCCGATTGACTGTGCTTTAAAATCAATTTGATGATCTTTAGCAACTTGGTTAAGTTGTTCAGTTAAGTAATTTGCTTTATTAGATAGGGTATCATAAAAGCCATTCGCTTGAATTAATTGTAAGGTTGTCAATCCTGCAGCCATTGCAATTGGATTACCTGAAAGTGTGCCTGCTTGATAGACATCACCACAAGGTGCTAGTCGTTGCATAATTTCTTTTTTACCACCAAGCGCACCAACTGGCATGCCGCCACCAATCACTTTACCAAGGGTAATTAAGTCAGCATTGATATTAAAGATACTTTGAGCGCCATTAAGTGCAACACGAAAGCCTGTCATCACTTCATCAAAAATCAGTAAAGTACCATATTGATCACAGAGTTGACGTAATCCTTGGATAAATTCAATATCAGGAATAATTAAATTCATATTACCTGCAATGGGTTCAAGTATAATACAGGCAATTTCATCTGGATAAGTTTCAAAGCACTGTTTGACAGAATCTAAATCATTAAAGTTTGCAGTTAAGGTATCTTTAACTGTATCTTTTGGCACACCAGGTGAACCAGGAATGCCAAGTGTTAAAGCACCAGATCCTGCGGCGACTAATAAATGATCTGCATGACCATGGTAACAACCTTTAAATTTAATCAATTTATCACGGTTTGTATAAGCTCGGGCTAGGCGAATAGCGCTCATTGTCGCTTCAGTGCCTGAATTAACAAAGCGTACCTGTTCCATATTAGGTATCAGTTCACAGACAGTTTCTGCTAATTGAGCTTCTAATTGGCAAGGTGCGCCATAACTTAAACCTTTCTCAGCTTGAGCTTTTACAGATTCAATAACTTGTTCATTTGCATGGCCAACAATCATAGGCCCCCATGAACCAACATAGTCAATATAGCGATTGCCATCGACATCATAAATATAAGCACCTTTTGCATGATCAATAAATTTGGGTGTACCACCCACAGCTTTAAAGGCTCGAACTGGTGAGTTAACACCGCCTGGAATGACAGTTTGTGCTTGTTTGAATAGTTTCTCTGATCGAGTTGTCATTATATTTGGTCCTTTATTTTTTATAGTTGGATTCAATAAAGTTCATTAATTCATCTGCAGCATTATAGCCTGTACCAAAATCTAGTTCTCTAACACAGGTAGGGCAAGTAATATTAATTTCAGTAATATACTCTCCAATAACATCAAGACCACAAAAAACAATACCTTTTGCTTGTAAAGTTGGTACAACTTGCTCAACTAACCAATGGTCACGATCTGTTAATGGTTTAACGATTGCTTGTGCGCCTTTAGCAAGATTAGCTCTTGTTTCTCCTTCTTTAGCTATTCGAGCAACCGAGTGGGTTGGTGCTTTGCCATTGACTAAAAGAATTCGTTTATCACCTTGAGTAATTTCTGGGATATAACGTTGAATCATTGTATAACGACTTTCAAATGCTGTGATCGTCTCTATGATAACATTAATATTTGGATCACTTTGATTTAATTTAAATATTGAGCTACCTGAGCTGCCATCTAATGGCTTTAAAATAATATCACCATGTTCATATAGAAAGTCTTTAATATCACTGGTATTTCGAGTAATTAATGTTGGTGGTATACATTGAGGGAAATTTGTAATAAACATTTTCTCATTTGCATCACGTAAACTTTGAGGTTTATTAATTACCCAACTACCTTTACGTTCTGCTAGTTCTAAAATATAAGTTGCAAAAACAAACTCCATATCAAAAGGAGGCTCTTTGCGCATTTGAATGACATGAAAGTTTTCTAGTTTTGTTATTATTGGCTGATCAACTCTATACCATACTTTTGCAGTTATAAAATGATCGTTTAAAGTAATAGGGTACGCTTTTGCATAAGCTGTACCATCTTGTATATAAAGGTCATTCATCTGAATGCTATAACATTGCCAACCTTTTTTTAAGGCAGATTCAATCATTGCAATTGAGCTGTCTTTTTTTGGGTTTAGCTGATCAAGTGGATCAAGAATAAATGCCACTTTTAAGTTAGTAGACATCTGTTTATACTCCTATGACTGTACCAAGGACATCATTTAGCGCTCTGCCATTAATTATTTCACTAAGAGACATTGGCTTTTTTCCAGGAAATTGTAGCTTTGTGATTGCTAATATACCATTGCCTGTAGCGATCTGAATATCTTTTTTTGATAAATTAATTACTGTGCCTGGTTTGTATTTATGTGTTTGTTCTACAAGGTTGGCATCAAAAAGTTTGACATTTTCACCATTGATTAGTGTATAAGTACCAGGCCATGGTGTAAAAGCGCGAATTTTACGTTCAATTTCAACTGCACTTTGATTCCAATTGATTTTACCTTCTGACTTAGTAATTTTTTCAGCATAAGTTGCTTTGGTGTTATCCTGTTTGCTTGGGCTAAGGCTATTATGTTGAATTTGATCAATCGTTTTAATAAGTGGAGTGATAGATAATTTTGCTAATTTATCATGTAGTGATTGAGCAGTATCATCTTTTGAAATTTCACAGTTAACCGTATTTAATATATCACCAGTATCTAAATTTTGATCCATTTGCATAATACTAACGCCAGTTTCTTTATCGCCAAATTCAATTGCTCGCTGAATAGGAGCAGCCCCTCGCCATTTAGGTAGTAAAGAGACATGAATATTAATACAACCATATTTAGGTATATCAAGTACTGTTTGAGGCAAAATTAAGCCATAAGCAATTACAATCATTAAATCAGGATTTAATAATTTTAACTGTTCAATTGCTTGAGGTTCTTTTTTGAATGACGATGGTTGAAATATGGCTATATTATGTGTTTTAGCAATTGTCTTTACAGGACTTTCTTTTAATTTTTTGCCACGACCTGCAGCACGGTCGGGTTGAGTATATGCTGCTATAATGTTAACGCTATTTGATTGGATTAAATCGGTTAATACAGTTGCTGCAATATCAGGCGTTCCAGCAAAAACAACTGAGAGTTTTTTGTTCATGATTTAAGCTCACTGGTAAGTTTTGTAGGTAATTGTAAGATAAAGTAAAATGATTATATTTAGAAGATTTAGTAATTTAGTCGATATGCATACGTTTGAATTTGTATTGCATCTAAAATACCTTGATTGGGTGTACGTGCAATTTGAATTGGACCAATTGCATTGGCGCCATATTTAGCAGCAAGTTTTTTTGCATAAGCAACTGATTGATCAGCATCTGATTCTAATTCAGTTTGATTTGTGGACTGAAAATGCATTTGTGTATTGATTAAGCCAATCGGTTGGGCATTGGGTGGTACATTAATCGTTTCTACTGCACTTACTGGAATGCTTGAGTAGGTTTGTGTTGTTTGCGGTAGATAAATCCCATGAGGCGAATAAGTAGTTTTTGGATAAAGTGCATAGAATAATATAAGGATAACGGCAATAATAATAAGATGTAAAATATTTTGCAATTGTTGATTCATATGAAAATACCTATTATGATAGTAGTAACATTATTGTTTTCAATGATAAGGGCTCGATTGAATAAAAACAATCTTTTTCAACTAGATTATGATTGTGTATTAAAGCCTTTAATTCACTCAAAAGGGGTAATTAAATGAATGTAATTGATAAGAGAGAAGAACTGATCACACCAAATGGTATTTTTGCACTGTTACAAAAGCACAAAATGAAATATAGTGAATCGTTGGATGATATTAAAGTAATGCTAAATCGTGCAAGAGGTATGTTGATGTCATCTGGGATTGAGTATCCAGGACGTTATAACCGTTGGGAAGTTGGCTTTATTCATCCGCCAGTTGAGTTTATTGCTTATGATGGCTTGGTTAAAGTTCGTGCTTTAAATCCCAGAGGTGATATGATTTTATCAATGATTAAACCTATTATGTCAGCGCCTGAGTCAGTCGAGATAGTTGCTGAAGATGAGCATGAATTTGATTTGAAAATTCATGCAAGTCGTGAAGCATTTCCAGAAGAGAAGCGTAGTTTTCAACCATCTGTCATGACGCCGATTAGAGCTTTAACAAATGAGTTTAATCAATTAAGTGAAAACATGTTAGGTTTATTCGGTGCATTTGGTTATGCTTTGATTTATCAGTTTGAACCAGTAGAAGAGGCAAAAGAAAAAAATCGAGATCAAAAGTTATATCACTTATATTGGGTGGATGAACTTTATGCAATTGATAAAAAGAAAGAAGAATCTTTTCTTTTAACACTTGAGTTAAAAAAAGGCCAGTATTCCACGCTAGGTACATCGACAGATCCATATCAACCGATGGAACCGGCGTATAATTATGATAAACCGTTTCAAGCGCTATCAAAAATAACCTCTTCAATGTCAGATGATGCATTTGCTAGTATGGTTGATAAAGCGCGTGAACACATGCGAGTTGGTGATGTTTTTGAAGTTGTTTTAAGTCGTCGCTTTGAGGCAAAAGTTCAGGGGCGTTTAAGTGAATTATTTGATAAAATGAAATCTCAAAATCCTTCACCTTATGAATATTTTTGTCAGTTTGGTGATGAACAGCTTATTGGTACATCACCTGAAATGTTTGTTCGTGTTGAAGGAGATCGAATTGAGTCTTGTCCAATATCTGGTACGATTCGTCGAGGTGATAATGCTATGGAAGATTCTGAAAGAATTGTGAAGTTATTAAATTCATATAAGGATGAAGTAGAATTAACCATGTGTACTGATGTTGACAGGAATGATAAATCACGTATTTGTCAGCCTGGTAGCGTTAATTTACTTGAGCGTCGAACCATTGAGCGTTATGAGGGTCTGTTTCATACAGTTGATCATGTAGAGGGAACTCTACGACCTGAGTATAACGGTTTAGATGCATTTATGTCTCATATGTGGGCTGTAACATTAACTGGTGCGCCAAAGCCTCGGGCTATACGTCTAGTTAATCAATATGAAACCATGCCAAGAAACTATTATGGTGGTTCTGTTGGCGCAATTGGCTTTAATGGTGATATCAATTCAGCTATTACGATTCGTACAGTACATATCAAAAAAAATAAAGCAACTTATCAAGCTGGTGCAACATTAGTATGGGACTCTGAAGGCAAGGAAGAAGCAAAAGAAACACATACTAAAGCAACAGCATTTAAACGAGCTTTAGGCATGATTCAATCAAGTAAAAAAAGAGAGAAAGCTGTGTTTCAAATATCTAAGCCTATTAAAGCTATTATGATTGATCATGAAGACTCTTTTGTTCATACGTTAGCTGATTATTTTAGGCAATGTGGTGTTGAACTTAATACTTATAGAAGCGGTATTACTATTGAGACTATCAAGAAAATTAACCCAGATATTGTTATATATTCCCCTGGTCCTGGTAAACCTCAAGATTTTAATTTACCACAACTAATTAGAGATGTTACAGAAGCTAAAATACCACAGTTTGGTGTTTGTCTAGGATTGCAGGGAATGATAGAAGCATTTGGCGGCCAGTTAAAATTACTCGAAGTGCCACATCATGGTAAAATATGGAAGTTAAAACATCAAAGTCAGGGTATCTTTAAAGAAGTAGAGCCTGAGTGTGAAGTTGCAGCTTATCACTCTATTATTGCTGATGATAGTGTCATAGTAGATGATTTAGTTGTTACTGCAGTCAATGAGCATGGTCATATTATGGCTGTTGAGCATAAAAATTTACCTTTGGCAGCAGTACAGTTTCATCCAGAATCTATTCTTACAATGAAAGATGATGCAGGCTTAAGAATGATTTATAATGCAATTGAGCATTTGACTTGATCTTTAAATTCAAAACGTTAGACTCTGTTAAAAATAAATTTATTTATGTCTTTTTAAAGGAATTCTTACTATGGCGTTTAAGCGCGTTTTAACAATTGGTGGGGCTACAATAGATACCATTATCTCTTATGAAGAAATGGAAACAATGCAGATTCATAAAGCAAAAAGTTTAGAGTCGTATTTATTACTTGAAGAGGGAGCAAAAATCGAAGTAACTGATCAGAAAATTTATAGTGGTGGTGGCGCAACGAATGCTGCTGTATCTTTTAAACGACAAGGTTATGAAGTTGCTCTTTTTGGTAAGGTAGGTCATGATCGTTATGGAGATATGCTCTTAGATGAATTAAAAGATGTGGGTATAAATGTTTCTTATGCAAGACGCTCAAATACCTATGCGACGGCTAATTCATTTATCGTTCCATCACTTAAAGGGGATCGTACTGTATTCGCTTATCGTGGTGCAAATACCTCAGTATTAACAGAAGACTTACCCGAAGAAGCCATTCAATCAAGTGACTTTGTTTATGTAACCTCTTTAAGTAAAGATTCTGCAGCTCGTTTTCCTGAAATTGTTAAATTAGCTAATCAATGTGATTCAAAGGTGGCAATTAATCCAGGAAATAGCCAATTAGTATTAGGTAGTGGATTTGTTAAATCAGCTCTCGATGGTGTTGATATTATGCTTTTAAATTATGAAGAAGCACAATTATTAATGGTGTCATTAATTTCTACTGATAAACATATGAAAGAAACTTTAGCACAAATGAATGATCATCATGGTGAAGAATTGCTGGGAAATCAATTTCAATATGAAGGTGTTTTTTTTAGTTTAAGACAGTTTTTTAAAGTTGTATTAGGATTAGGTCCAAGAATCGTTGTTGTGACAAATGGTTCAGAAGGAGTTTATGTTGCAACAAATGAAAAATTGTACTTTCATCCGCCGCATAAAAATGGCAAGATTGTCAATACATTAGGTGCAGGCGATGCATTTGCTTCAGCTTTTGTTGGCTCTATCTATGTAGATCAATCAGTAGAAGAAGCCATTCGTCATGGTATATTAAATAGTGGTTCTGTTATTTGTTATCCGGATGCAAAAACTGGGTTATTAACAACAGAAGAATATACTCAAGCATTAAATCAATTAGATAAACAATTATTAGTTACGATGGATTGGTAAATGTCTAAAATTGATGGAATATGGATAAAAGCTTATGTCGTCAAAAAAAGTTATTCTTCTAGCAGCTATAGGCAGTGCACTAGATTATTATGATTTTATGGTGATGGTATTTGTTTCTAATATTATAGGGGCTCAATACTTCCCTTCACAGTATGTTTACAACTCAGTTTTAGCTGTATTTATGACGTTTACAGTTGGGTATTTAATGAGGCCATTAGGCGGTATTATTTTTAGCCACTTTGGTGATAAATATGGGCGGCGTATAGCATTCTATTTTTCAATTATATTGATTGCCATTCCTTTGTTTTGTATTGCTCTTTTGCCTACATACCAGGAAATAGGGGTATTGGCGCCAATATTGTTAATTATTCTGCGCTTAATTCAGGGATTAGCGTTTGGAGGTGAGCTGCCAGGGGCGGTGATCTATACATTTGAACATGTGGATTTAAAGTATAGGACAGTTGCAGTTGCCTTTATTTTTTCTATTTTGACATTTGCAGCTCTATCAGGCCAGCTATTAGTGACATTAATTAGTCATATGTTATCTAAGGAGGCATTTTATTTATGGGGTTGGAGACTTGCATTTATTATAGGTTCGATTTTTTGTATCGCAGGTGGGTATTTGCGAAAAAACTTATCAGAGACACCAGCCTTTATTGCATTAAAATCAAGAAAAAAAACTTTGCCAATAGCGCAGTTATTTGATAGTAATTTTATAACCTTGATTCAGGGCATATTATTTGCGTCAATCGTATCAGTCAGTATGTTTTTAATTTTTATATTTATGCCAATCTTTCTGATTGATTTTACTTCAATAGGTAATCATGGCCATATTGTAAATGCGGTTAATTTATTGAGTGTTGCGATTTTAACTATGTTCTTTGGTTATATTTCAGATAAATTTGGCAAAAAAAATATATTCAAAATATCTTTATTTTGTATGGTCGTTATTGCTTATCCTGTATTTTGGGTTGTAGCCAATACGACATCATTAGAAGTTGTAATGATTATGATCGTATTATTGGGCATTCCATATGCTATGATGCTTAGTACATATGCAACAATAGTTTCTGAACTATTTCCCACATCAGTTAGATATACGGGATTAGGGTTAGTTTATAATGTTTCAGCTATTTTATTTGGTGCGACAGCTCCTATGATCGTTATTTGGTTAATTAAATTAACATCTAATCCTATTAGCGTGGCATTTTATTTAATCTTTTTTTCATTTTTAGCATTGCTTGGCTTTAGATTTAAAACATAATCTTATAACATTTAAGCAGAGTATATCGGAAAAACTAAAACACATGGAGTGTAACTCATATGAATAAATATATAAGTGCAATGGTAGCAGGTCTTATAGGTACAGTTGTTTTGTCTATTTTAATGATTATTAAAGCTAAAATGGGCGTTGCACCACAGTTTGATGCTATAGGCGATCTTAGTCGTTTTTCTGGTACTAATAGCATGGCAGTTGGTTGGGTTGGTCATTTTGTAATAGGTACAGTTGTCTGGGGCATTTTATTTGCAATCATAGAAGGCTTTTTACCTGGTAGATATTGGCTACGTGGCTTTATCTATGGAATAATCCTTTGGCTTATTATGATGATTATTTATATGCCAGTAATGGGTTGGGGGTTTTTTGCCGCAAAGCTTGGGGTGCAGGTGGTCATTATGACTTTAGTGCTACACATTATTTTTGGTTGGGTGATCGGTATTGTCTATGGTGCTTTAACTAAGAAAAAAGCTAAAGGTTAAGTATTATGAACAACTAGGGATGTTCATTGTTGTTAATTTATCCCATGACGATTGACTACAGTTCTCTGGTTTCGTTTCAGGTATACAATAAGATTGCCAAGTGCCCATATTTTTAGTACTCAAGCAACTTTGAAAGCCATCAACACTTAGATATTCAGGTGGCATAACTGCAAAAGCATTATTAGAATAATAAAGACTGATTGCTAGCACTGTAAATACTGTGAATTTTAGTTTATGCATTATCTTGCCATTAATTTAGTTTAATTACATAATCACATTTGAGCAATTACCCCGTGGCTTGCCACGCGGTACATTAAACGGGAAAGTTTGAAAACCGAAGAGGTTTTCATGTTAAACTAAAAAAATGTTGCTAGTAAGATCATTTCATTGTGCCTATAGCACTCATTACCACATAGTTTTTCCTGTGAAATACAGGAAGGCCTTGCTGATCTCAAAAGTAGAGTGCCGTTTAAAGGCAATCTGCGAAGAGATAGGT
>JAKJJQ010000180.1:0-1085 GCA_021713415.1 Thiotrichales bacterium 19X7-9
GTTATTTACGCATCAAAGCCAAGCGTGGCATATGTGAAAATTGTGATGATCATCCAACAACTAATCAGCGTCTAAAATGGTATGATTATAAGAGCAGATATACCAAAGCTTACTTGGATTATCTCATGTTGTTTTTAGTTAATAGTACATTAGAAGATGTTGCAATTAAGGAGAATTTAAGTGCCGATACAATTAATCGAATTCTAAATCTTAAGGTTTCAGAATCAGTCGATTGGCAATCATTTTCTCAGTTGGGTTTACTTGGTATAGATGAAATAGCAACTCGTAAAGGTTATAAAGATTACCTAACCATTATTACATCAAAAGTTAATGATAAAGTTAGAATAGTATCTGTATTAAAAGGTCGAGAAAAGCTTACAGTTAAAGCATTTTTAAAGGAAATACCATCCCGTTTGAAACGAACAATTGAAGGAGTTTGTGTTGATATGAATGAAGGCTATATTAACGCAATTAAAGAAACATTGAAAAAAGTACCCATCATTATTGACCGTTTTCACGTAGCCAAAAAATACCGACAATGTTTAGTTGATGTCCGTAAATCAGAGTTAATTAGGCTGCGTAAGAAGCTGGGAGCTAAACGTTATAAAGAGTTAAAACCCTCAATAGCTATATTAAGACGCAATGCTGAATTAGTATCCAAACAGGAACGGAAAGAACTAGGAGAATTGTTTAGATATTCACCTAAATTAAGAACAGCATATCGTTTATGTAGGCAATTAACATCCATCTATAATTCCAAAATTGGAAAGTTAAAAGGTACCCGAAAAATTGATAAATGGATACTCAAAGTTGAGCAATCAGATCTATCACAATTTGATACCTTTATAACAACATTAAGCAAATATAAAAAGTATATTACTAATTATTTTAAAGGTAGGCATACAAGTGGTTTCGTGGAAGGATTTAATAAAAAAATCAAAGTAATTAAGCGCAGATGCTACGGAATCTTTGATGAAAATAATCTGTTTAGACGTATATTTTTAGACACTGAAGGCTATGCTAAATACCTACCAAAGCTAAGAATGGCATAGGTTTGAGTGCACCACATTTTTTGCGGGAGAGCC
>JAKJJQ010000181.1:0-1069 GCA_021713415.1 Thiotrichales bacterium 19X7-9
GTTTCTGTTAATGATGCACTATCTGAATCACCTGCTTCAAATGTTATAATTGGTTTATCATTACTACCTGTAATGGTAATTGTTACATCATGACTATCTATTGCTCCCTGGCTATCTTCTGATTGAATTGTATAAGTTAATACTATATTTTGACCTATCTCTAAATAATCAAAAGCTTCATTTCCAGAATTAAACGTCCAAAAAAATTGATTAATTGTCTCTGTATTATTTAAAATATCAACTGGTGGCACACTTAACATGCTCAATAAAGTTGAATTAGTTAATCCAGAGGCAACTCCTGACTCAATAACACTAGTAACTGATACAGTAACTGTATCAGTTACGTCAAAATCAATCACTGTTAAAGTTCCTGAAGCTATTAAGCTTGCATCTGTTTCAATTAGTGTTTGAGCAGATGAATCTCCCGAAGCTGGAATAGCTACTATTGCAGGATCATCATTAGTGCCTATAATAGTAATACTTATATTTTGAGTATCGATTGCACCTTCACTATCTGTCGCTGTAATGGTATAAATTAAAGTAAAGATTTCACTATCACCTAAATGACTAAAGGCTTCATTCCCTGAATCAAACGTCCAAATAAATTGATTACTTGCCTCTGTATTGCTTAAAATTGGATTCGGCGTTGTAATATTTAGCATATTCAATAAAATAGTATTATTTATTCCAGATATTACGCCTATCTCACTAACACTAGTAACTGAAACACTAACTGTTTCGGTAATATCTGTATCTAACACTGTTAATGTATCTGATACACTTATACCTGCTCCTGTCACTTCTAATATTTGACTTAATGAATCACCTGATGGTATATCAACTATAATCACTGGTCGTTCAGTACTACCTACGATGGTAATTGTTACATCATGACTATCTATTGTTCCCTGGCTATCTTCTGCCTCAATTGTATAAACTAACGTTAAAGTCTCACCAGCTGCTAAATAATTAAAAGCCTCAGACCCTGAGTTAAAGTTCCAAGTTAACTGATCTTGAATTTCTGTATTATCTAAGATATTACCTGCTGAGACACTTAACATTGCTAATA
>JAKJJQ010000182.1:0-1067 GCA_021713415.1 Thiotrichales bacterium 19X7-9
TTCATTGGGTAACCAACTGACTTATTGGATAGCCTCTTACAACCCTCTTCAGGAAACCCCTATAAACAATTGAAATTATCTTCAAAAATTTCAATTAAAATACAGCACCAAATGATTATAATTACTTATTTAAAATAAGTAATTATTAGAAGAAAGGGTTGCATATGTCATTTGGGAAATTTTTAAGCCAAGCAATTAATAATGATCAATTAGATGTTTTAGTTTTAGGTGAAAGTCATCACTCTGCAGATACAGGAATTAAGCAATTATTAAAGCATAACGATGTGATCAATGAATCTAAAAGACCTATCATTATACTAATTGAACACCAAGACATTCAAACTTATTCTCCAACTAATTTACCACACAATCTTCAAGGTCAACAAAAAAAAGAAGTTCTACAACTTCTAAAAACAAATGCTGAAATTCAAGGACTAGAAAATAACCAATCCAACCCTTTCTATGAATTAGATCATTTGTATGAAAAAGTATCCAATGTACTAATAAAAAAATATGGAAATAATAGAAAAATAAATGAAGTTCTAGAAAAGACACAATTTAAACAAAGTATCATTGAAAAACTAAAAGCATTAGATTTATATGATAGTAAAGTAGAAAACTTAATGGATGGCGAACCAGCATATGATTGCTTTGGAATTGCTATGTGTAAATATGCTATGTCTCAACAACGTATTAAAATACCAAATGCTACATTTGCTGATAAAGTTGCCCAAGTGAAAAAACAAAACCCTTCTGCTTTAGTCATTGCTTGTGTGGGCGCTGAACATATTCCATCGTGT
Source organism: Thiotrichales bacterium 19X7-9 (assembly GCA_021713415.1). Lineage (GTDB taxonomy): Bacteria > Pseudomonadota > Gammaproteobacteria > Francisellales > Francisellaceae > M0027. Next base: position 801 of record JAKJJQ010000182.1, read on the forward strand.
TCATCCACATCAGAAGAAACATTAGTTGATGTTGGCATTGAAAAGCGCTTAGAACAATATGGATTAGCTAGTTCTGCAGTCTACGTTTCAACACCTTGTGACAGTAAAACATATACACCAGAATCTGATGGGTTAGAATATGGTTCAATAACTAATGTTGCCTATTTAGATCAACCAGAGTTACATTTTTATGAAGATACTTCTTCTAATCAGAGTCAGTCTAAAACGCGCCTATGTTCTATATTATAGTCATGGATGGCTTTGTTT
>JAKJJQ010000183.1:0-1010 GCA_021713415.1 Thiotrichales bacterium 19X7-9
GGCACGGTTCAATTCTAGTATACACATCAGGTAACTTATTGATGGAATTTAGAGAGCTGTTTCATTATCATTGATTTAGCACAAACCTCAAACAAAACAGCTCACAAAATGCAACCAAAACGACTCACTAAAAATGCTAAAAAACAATTACTAAATGACTGTATTAAATCTGGATGTGTAACCACCATTTCAAAGAAACATGGAGTTACTAGAAAAACAGTTTATTCTCATATTAATAAAGTAGCTGATGCAGTAGATCAAACATTAAATCAACCTGATGATGTTCAATTTTATCTGCCCGTTACAAATCAATGGATAGAAATGATTATTGTTTTGCTATTTATTATTTGCAAAGCCAGTATTCGAGATATTGTCATGTTTATGATCTATGCTTTTGATATTAAAAGATCAATTGGAAAAGTATCATCAGTTCTTGATGATGCAACCAGTAAAGCTAAACAAGTCAGCGATAGTTACCAATTAGATGATTGCAAAAATAGTGCAACAGATGAGTTATTTCATCAGGGAAATCCTGTGCTTGCTGCGATTGATCTTGATTCTCAGTTTTGCATGGAACTTCAAAAGGAAGAGAATCGTGACCATAATGCTTGGGGATATCATTTACTTAACATGATGGATAAAGGTTACAACCCTATCAACAATATTATGGATGGTGCTCCTGGCATGGATAAAGCATTTTCTGAAGTACTTCCATTAGTTACCCGTAGATATGATCACTTTCATATTACTCAAAGCATAAAGGAGACGGTACGTTTTTTCAAAAATAAGTATGAATCTTCAGTTACTAATTGTGTGAATAAATCCTCAAAGCTTGATAAGGCTAAAACCAAACAACAAAAGCAAAAGTCTAAGTATCACTTAGAAAAGGCAACGAAAGAAATGGAAAACTACGATTATATCTATAATCAATTTTTAACATTAACTAATTGGTTACAGTATGATGTTCTTCAATTACAAAGTATTTCAAAAAATGATAGAGAAGAAATGTT
>JAKJJQ010000184.1:0-953 GCA_021713415.1 Thiotrichales bacterium 19X7-9
TCGAACTTGTATTATGAAATTGAATAAACCTTAAAAGTCTAATCCACTTTTAAGGGGTGAGTGGAGGAACCGTTAATCGAGTAAGGTATTTCATTACCGAACCTCAGTCTAGGTTCTCCACTCATTAAGTTAACCATATCCGAACAGATGACATGAGGGCGAGCCTCGAATCTTACCGCAAGTAAGGATAATGTTAACCATTCAATAGTATATAGAATAAGGACTCATTATGATAACGTATATTGGTATTGATATTGGAAAAATAGAATTACAAATTCATTTTAATGGTCAAGATATAGTAATTAAAAACTCAATACGGGAGATTAATTTATTTCTTAACTCCCTAGATGAACAAAAAGATTATGTTATTGTATTTGAACCAACAGGTGGTTATGAAAGACCTTTAAGGCAAGTGCTTGAAAGCCGTGATACTCAATATAGTATGATTCATGCGAATAAAATAAGAGCTTATGCTAAAAGTATTGGCCAACTCGCAAAAACAGATAGAATTGATGCCAAAATTATTGCAGATTATGCCATTAAATATGAAGTGTTGCCCCAGATAAATAAAACCTTACCTGAGTATGAGAAACTTCGTTCATTGGTTAATCGAAGAGAACAATTAATACAAGACAAGATTGCTGAATCAGTGCGTTTAGATAAACATCTTGACCATAGCATACAAAAATCAATTAAAAGGCATTTAACCTGGCTAGAAAAGGAGATTAAAGATCTTGGGGACAAACTAGATCAATTAATTGTAGAGAAAGAAGATGTTAGGAAAGATTTTCAGCTTATATGCTCAGTTCCTGCTATAGGGAAATATACTGCCTATACTATTATGGGATATTTACCAGAGATCAAAACAGCAAATAGAAAGCAACTAGCCGCCTTGGTAGGAGTTGCACCATATAATCGAGATAGTGGAAAGCAGAAAGGCAAACGATTTATAT
>JAKJJQ010000185.1:0-941 GCA_021713415.1 Thiotrichales bacterium 19X7-9
CTAAATTCTAATTTATCTATATTTAAACATACTATGCAACCCTTTTTAGATTCATCATCCCAGAAATAAAGTATATCCAAGCTTCTTCACTATCAGAATAACGTTCATATGATCTACTCAAACGTCTGTAGGTTAATAACCATGCAAATGTCCGTTCAACAACCCATCTAAATTTAACAATTTGAAAGCGTTTTCTAGGCCTCTTTATGACTTTGAAAATCCAATAAAACATGGCCATAGCCCACTGTTTGATAGGCTCACCACTATAGCCACCATCAGCAAAAATAATCAGTATATTCATAAACCAAGCTGCTAATATTGGTAATAACAATTTAGCCCCATCACGTTCTGGGATTGAAGCTGAATGTACTTTGCATGCTAGTAAATGACCTTTAACATCTACAGCAATATGGCGTTTACGTCCTTTAATTTTCTTTGCGCCATCATAACCAACATCTTCACAAACATTAATTGATGAAACATTTTGAGAATCAATAACTGCAGCTGTTGGTTCAATATCTCTATCATGCTGCTTTCTAGATATTTCAGTGGTAATACGGTTTATTTCAATAAAAGTACCATCTTGTTTGAATTTGCTAAAATAGTAAAAAACTGTTGATTTAGGAGGAAAGTCATTTGGCAACATAGCCCACTGACATCCAGTTTTAGCTTGATAATTCAAGGCATTAATTATATCCCTCATCTGCACTTGACGCGGCCTTCCAAAAGAATTTGGGATATCTACAATTGGCTTTAAAATATTCCATTGTGTATCAGTAACATCAGTTTGATATTTAAGAATCATCTTTCAAAATTTAAATTTTCTGACAATGGCATTCATGTTATAATAATTAATTGCTTATGATGAAATAATTTTTAGTTTATTTGTTGATCTAAATTGCATTTCATTGGGTAACCAACTGACTTATTGGATAGTCTCT
>JAKJJQ010000186.1:0-925 GCA_021713415.1 Thiotrichales bacterium 19X7-9
CTGAGCATGTGTTTACAGTTTCAGCTATAACAAAGGCATTAGTTTTAAGAGCTGATGCACGTGTAAGTAAAACTTGTAATTGATTAATTGTAAGATCAGATAATGCACTTAAAAATGAATTAAATTTTGATTTTCTCATAACTATATACCCCAAAAAGAATATTACTGTTATAAGAAATATATTCAAGTTCAACATATATTGCCAAAATAGCCATTCTTAAATTAACAACCATATCGTTATAATCAGCATCACCAGGTCTTGGATACAAATCCTCAAAGGCAATGGTTGCATAACTGGAGTTAACAGGGTAGGAAGCTTGACGTAATGTACAGTTATAATTACTTAAATATTTTTCTATTTGAGGTGTTACGGTAACAACAACAGTACCCTCATACTGACCAGCAGGTGAGTTAGATATCTCTGTTGTTATTGCTTTGACATTAACAGTATGCTCGCCTAAATGAGCTTGATTGGCTTGGGTATCAAAGTAGTTTAAGTCATTTTCCAATTTAAAGTCAGTTGGTAATACAGTATTGGTTATTTTGTGCGTCATAGCGTCTCCTGAGACAAAAATTCTAACTGGCCCATTTGATTTAACAGTAAATTGATCATTACCATGATACTCTGTATTACGATTGCCACTAATTCCAGTATAGTTCGTTAATGTAATATCATCTAAATCAATAATAGATGCGTATAACCCAACAGATAAACAAATAGTTGAATTTTGCTCATCTAAGTTATTAGCATAAGAATTAAGCCCTAGAAGAGTTAGGGTGATTAAATAAATAATATGTTTAAATGTGTGATTCATAAAGATCGTTTCAACTCTCTTAGCTTCATTTCAATGTAATAATTAGCATCTTGAATGTGCTCTTTTTTCCGATCATAATTTGCAAATACTTCCTCAGAAAGGGGAGTAAT
>JAKJJQ010000187.1:0-909 GCA_021713415.1 Thiotrichales bacterium 19X7-9
ACCTATCTCTTCGCAGATTGCCTTTAAACGGCACTCTACTTTTGAGATCAGCAAGGCCTTCCTGTATTTCACAGGAAAAACTATGTGGTAATGAGTGCTATAGGCACAATGAAATGATCTTACTAGCGACATTTTTTTAGTTTAACATGAAAACCTCTTCGGTTTTCAAACTTTCCCGTTTAATGTACCGCGTGGCAAGCCACGGGGTAATTGCTCAAATATTGATCATTAAATATTGAATTTAAATGACAGATCATCCAAAGACATGTCTTAGTTTTGGTCAACTAGTAAAAAGCTTTAACCAAAGTTGAGATCTACCACAAGATCAAAAGCAGGCTTGCTGCATATTCCAAATTAAACGTCAGAATCTTTCTTTGTGTTTATCTGTTTTGCGATGCTTATAGTTATTCCATTGATTACCACTATGGATTTTTAACCCTGATGAATCAACGTTGATATGAACATTATCACTGAAATCTTGACATCTGAATATGATATTTAATTCCTTTGAACGCCTGGATAATGTAGTGTAATTAGGTGCTTTTAACTTCAAATCCATTTAAGAGAGTAAGCCTTTAATAAATCCTTGTATTTGAGGCTGAGAACATCTGAATCTCGATTTATAACAAGAAAATCAGGATTATATCCACGAGTTTTTTTGTTTTGCTGCAATAAGATTCTTTGCATGTATTTTTCTGGCTCTACGTCATAAAGAGGGGCACTTGAAATTACTTAACCTAAGCTAGAAAGTATGAAAAACATAGCTAATAGGAGTATCAAGTGCCTAAATTTGATAATAGATTATTTTTGCCTGGTTTTAAAGTCCTAAAATCAGTTTGTGCAAACCCTTTAATTATGCATATTGCTAAAGTAAATAAAAGTAGTTGTATTCACTGTGGTTTTAAAAGA
>JAKJJQ010000188.1:0-856 GCA_021713415.1 Thiotrichales bacterium 19X7-9
CTACGGAATCTTTGATGAAAATAATCTGTTTAGACGTATATTTTTAGACACTGAAGGCTATGCTAAATACCTACCAAAGCTAAGAATGGCATAGGTTTGAGTGCACCACATTTTTTGCGGGAGAGCCCGAATTTGTAAGACCCTGTAGGCATAAAGTAACCCTTAAATTTTATTAAACAATATGCGTTATTGATAAATTGATTATCTCTATGAAAAATTATCATATTGTACATATAAATTAATATTGAAAAAAAAAACGGTTTTTTCCATTTTTTGCAACAAAACCCCTATAAATTATAAAAATCATGCGAAAATACTGGGTTTACATCTTTATCTTTTTGAGATTGCTCCATAAAGAGATGTTTAGTATCACTTGCCTTTTTCAATGTAGAGCTTTCTGTTTTATGAGTTTTTATTGGTTTTTTAGTAGTTTCAACATCAGGCCGACTTTTATCATGTGGATTATTTGTATCAAATATTGCGCTAATGGCTGACTGCCTTGGATCAATTTCTCTATTTTTTACTTTTTTATCACTATAACTATCTATAAGTTTTTGAGCATTATCAAAGTCCACTTTAGCTGCTTGATATGATTTTGTATTTTTTTTAGTACCCAAAGCAAGTTTTCTATGTTTAGAGATTGCATCTTTGGATTCTTGGAATATCTTGACAAAATCACAGGAAGGATCTTTTAATTGATTAATGTATTTTTGTATAGCAGTTTTTTGACTCTTTTCCATTTCTTGTTGGTTAAATACCAAGCATTTTATATCCTCTCAAATCAATCATTAATCTTTGAAAAAGCGACTCAGTTTTAAAGAAACCATAACAGCGACGCTTAACTACTTTAATTTTA
>JAKJJQ010000189.1:0-843 GCA_021713415.1 Thiotrichales bacterium 19X7-9
AGAAAAGCTTAAGGAACAAATTTATTACCTACATACTAAAGGAGTTAGCTCAACCGATTTAGCCCGTGATAACCATATCAGCAACAGTACAGTTGAAAGGTACTTCCAACAAATCTATCAACGTAAAAATAAAATGATCTCACAAAGGTCTTGGCCTAAAGTTCTAGGTATTGATGAACATTTTGTTCATAAAAATAAATTTGCTACTACATTTTGTGATTTAAGAAAACATCGAGTCTTTGATCTTAAATTAGGTAGGAGAGCTTCTGAATTACAATCTTATATTCAACAAATACCAGGTGCTGATAAGGTTAAAGTTGTCTGTATCGATTTAAGTCAAACTTATAAAAAAATGATACAGCAATGCTTTCCAAATGCTCTGATTGTTGCTGATAGGTTTCATGTAGTTCGACTAATTAATCATGCTTTTATGAAGGCCTATCGTTCAATTAAAACTGACATTCGTTATCATCGACAGTTTATTAGATTATTAATTACAAGCCCTGAGAAGCTCTCAAAAAATCAAATACTAAACCAACAAAAGCTATTTAAAGAACAACCCGCTATTTATCATCTCTATTTAGCCCATCAACAGTTATTAAAAATAATGAAAAATAAACACCTTACTGCAAGAAAAGCTAAACCTGTTGTTTATGAGTTCTTAAACTTTATTAAATTACTTAAAAGCTCTCGCTTTCAGTCTTTGGTAAAGCTTGGAAATACTTTATATAAATGGAAAGATGAGATTGCTAGAATGTGGAGATTTACTAAGAATAATGGCATTACTGAAGGCTTCCATCGAAAGATGAAATTAATACAAAGAAGAGCTTACGGTTTTAGAAA
>JAKJJQ010000019.1:0-53425 GCA_021713415.1 Thiotrichales bacterium 19X7-9
CTGAGCATGTGTTTACAGTTTCAGCTATAACAAAGGCATTAGTTTTAAGAGCTGATGCACGTGTAAGTAAAACTTGTAATTGATTAATTGTAAGATCAGATAATGCACTTAAAAATGAATTAAATTTTGATTTTCTCATAACTATATACCCCAAAAAGAATATTACTGTTATAAGAAATATATTCAAGTTCAACATATATTGCCAAAATAGCCTTAATTTTTGTTTTCTTTGATATTATTAATTATATAATTCAATTCTTTATCATTTATTGTTAATAATATAATATGGGAAAAAATAATATTGTTTTGTATATTTATAAATACAATTTAAGAATATTATATTTATAAATGAAGGTTGGTTCATAATGAATAAGCTTGATGGTTTTGGTTATAGTCAATTAAAAATGATATCACAAGATCATGTAACTAGTGTGTTTATGGCAGTTAGAGAAAAGGATAATACTAGAGTAATTATTAAAAAGTTAAATAATGATATACCATCTAAGGCTGATATTAATTATTTATTGCATGAGTATGAAGTATTGTCATTGTTACAAGAATTAGAAGTTGTTCCTAAAATAATTGAGTTAATTAATTCCGGTAACTTATACGCTATAATAACAGAGGATTCATCTTATCAAAGTATTCAAAGAATCTTAGATACAGATGGGAAAATGACTTTAACAAGTTTTCTAGCATTTGCTATTCCTTGTGTTGAGGCACTAGATAAGATTCATTCATATGATATTATTCATAAAAATTTTAATACATTGAATATATTATATGATCTTAATACTCGCCAAGTTAAAATAACTAATTTTTCACTTTCAGTGGAAATTGCGTCTCAAAAAACAAGTAAGCTGGATGTTAATACTTTAGAAGGTACGCTGCCTTATATTTCCCCTGAGCAAACTGCTAGAATGAACTATCGTATTGATTATAGAAGTGATTATTACTCATTAGGTGTAACTTTTTATCAATTATTAACTGGGATCTTACCTTTTCAAGGTAATGATGCAAATGAGTTAATTTATGCACATATTGCAAAAGTGCCAACTCCTGTGCATGTAGTTGATCCAAATATTCCTGAAGTTATATCAGACATTGTGATGAAATTACTTGAAAAAGAGCCAGCTAAAAGATATCAGAGTTTATATGGGTTGTTGTATGATTTGACTAAATGTAGTCAAAAAATTAAAGACGGGGTAGTAGAGTTATTTGATATTGCTGAAAAAGATATATCTAAAGAGCTAAAACCTTCAGAGAAAATCTATGGAAGAGATAAGCAAATAGATATTTTATTTTTAAGGTATGAAGAAGTAGCTTTTGGTAATTCTAATGTACTTTTTATTCAAGGTGCATCAGGTTTTGGTAAGACTATGCTAGTGCAAAAACTTAATGAAAAATTACTACAACATCATGGATATTTAATTTCGGGGAAGTATGAGTATTTAAAACGATCAATACCTTATTATGCCATAGCTCAAGCACTAGATAAGCTTATTAAGGAAACACTGACAAAAAATACAGAGCAACTTGATAAAATTAAACAACGGACACTTGAAGCGCTTGGGGATAATGCAGGTGTAATGATAGACTTTATTCCAACATTGTCTTTTCTAATAGGTAAAGCAGAGGCATCAGATACCATAGATAGTAATGAATCAACAAATCGTTTTAATCATGGTATTACACAATTGTTAAAGTCACTAATTAATCAATCTATGCCAATTACCTTATTTTTAGATGATTTGCAGTGGGCTGATATTGCTTCTTTTGAATTACTTAAACTACTCATTTTAGAAAAAATTCCTTATCTTTTAATTATTGGTGCTTATCGAGAAGCTGAGGTTGATGATACACATCCACTTTTAAGCTTAATGCGTGAAATTAAACAATTAAATATAGGTTATGATCTAATCACATTGGAAGCACTTACAAAAATAGATGTTAATCAATATTTGGTTGATAGTTTAAATAAATCTACTAATGAAGTGTCAGGCTTAGTTGAAGTTATGTATGAAAAGACACTAGGTAATCCATTTTTTTTACAGCAGTTATTGATTACACTTCACCAGCAAAAAATTATATATTTTGATAATGAATTAATACAGTGGCAATGGGATATTAATCAAGTTAAACAACAAAGATTTAGTGATAATGTTGTTGAGCTTTTGATTGGCAATATTGAACAATTAGATCAGCATTTATGTGACTTATTAAGTGCAGCAGCCTGTATTGGTAGTGAGTTTAATATTAAGCTTTTGGCAAAAATTTTTAATATGGATTTAGAAAAAGTTTTATCTAATATGAAAAATTTAGTGAAACATGGTTATATTCTTACACAGGAGTCTAGGTATTATGAAGCTAAAATTTATCAATTTACTCATGATAGAATTAAACAAGCAGCATACGAACTGCTCGATGATAAAACTACACAGCAAACAAGCTTGATTATAGCTAGAGAATTATTGTTAGATTGTCTTGGTGATGATATTCAGTCTGAAGCATTGTTTAATATTGTTGATCATTATAATCGAGCTTTTAATGTAAAAGGTAGCCAGATTGATGATGAAGAAATCAAAACAATTATTCAGCTAAATATACAAGCTGCCCGGTATGCAAAGGAATCAGCTGCATTTGATGCTGCATTTAATTATTATCAGATGAGTTTAAAGTGGATAGAACATGAAAACTGGCAAAAAGATTACAATTATCTATGTGAAATTAATATTGGTGCTATGGAGTGTGCTTTTTATTCTAATCAGTTTAAAGAAATGGAAAAGTATCGAAAAAAATTAAAGCACTATGTAAATGATATTCAATATGAAAGTCAAATTGTTAATATTTATGGGTATTACTTATTAGGGCAAGAACGTTATCATGATGTAACGTGTATGATTTTAGAGCTATATAAAAAGGCAGGCTTATCTATAGCGATTAAACCAAATTTAATTGGTTTAATTTATGATATTCTAAAATCTAACAAGGAAATGAAAAAATATACTGATGAGGATATTATTAATTTAAAAGAAACAGCTGATGAAAATATTCGTATTATATTTACCCATTTACCAAATCTGACTAAGGGGGCTTATTTAGACAGAAATATACCTTTGCTGTTTAAGGCTAATATTAAAACATTACGATTAGTTTTAAAATATGGTTATTATCGTAATTCAACTACTAGCTTAGCTGGTTGTATGTTTATGGTAAGTTTACTTGGAAATATTCCAGAAGCACTGAAATGGGCAAAGCGTGTGTTTATTTTATCAGATAAAATAAATATTAAACGAGATAGAGTTGAACATATTTTTACCACTACATTTGTTGTGCTTCATTATCAAAAACCACTTCAACAGATTACAAAAGACTTATTAAGAAATTATGAACAAGCTGTACATTATGGTGTTAAAAATACAGCTGCACTATCAATATGGAATCATTTTTTTCTTCAATATTTTATGGGAGTTGGTTGTAATGAGCTAATTAACAATATTAATCAATATAGAAAAAAATTAAAAATATTTGAAGAAAATATTGCTGTTACAGGGTTAGACTTAATTGTGCAGTCAGCTTATAATTTAAGATATCATTCTGACCATCAAAACTCTTTTAGTGAGTTGGCTGGTGATTATTTTGATGAGCATAAACAAAATGAAGAACTTAATCATATGATTTATGCAAGAATGCTGTTAATTAAGCTTTCAATAGCCTCTATTTTAGATACGCAGCAAATATCATTAAACATAGTCAATCGGTTAAAAGGTAAACCTAGTAAGAGTTTAATTGGTTCGTATAACTTTAATGTATTTAAATTTTATCAGGCATTAACATATATTCAATCATTACCAAGTGCGTCATTTTTTCAACGTTTAAAGATGAAAATAATTATAAAAAAAGTGTTAAAAAAATTCCAAAAATATGCACAATACTGTCCTGATAATTATTTATCAAAATACTTGATCATAAAAGCTTTTTGGAATCAGTATGCTAAAGATTTTAGTTCCGCTGAAAAAGCATTTGAACAAGCGATTGATGCAGGTAAAAAATACCGGTTATTATTTGATGAAGCAATAGCTAATGAATGGCTAGGGCGACATTATTTAGAATTAAAGCGCGATACAGTTGCTAGATATTATCTACAGGCAGCATATCAATGCTATGATAGTGTACAAATGTTTACAAAAACTAAGGTATTGTCTGAATCATTTTCTAATATTTTAAGTCATCCAGTCGCAGATAATATAGCTGAGAAAAATATTAATTTAAATACACAAACATTAAAAGTGAGTGATGTTTCACTAAATATCAATAGTATTCAAAAGTCAGTAGAGGTTATTTCCTCTACAATGGTAATCGATGAGCTATTAACAAAACTATTGAATTTATTAATTGAAAATGCAGGCGCGCAAAGTGGCTGTGTTCTATTGCCGAAAGAGGGAAAGTTCTATATAGAAGCATATATGAATTCTCAAGGTGAAATGTCAAGCTTATTAGAGTCTATGCCTGTTTCATCTGATTTAATTGCTCAGTCTGTTTTACAATATGTAATTAATACAGCTAAATCAGTTGTGTTGGATAATGCATCTAAAAATCCTGATTTTTATAGCGACCCTTATATTAGTGACCATCAGGTCAAATCAATTATTTGTTTGCCATTGATTAGTCAAAATAAAATAACGGCAATTCTTTATCTAGAGAACAATATGATTCCAAAAACGTTTACTGAAGATAGGTGTCAACAGTTAAAATTCTTATCTGGTCAAATTGCAATATCCATTGAAAATGCCAAGCTATATACAAGAACAACTCGCTTAAATAAAGCCTATCAACGATTTGTGCCAAAAAACTTTATTAAATTATTAGGCAAAAAAAGTGTCACACATATTCAACTAGGTGATTATGTTGAAGCGGATATGAGCGTATTATTTGCAGATATTAGAAGGTTTACTGATATGTCAGAGATAATGACACCTGAAGAAACCTTTGCATTTATTAATCAATTTTTAGCTAATATGGAACCAATAATCCATCAACACAATGGTTTTATTGATAAATATATTGGTGATGCAATTATGGCCTTATTTCCAAAATCAGCAAATGATGCATTTGAATGCGGGTGTCAATTGCTTGAAGTTGTACAAAAATATAATTATTTTCGTAAAAAGAAAGCATTATTAGAAGTAGAAATTGGTATAGGAATTAATACAGGTAAATTAGTATTAGGTACAGTTGGTACTGATAAACGCATGGATGGTACAGTTATATCTGATGCTGTGAATGTTGCCTCACGAATGGAAGCACTAAATAAAGTCTATAAGACAAATTTATTATTATCAGAGCATACTTATCAACAATTAAACTCAAAACATAAAGCTTGTTTAACTGAAATAGGTCAGGTTGAGATTCGCGGTAAAAAAGCAAAAATAAATATTTATAGTTTAAAATGAGATTCAGATTAAATGCCAATTATATATTATTATATTTTAACGATAGAAAAGGGATTTAATTTTCTTGATTTTTTAAATGTCTTGATTTATTATCAGACTTCATTTTATAAAAAGGTTAATTCCAATGAAGCAATTATACGTACAGGGCGTTGAACCGAGCAAGGCTACTAAGATGGCGTTGTATTGCTTTATCCTTACAACTCCAATGCGAGTAGTCATCACCCCTTAATTGGTGAAATCTCAGGGTAAATATGCCCATAATTTGGTAAATTTAATAATTAAAAATATGATTCTCAACAGAATATTCTGTTAAAAACTTTGGAGTTTATTTCAATGTTAACATTTAGAAATGTCGCTATAGCGCATGGCGCAAATACTTTGGTAGAAGGTATTAGCTTTTCGGTTTATAAAAAACAAGTTATTGGACTTTGCGGTCATAATGGTTGTGGTAAGTCTTCACTTTTAGCAACCATTAACCATCAAAGTGAGGTGCAAACAGGGACAGTTGAGCTTAAAGGTGGTGTGCGTGTACAGTCCTTAGCTCAAGAAATTACTCAAAGCGATGATAAGGCGATTGATTTTGTAATATCGGGAGATGCTAACTTACATAAAATATATCAAGATTTAGCTTATGCAGAGACGATTAATGATTATGATTTAATGATGAAATCTCATCAGAGACTATCAGAATGTGATGGTTATTCAGCACAAGCAAAAGCAGCTAAGATGCTTAATGGTTTAGGCTTTAGTGATGAAGCAATGCAGAACCCATATCAGTCATTTTCTGGTGGTTGGCGTATGCGCCTTAATTTAGCAAAATGCTTGTTCACACCGAGTGATTTACTGCTATTAGATGAGCCAACAAACCATTTAGATATGGAAGCAATTATTTGGTTGGAGAATTTTTTAAAGCATTATCAAGGTGCTGTGGTTTTGGTATCTCATGATCGGGATTTTTTAGATCAAGTGGTAACACATATTGGCTATATTGAGCATCAGGCTTTTAAGCTTTATAAGGGTAATTATTCAACATTTGAATATGAACGAGCGCAAGCGATTGCCCTTAATAATGCAAGCTATAAAAAACAACAAACACAAATTGCGCATATGCAATCTTATGTTGATCGTTTTCGTTATAAAGCATCGAAGGCAAAACAAGCACAAAGTCGCCTAAAAGCGCTTGAGCGTATGGATAAAATTAAATTTATCTATGAGGCATCACCATTTCGATTTGAGTTTAAGGCACCACATAAAATGCCAAACCCAATGGTGACATTTGATAAGGCTGTATTAGGATATAATGAAGTTGATATCTTAACTAAGCTTAAATTTAGTATACGCTCAGGTGAACGTATTGGTTTATTAGGCATTAATGGTGCAGGTAAATCAACATTAATTAAAGGCATTTGTGGTCAATTAAAACCGAAAAGTGGTTTAATTGAAGTTTTCTCAGGTGTTAAAATTGGCTATTTTGCACAACATCAGTTAGATGAGCTAGATGTCAGTGTCAATGCATTAACCTTATTAAGGCGCATTGCACCAGGTGTAACTGAGCGAGAGTTGATAACTTATCTGGGTGGTTTTGGTTTTAGTCGCGATGATTCTTATCGAATATTGTCATCATTTTCAGGTGGTGAAAAATCTCGATTAGCACTAGCATTAATTATTTGGCAGAAACCAAATTTATTGCTATTAGATGAGCCGACGAACCACTTGGATATGGATATGCGACAAGCACTAACTGAGGCATTAAATAATTTTGAAGGTGCATTGGTTGTGGTCTCACATGATCGCTATTTACTAAAAACACTGGTTGATGAGCTTTATTTGATAAAAAATGGCCAATTAGAAGTATTTAGTGGTGCATTAGAAGACTATCAGTCAATTTGGAAAAAAATGTCAAATAATTAAGTTTAAACTTTAGCTTACAAAGAGTATGTGAAAATAGGATAATAACAATGAGTAATAAACAAATATCGTCGGGTTACATTATTTTTATATTAATGGTGACCATTGCAATTGATGTGATGGGCCTTGGGCTTATATTTCCAATTATCCCCGAATTAATATTAGATAAGAGTAATGAATTATTTTTAGTAGCTGATACAACTGCAACTGTACGTTATTTCTATTATGGACTAACGATGGCAGTTTGGCCTTTGGGTATGTTTTTCGGTAGTTCTATTTTAGGACGTTTATCGGATATTTTTGGGCGTAAACGTTTACTTGTCATTGCATTATTAGGTGTTGCCTTAAGTTACTTTTTATCAGTTTTTGCGATAATGACTGAAAATTTAAGCATTTTTATTATTAGTCGCTTTACTGTTGGCTTATTTGGTGGTTCTTTTGGTTTAGCGCAGGCTACAATCATTGATGTATCCCCAAGGGATAAAATTACACGAAACTTAAGTTTTGTAACTTTAGCTGCTTCAATTGGCTTTATTATTGGCCCAGGTTTAACAACGCTTATTGGTCAGATATATCAAGGTGATAGTATGATGCAAACATTATTACCTTGTTTAATTGGTGGCTTCATTACGATTGTCAATTTGGCAAGTGTTTGGATATTTCTTAAAGAGACTAGACAAGTTGAGAAAAGCGCTAGAAAACTGCCAGGGCTTATTGATATGTTTTTTAGCTTTAGAGTGATGTTTATAGATAAGCGTGTGATTGTTTTAGCATTTTCGTTTTTGTTTATGCAAGCAGCATGGGGATTCTATGTGCAAAATTTCCCATTAGTTTTATCAGCAGAATTTGACTTAAATCAAGCACAAATAGGCTTATCATTTGTTTGTGCAGCTTTGGGTTATTTTGTGGCTATTTTAGGTATTTTACCTATTTTGGAGAAATATTGTTCATTAAAAAGTCTTGTGATGGTTAATGGATTATTATTAGGTATAACCTTACTATTAAGTGCAGTTTATCCATCTGTTTTAATGGAATATGTTGCGTTTATTTTAGCCTCAGTCTTCCAGTTATTGTTTTATTCAGCAATTTTGGCTTGGTTTTCAAGTAAAGTTGACGATCATGAGCAGGGGCAAATCATGGGTGGAACTGTTTCTGTCTTTGGCATTGCTTGGGCAGTTAATGCGATACTTTTAGGGCCTTTGGTCTCTATTGGGGTATTTTTACCTGTTTATCTTGCAGTGATTTTATTTGTCATTGCAGGTTTAGTAGTCATTAGCGTTACAGGTGGCTCTAAAACATGATATCTTGTGATTTAAACCTAAGCCAGTATACTGTTTGACAATGGTTATGATGATGAAATAAATTAGGGGCATTATGATGCGATTATCGAGCTTCAAACAGTATATAGTTGGCTTATGTTTATCTATTTTGGTATCCATAAGCTATGCCAATGCAAAAATAGTAACCATAACCAGTAATCAATTCTCTACACTTAATGCGAAAGCAATAGAGTTAGCAAATAATTATGGTTCATCCCATGTATTAATCGTTTATGATATTGATAATACCTTATTGGCATTAAATCAGAATTTAGGTAGTGATCAATGGTTTAGCTGGCAAGAGCATTTACTTAAAAATAAACCGCATGCTAAAGCATTAGTAGCAAATAATTTTCAAGGGCTATTAAAAGCACAAGGGTTATTATTTGAATTATCTGATATGCATTTAACTGAAAAGGATATTCCTAGCATTATTCAGCATTTGAAAACTCAAGGCTACCCTATGGTTGTTATCACATCAAGAGGCCATGATTTTGATCATACAACGTTAAAAGCTTTAAATAACAATGACTTGAATTTTAGTCATAGTTTTAATGTTACGATGCCTAAAGGCAGTTATTACCCGTATCGTTTAGGTAATTTAAAAGATAGCGGTCTAACTGAAAAGGATTTGCTGGTTGCTCTAATGAATAAAAAGCCTCGAGAAGTTACATTTGAACAAGGTGTTTTGTTTGGAGCTGGGCAGAATAAAGGTATTTTGTTAAAAACATTATTAGCTAAATCAGCAACTGAAATCAAAGCAGTAATTTTTATTGATGACAGTCAAAAAAATATTACTCAATTTAATCAGGTAATGGCGAATACGAATCTAACCATTATCTCAATTCGTTATAGTGCTGAAGATGCTGTTGTTAAAGCATTTCAAGCATCTAATAAACATAACGTTACATTACAATGGCAAAAACTTAATCAAACGCTTAATGAGGTATTTAAATCAAGTTAGATATGCTAAACTTAGGCAATAGTTTTTTAGGTATAAAATTAAATCATTAAGAGTATAAAAAATGACTAAAGTAGTCTCGCTAGTAGGAAGGCCTAATGTAGGTAAATCCACGTTGTTTAATGCATTAACTAAAACAAAGGACGCATTGGTTTATGATATGCCAGGTGTGACAAGAGATCGGCAATATGGTCAGGCAAATTTTCAAGGGCATGATTATATTGTTATTGATACAGGTGGGCTAGCGGGTGAGGAAGATGGGATTGATACACCAATGGCTGAACAAGCATTATTAGCCATTGAGGAATCAGATATTGTTTATTTCCTAGTTGATGGTAGATCTGGTCTAACAGCAGGTGATCAAGCCATTGCTCAGATGCTTAGGACTAAAAATAAAGATGTTTATTTGGTTGTTAATAAAACAGATGGTATTGATATTGAGTCATCGTTAACAGACTTTTATACTCTAGGCTTTGATATTAAAACAATTGCAGCAAGTCATAGACGCGGTATTACACAGCTGATAGAAGATACTTTAGCGTCATATTTTCCAAATGAACCAGTTGACCATCAAAGTCGGTTAAATGAAAAAACTAAAGGCATTCGTTTTGCCTTAATTGGTCGACCTAATGTAGGTAAATCAACGTTAACCAATCGTATTTTAGGTGAAGATCGTGTGGTTGTTTATGATATGCCTGGGACAACGCGTGATAGTATTTATATTCCATTTTCTCGTTATGAAAAAGACTTTACAGTTATCGATACAGCAGGTTTAAGGCGTAAGGGTAAAGTTAAACAAACGCTAGAAAAATTTTCAGTGGTTAAAACGCTTGAAGCAATTAAAGATGCACATGTTGCAGTTATTGTTGCTGATGCCCAAGAAGGTTTAACCGATCAAGATTTACATATGATTGGTTTTGCCATTCACTTAGGTCGTGCAATTGTGATTGCGATTAATAAGTGGGATGGTTTAAGTGATCGTCAGCGCCTAAAGGTAAGAGAAGCAATTAAAAGACGTTTAGATTTTGTCAGTGATTATGCAGATATTCATTTTATATCAGCACTACATGGCAGTAATGTAGGTCATTTATTTGAGTCGATTGATAAAGCATATACCAGTGCTTATAAAGAAATACCAACAACACAATTAACTGAAATATTAAAATTAGCTACTAGTGAGCATCAGCCACCTTTAGTTGGGCGTTATCGAATTAAGCCAAAATATGCCCATATGGGTGGACATAATCCACCAAGAATTGTCATTCACGGCAATTTAGTCGATAAATTATCGGCAAGCTATCAGCGATATTTAATTAATTATTTTAGAGATGCTTTTCAATTACGAGGCACGCCAATTATGTTGGAGTTAAAACCAACAGAAAACCCATTTAAAGATCAGCCAAATAAAAGTGTTGTTAAAAAATTAGAAAAGCATGGGCGAAAGGTGAGAAAAAAAAGAAGTCATTGAAAATAGAATATACAAATATTATATATGTGACTTTCAAAAAACTGAACAATCACTTCAATAATTCATAATAGTTTTTGGCTAATAATTTCATTATAATCACACAAAACCTACAACAATAACATACAACACTTTAGGGGGATTGATATTATGAAAAAGAAAACCTTAATTGCAGCTTCAGTTCTATCATTAGCTGCTGCTAGTTCAAGCTATGCAGATCATTGTGATATGAAAAAAGTCAATACAGCCTTTCAATTAATGGCAGAGCGTACTGAATTGATTAAAGGGGTTGCCGCTAATAAATATGTTACTGATGGTAATGTATATGCTGCAGCTCAAGAAGTAAAAGTATTAAATGGTGCTAAAGATTATGCGCTAGCTCATGGCTTAAATGCTGGTAGCTTTATGCTATTTAATCAAATGCAAATTGATGTTTCAAAACAAATTGAAAGCTATTGGATTAACTATTGGCGAAATCATCCAAAAGATGCACCAACAAAAGCAACCATTAAATCATTAACCACTTTAAGAAGTGAATTAGTTAAGTTAGATGGGGCGCTTTTCCCTGCATTACAAGCAGCAATTGAAAGCTTTAAGCATTGTTCAAATCAGCAATTACAAGCAGCATTTGATCAACAGTTTTCAGTAGTAAAAGGCATACCAAATAATCCATCTTATGGTAATATGCTTTTACAATCTGTTAAGGGCATAAAATTAGCTCATTAAGTTTTAGACTAGAAAATTGACATTTATTACTTTGGCTGTAGGATACGAAGTTAATTATAATCAAACCAACATTACAACTAATGATAAACGTATCCAAGCTGCCAAGGCAATATCTACAAAGCTATGGCATATTAACATTATCAGAATTTATCTCTGGTATGTTAGTCCCCTTAGCAACCTTGATTTTTTTCTCACAGGTGACACCTTTTTTTTCACATGAGGTAACTGAATCAGATAAGCTGTGGTTATATGGTGTTTTTGCAAGTTTAACGCAATTTGCGGCCATGTTTTCTAATCCAATTATTGGTAGTATTTCAGATCAAATTGGCAGAAAACGTAGTTTATTAATTTGTGTTGCAGGCATTGGTGTATTAGCACTTTTAGCAATAATTGCGATTTTTCTTAAAAATTTTTGGATTTTATTGATTGGCTTTATTATATACAATTTAGTTAGTGCAACTAAAGTTGTCTGTATGGCTTCTATTAATGATATTTCTGAAAAAACAAATAAAGTACTCTATGTTAGTTTAATTCAATTTTTTATTGGTATTGGCTTTATGTTTGGGCCGTTATTAAGTAGTCATATTGCTGAAGCTAGTTTTTTAGATGCCTATTTTTTATGGCCATTTCTTGTGATTGGTTTAGGTGGTGGAATATTAGGGCTTTTTATTGGGTTTTATTTTAAAGATACGTATATCCCAACAAATAAGGCATATGCCAATCAAATGTTATTATGGTATAACAATATTAAAGAGATATTAAAAAATCCTACATTGCGTTGGTTGGTAGTGCTTTTGGTCTTAGATCAGGCAGCATGGGGAGGCTATTACTTATTTGCCCCTGTTATTGGTAAGACGCATTTTAATTTATCGGCTAGTGGAATTGGCTTATTTGTAAGTTTAGTTGGTGTTTGTTTAATTATTATCAGTGGTTTAGTTATTCCAGTTTTATACCGACTATTTTCTCAAAAAATAATGCTTTATATTGCATGTATAATGATGTTGATAGGGGTTGTTACCAGCTGGGTTATTTTATGGTTTGAGCCGGGAGTGATCACCGAAAGTTTATATTGGTTATCACTATTTCCAACGCTTTTAGGCGATGTGATGATTTTTTCATTGGTTAGTGCTTTGATGTCAAATGCGGCTAATAAAAATATCCAAGGTAATGTGGCAGGATTTATTTATGTTGTTGCAACATTATCTTGGTCATTAGTTGGGTTATTAAATGGTTATTTAGCACATTTGAAACTAGCTAATGCAGTTTTATTCCCTGCAGTTGCTGTTATTGCTATGAGTATATATGTAATTATTTGTCGAAATAAATTATTTAATGAGTCAATCTGCTAATAGGTGTGTTTGCTGAATTGAGGTATTTTCTTGGGCTTGTGCACAATGCCACTGATAGGCAAGATAAGGATTCCACATAGCGCCTGTCGCGCTCATTGCAAGGTCAGCGCCCGCATCTAAAAATTGATTAAATTGCTCTTGTGCCATTACGCCGCCTGAGCCACAGATAATAAAGTCATAACGGTTGGCGCGTTTTTCATGGGCTATTTTTTGGACCATGTTGACAGCTAGATTATGAATGATATTGCCACAAATACCGCTAGTCAGTCGACCTTCTCCAGGCAGTGCTTGTTGACCGTTTTCATCTCGAACATTCATTGGAATAGTATTTATTGCAGCAACACCATCAATAAAAGGTGCATTCGCTTTTAGAATATTTGCTAAATGTTGTTGTTCTTTAAAATAACCGATTTTAATCATAAGTGGTGTTGAGCCAATAACCTGTTTGACAGCTTGAGTAATCTCAGAAGACAGTTGTGCATCTTGATAAATGCTTCCTTCTTTAGAGACAACATTAGGGCAGGATAGATTAAGTTCAATGGCTTTGGCGCCTGCTTCTATTGCTAGTTGAGCACACAGCGCATAATCTTCTATGATATTTCTTTCTTTAAGGCCAGGTGTGCCAGCACAGCTGACAATAAGTAGTTGATTTCTATCAATCGAATAATTGGCTAATTCAATATCAGCTTGCCAAATTTCAACAGGCTTACTTGGTATACCAAAAGAATTAGTAATCGATATGTCTTTTATATTTTCTGGCATATCTCTAGTTGTAATAGCATCTGCTAAAATGTCAGTTTCTTTTAGCCTATCTTGTTGCTTAAGATAATAACAGTTAGGTTTAGGGTGGGATTGGCGTTCAATTGTGCGTACGGTTTTATAAACAGGTAAATCAAAACCTAACCTTGCATATAGAGCAACGAAGTTTGCATTAAGTAATGGCCCTGCTGGGATACCAATGGGGGAGTTGATTTCATAATCCCATAGTTTTATTGGTTTTATATCAGGACGTTTTGGAATCTCGCCTTCAAATATAGGGCCGTTTTCATAATTCCATTGATAGCTTTGATTAATTTGATAAGTAGCGTTCATTGCTTTTTAAGACTCCAAAAATTGGATTTATAAAATTTTAGCATAGATATAGGTTAAATTTAAGTGATTTCTTAAACGAAGATAGCTTTATATATTTAATTAAAATGCTAGAATTAGTGTGGTTTGAGAAATTTGTTTTTAATTAAGGAATAATAATGAGAATAAAACTATCATGGGGTAAGCGAATTAGTGCACTTATCTTTGGAAAGGTAGATGTTAATACGCAAGAATTAACCGATAAAGATGTCTTGAAAGTATCTTTAAATAAAGAGGCAGGTGTTAAATCCACTATTAAAAGTGAATCAATGCTATTAAAAGAGCATGATCAAACAGCTGCTTTGCAGTTACTGCATCTGTTACAAAAGCATGGGCGTTTGGTTGATTTTCTACATGAAGAAATTCTTAATTATACTGATGAAGAAGTGGGCGCTGCTGCAAGAATTGTTCATCAAGGGTGTAAAAAAGTATTATCTGAGCATGTTCAATTAACAGCGATTAGAGAAGAAAATGAAGACTCAAGTATTACCGTTGATAAAGGGTTTGATACACAGAAAATACATATTATTGGTGATATTCAGGGTGAGCCACCTTATCAAGGCGTATTAGTTCATAAGGGCTGGCAGGTTAGTGGCTTAAATTTACCGAAAGTAACAGATAAAGCTAAACTTTCGATCGTTAATCCAGCGGAGGTTGAGTTATGAGTGATGCAAAGTATATCATTGGTATCGATTTAGGTACGACACACTGTGCAGTGACTTATAGTGAAATTAACCAAGATAGTGACAAGCCTCAAAAAGTTGTTTCTTTTCCTTTATTGCAAGTAACTGAGCCAGGGACAATTGATAAGCATAAATTATTGCCATCATTTATCTATATGCCTAATGCAGCAACGATTCGACCAGAAGAAATTGCTCTGCCATGGGATCAAGAAAGTCATGTGGTTGTCGGCACATATGCCAAAGAGCATGCTTCTAAAACGCCAAACCGTGTTGTATCGAGTGCTAAAAGTTGGCTCTGTCAGGAACACATTGATAAAAGAAGTGGGATTTTGCCTGTCAATGCAGCTGAAGATATTGAAAAGTTTTCACCTTTACAAGCGGTTATTTATTATCTTGAACATATTAGAAATGCTTGGGACTGGGCGTTTTCCGATGCACCACTATTTCAGCAGAAAATAACCTTAACGATTCCTGCCTCATTTGATCCTGCAGCAAGAGAACTTGTTGCGGAGGCTGCAAGATTGAGTGATTTAAATAACTTAACTTTATTAGAAGAGCCACAAGCCGCCTTTTATAGTTGGTTAGACCAAGTAGGTGATCATTGGCGAGATGAGGTGCAAATTGGTGATGTGATCTTAGTTGTTGATGTTGGTGGTGGTACTAGTGATTTTACATTAATTTCAGTTCAAGAGCATGAAGGTGATTTAAGCTTAAAGCGTATTGCTGTAGGTGAGCACATTCTTGTTGGTGGCGATAATATGGATTGGTTATTAGCTTATATGGTCAATGAAAAGTTTTCTAAAAATGGTAAAAAACTAGAGCCATGGCAAGTTCAATCATTAACTTATAGCGCTCGTAGTGCTAAAGAAAGCTTATTATCTGATGCTTCTTTAGAGCAAGCAACCGTTGTGATACCAGGTAGATCATCTAAGTTAATTGGTCGAGCAGTTAAAGAAAAAATTACTCAAAGTGATGTTGCTAAAACAATTTTAGATGGCTTTTTCCCTAATGTGGAGATAGATGATAAGCCGGTTAATAGGCTTAGAGGTGGTGTTAGTCGTATGAGCCTTAATTATGCACAAGATGCTGCTATTACGCGCCATTTGGCTGGCTTTTTAACTAAACAAAAAAATGCGCTTGAAGGTAGTGAGCAAAAAGATTTTATTAAGCCAAATAAAGTATTATTTAATGGTGGTGTATTTAAATCATCTGTTTTACGTCAACGCCTTTTAAGTGTTTTAAATCGCTGGTTAATGCAAGCTAACTCTGATCCAGCAGTTGAGCTATCCGGTGCAGATTATGATTTAAGTGTTGCCAAAGGTGCTTCTGTATTTGGTCAAGTTCAAGAAGGTAAGGCCATTCGAATACGTGGAGGAAGTGCGCAGTCTTATTATATTGGCTTGGAATCTTCGATGCCTGCAATTCCAGGCTTTGAGCCGCCAATTGAAGCGTTGTGTGTGGCACCATTTGGTATGGAGTCTGGCGCAAATGTGGCTGTATCTGATCAAAGTTTTGGACTTGTTGTTGGTGAGCCAGTAAATTTTAGGTTTTTTGGCTCAAATGTTCGCCGAGAAGATAAGGAAGGTGAAATTTTAGCGGATGTGGCAAATGAAGAGCTTGAAGAGTTACATCAACTTGAAATTAATCTAAAATCAGAGAAATATCAAAAAGGTGATGTGGTTCCAGTTTATCTATCAGCATCACAAACAGAAGTCGGTACCCTTGTTTTAAATGCCAACGCACAAAATTCAGATGATAGCTGGAAGATTGAATTTAATATGCGTCATGACAGTGTTGAGCATACCTAAACTATCATTTTTCATCAGGTAATATTCAAAATTAATTTTTGCTTAATGGAATTAATGCAATAAAAACCAACTGAAAAAACTAACACAAAAGAAAACTAATCCAATAATGATGCCATTAAGCATATGACTAATATTTTGGTATTTTGCATTTTGATGTGATTTATTATAATTTAATAATATAAAAGTGATAATTGCGAGTACTAAGCCGATTAATACACTTGCGATAATAACCATAGATGTTTACTTTATGATAAATTAAATGAATTGGTATTAGGGTAACATTTTAAAGCGGTCGGAGCAATCAACATCCGTGTTGATTTAAGTTCATTTTCCTTTAAGAACTCTGCTCCTTCCTAGGGGGTTGCCTGTTAAACTAGGTACATTATGCATCGGTTAATAAATCTTAAATATAGCGTATGTCTTTTTGGATATTGAGAGATATCCTATTTAAGTAATGGACAATTTCGCACAAGAGATGAATTTTTTGATTAAATTATGATCTTTAATGCCTTTTTCTTTTTCTACACCACTAGAAACATCTACAGAATCTGGAGAAATACTCTTAATTGCCTTGTCAATATTTTGACAATTTAAACCGCCAGCAAGAATAATAGGTTTTATTCTGTGAATGGGTATTAATGACCAGTCAAAAGTCTCTCCTGTGCCACCAAAGCTATCTTTTTTATAGTGATCGACTAATATACCTTGTGCATTAGGATAATTAATCGATGCATTTTCAATATCAGATGCGTCTTTTACTCTGATTGCCTTAATAAAAGAGCGCTTAAATAATTGTGCAAAATGATCAGATTCATCGCCATGAAATTGTAATAGGTTGACAGGTACTTGATTCAAAATGCTATCAATTTCATCTTTAGTATGATTAACAAATAACCCGACAGTTTGAATAAATGGAGGTAGTTGTTGAATGATTGATTTGGCTTTTTCAGCTGTTAGATAGCGTGGGCTTTTATTATAAAAGACAAACCCTAGTGCATCTGCACCGCAATGATAAGCGCAAAGGGCATCTTCTATGTTTGTAATACCACAAATTTTAACTCGAACCATAACTTAAAACCAATGAGTATGATCAATAATACTTAGTGTGCCATAAGATAGTTAGTTTAGGCTAGCATTTGTTTTTATGCTTAGCTACTATAAGGTATGGATGAGTGATGTAATACGATTTTAAGCTTGTCATTAGAATTTTTTACATAGGCAAATGTATACTCGACACTGGTTACTTTGCCTTTGGTATCAGTAAAGTCATATCTACCCATGGCAATAGCCATATCACCGTGGAAGTACATTTCATCATTATGAAAAACAACTTTAGTCCATGGCTGTATGGCAAAACCTTTATCTTCGTTATATTTTACATTGTCACCAACAAAGTAGGATAATGCAGATTCTTTTGTTTTTCTAAATGGTGTTTCAGAAGCTTTGGTTGGTTTAAATAAAACAATACCATTCTCATAATTATAAGCATATAACTGTTGAATTAAGTTTTTTGCAACTTGTTGATAATCTTTATGATCAAGATAGGCCTGGCCAATAGCAACAATACCTTCTGCCCAAGCGTTTTGTGCTTTAATTACTTCAGATACAGTAATTGAGTGTTCACTACTTATTTGATTTGAAAGTGACTTTGTGTTGTTAAGCTGTGTTGCATAAGTATTCGTACTACATATTGTTAGAGATAGTATTAGCATAAATGAAATGCTAAATATTAATTTTAATGATTTATCAATACTAAAATATTTTGCTTTATTCATTTTTAATCCTCACACTATGTTTGATTATGTGGCGTTGAAGTTTAAACAATAATTTGCTAAATATAAATTAAATGTAGATCACATTATAAGATTATGCCAGTTGCTGTTCTTTTGTTGAGTTTTCAAGTAGTGTGTGGTTAGTTGAATCATGATCTGAAAAATGCTGTGGTGGTGCTGAGGCAGTGATTTCAAGCTTATTAGGCATAAATGTATCAGAATGATCATTATTATTGTCATTTTCTAAATCAGGTCTATCAAAACTGTCCATCTGATCAAGAGTTGGTAGGACTTTTTCTACCTCACTTTTTATAAAATTAGGATCTAAAATTTCAGGTTGATAGAGTTTTATATTGCTACAGGGTTTTATATTTTCAACAAAACTGATCATTTTTTCTTTTTGTATTTCTGTAATTGCATCATTGATCAATGAGTGTATATGTTCAATATCATCTTTAAAATAGTAAGGTGCATCTGAATGAGTTGGTGTATATTGATTATTAGGCTCGGCAAATGTATCTAAGAAGATATGTATAGATGCAAGTTTTTTAAAATTAATTTTTAAATTAATTAAATTCTTTTTTTTTCGATCTAGATAATCATAGAATTCATTATTGATTTGAATAATTTCATTTTTATACTTTAGTTTAAAATGCTTATCTTCTATTTTATTTTTAAAAATATTGATGCAAGTTTCAATACCAAGGTAATTATCCAGATAAGCATTTACATTATCTAAATAAGTATTTAATTTTTTTAGAGGTTTTAATGAGGTGCTATGACTTCGTTCTTTTTCTTTGTTGATTTCACAAGAAAAACTATCCATAAATTTTAAAAAAGAAGTTTCTGTTTTTGAAAATTCAGTAAATTTATCAATGTAGAATTGGATTAATTCTTCTTGTGCAAGCAAACTGCCACATTTAATTTTTATCTGATCGATATCACAAGGAGTTGATTTAGTTGATTTAAAGGTTTTATCGCTTAAAGATTGAATATCAGATTGTAGATTGTTTTTTATTAATTGAAAATCGTTAATGTATTTATTCAATTTAACTTCAATAGGCTCATCTTCAGAAAGTTCATGAAATTTGATCAAGTGGTTAGTTAGTTCAATTAGTTGTAATAAAATTCGACTTATCCTTTGCATTGGGTAGGCTAATATATCAGAGACTATATCTATCGTAGTAGCTGGTCCACTTTGTTTGATTTTTTTAGCTACTTCATTAAAATATTGACTGTCTATAAAAAAATCTTGTATTTTTGATATAAAGTAATTGTATAAAAACGAATAAGCTAGTTGATTTTGAAATATACTGTCTTTGTTTTCGAATATAGTACTATAGAGATAATCAATAACTGAGTTGATTTCTATAGGATTATTTGGATTAATTTTTATTAATAGTCCTTCAAATGGGTCAGCTGTATAACTTTGAAGTAATTTTACTAGAAAATCTATAAGTTTTTGATATTGGGGTGAATGGCTCCATACAATACCATAACCTTCATCAACCATTGCTTTAGCATGAATATCTAAAAATTTAAGCATTTCATTTGCTTGATAAGTAAAATTATTTTTTGGCAATTTTTTAGGCATATCTTTCACTTCAGGATAGACTCGTTTGTATATATTAGGATTAAGCTTAAGCATTTTTTTATTAGGACTAACTGATAAGTTAATGGAACTATTTAATGATTGAGATGCTAATTCATATAGTGAAGCTGTAATTTTTGCAAGTAATAGTTTTTGCTGAATAGAAATTTCCTTTGGCATAGTGACCCCTCCCTGGTTTTATTTTGATCATTTAATTTTAGTAGTTGAAAAGATCAACTGTCTAATGCTGTTTTATTACAGTTTTTATCAAACATTTACGATAAACTAATAAAGGTATACCAATAAGGCTTAATCATAGTATTTATAATGAAAAATCATTTATATAAAGTATGCTTAATATTGTTAATAAATATATTTCTCTGTAGCCAAGCTGTTACAGAATACGCATTAATTTCAACCCCTAAAGAAAGAGCTTTAGGTAACGAAATTTTACGACAGATTAGTTATAGAACACCGATTTATACTGATTTGTTATGGAATGATTATTTAGAAAAATTAGGTAATTATCTAGTCAGCCATTCATCAAAGCCAACGACAGAAATTGATTTTTATATTGCCAAATCAGATCAGGTGAATGCTTTTGCTTTGCCTGGCAATATTATCGTTATCAATAGTGCTTTGATTCTAAATACAGATAATGAAGCACAATTAGCTGCAGTTCTTTCGCATGAGATTGCTCATGTGATACAGAAACATTTCAATCGAATGTATGAGCAATATACGCAACAGCTAGTCATTAATGCAGCAGCAATCATTGCATCAATTCTTGTAGGTGGTGCTATTTCACCAGAAGTTGCCCAGGCTGGTGTTTTAAGTTCAATTGCGGCAACATCTGAGCAGTTAATTAGCTATACGCGAGCACATGAATATGAAGCCGATCGAATTGGTGGTCAAATTTTGGTTAGTTCAGGCTACCCAAAATCAGCAATGTCTGAATTTTTAGCGCATTTACCAAGAGTAAATTATCATAAAGCAATAGAGCCATTATTAACGCATCCAGTTGTAGAAAAACGTCAAGCAGAAACTATCAGTGTTAAAAAACAAACTAAAGCTAGAGACTATATTATTACTTCCTATCAGAATTACCGTTTACTTAAAATTAAACTAGTTGTTTCAATGAAGCGCTTGCCACAAAGCCATGATCAAAAAATTAAAAAAGACCAAAATTTAACATTAAGAGAAAAAGATTATAAATTAGGATTAACTGCTTTATTAAACAAGCAAACTAATCATGCTGTAGAATATTTAGATGATGCATGGCAAAAAAGTAATGATAACTTAATTATTGGTTTATCTTATATAGAGGCTTTAATTTTATCTAAAAATTATAACAAAGCTGAAGCTATATTAACGCTGTTAAAAAATCAATATCCATTATCACAAGCTTTAAAGTTTCAGTATGCTGATTATTTGATTGCTTCGAAAAAATTTGATCAAGCGCGTTGGTATTTATATAATTTAATTGCTCAATACCCTAATCAATATCGTAGTTATCAAAAGCTTGCATTAGTCTATGATCAATTAGGAGAAGTAGGTTTGATGCATTTTTATTTATCAGAAGCTTATTATTATCAAGGAAAATTAGCCTATGCACTCTCACAGTTAAAATTAGCAAAATCACATCTGCCAATACAGTCGCGGTATTATAAAGAAGTAGAAGTAAAAGAAGAAAAGTTAAAAAATTTATTATTAGAATGATTTTTAAGCAATAGATTAAGGCGCAAGGTTTGCATTCATTCATTGATCTCGTTAGACTACTCTAGCATTGGATATGGTATCATTGAAGAAAAATCACTTTAAGTGCATTTAAGTGAATTTTGAAAAAGGAGTAGTAAATATGGTGACTATTTTATCAGTCGAAGCATTAGCTAAATTAATCCATCGTCATGGATTAAAAGCATTTTTTATGGATTTAATGCAAGCGCTAAGAGAAGATTTTGCGCGTTGGCAAGCATTTGATAAAATGCCAAGACCTGCTTTTCATGTTCCAGGCGGTGTGATTGAATTAATGCCTGTTGCAGATGATGCACTATTTACATTTAAATATGTCAATGGACATCCAAATAATCCATTATCAAATAAACAAACCGTCGTTGCGACAGGGCAGTTATCTCGTATTGAAGATGGTTATCCCTTACTAATTAGTGAAATGACAACACTAACAGCCTTAAGAACAGCTGCAACAGCTGCAATCGCTTCAGATTTATTAGCAAGAGAAAATGCATCAGTTTTAACACTGATTGGTACTGGTGCACAAAGTGATTTTCAGGTATTAGCGCATCTTTTAGTGCGTGATATTAAAGAGGTTCGCTATTTTGATACAGATCCAAAAGCAATGGATCGATTTGAACGTAATATGAAAAGCTATGATATTCAATTAACGCGATGTGATAGTCACAAACAAGCGGTAGAAGGTGCAGATATTATAACCGTCTGTACAGCATGTAAAAAACATGTTGATGTTATCAAAGATGAATGGGTTAAACCTGGTGTACATATTAATGGTTTAGGCGGTGACTGTCCTGGAAAAACTGAGCTTGAACTAAGTATTCTTCATCGTAGTAAAACGGTGGTTGAGTATTTTGATCAATCATTTATTGAAGGTGAAATTCAACGATTTACTCATAAAGAAGCAGAAACAAAAGTGTATGCTGAGTTATGGGAATTAATTACCAATCAAAAGCCAGCAAGGACATCAGAAGATGAGATTACTTTATTTGATTCTGTTGGAATTGCTTTAGAAGATTTTTCAGCTTTACGTCTAACTTATCAGTTATTACAACAATATCAAATTGGCGAAGTTGTTAATATGATTCCACCATTAGAAGACCCAAAAGACTTATTTTCAGTATTAAAAAATACAGAGAATTTATCTAATGTAGCTAATCGCTCGTTATCAATTTAAGTAGTTTATCCATTTTTTTGTTCAAAATATTAGCAAAATGAATGATTTTCCGTTAAAATACTTCTGCTTTTAAGTGGTTGGTCTTTTTTTTCCGATGAGAGAAGATACAGCTTAAGTTAAACCAGACATCGGTTAATGAATTAGGAAATGTATATGAGTGAATCATTTAAGGCACTTTTTGAAGCGTCTTTGAAAGAAACAGAAATGCGTGTTGGTCATACAATGACAGGCACGATTGTAGCAATTGATAAAGATTTCGTATGGGTTGATGCAGGACTTAAGTCTGAATCAGTTGTACCAGTTGAACAGTTCAAAAATAGAGATAATGAAGTTGAAGTTCAAATTGGTGATGAAGTTGAAGTTGTATTAGATGCAATTGACAACACATGGGGTGCAACTAAGTTATCTCGTGAGAAAGCTAAGCGTCAACAAGTTTGGAGAGAGCTTGAAAAAGCTTGTGAAGATGAAGAGATTGTTCAAGGGCGTATTGTTAACCATGTTCGTGGTGGTTATACAGTTGAAGTACGTGGCTTAAAAGCATTCTTACCTGGTTCATTAATTGATGTTCGTCCACTTCGTGATATCAGTCATTTAGAAGACAGAGATATTGATATTAAAATTATTAAACTAGACTCTAAGCGTAACAATATTGTCGTATCACGCCGTGCTGTTATTGAGTCTGAAACTAAAGAAGAAAGAGATGAGCTATTAGCACGTCTTCAAGAAGGTACAGTGACTAAAGGTATTGTCAAAAATATCACAGACTTTGGTGCCTTTATTGACCTTGGCGGCATCGATGGTTTATTACATATTACGGATATGTCATGGTCTCGTATTAAGCATCCAGGAGATATGTTGACAATTGGTGATGAAATTGACGTTAAAGTCATTAAATTTGACCAAGAGAAAAACCGTATTTCTTTAGGTATTAAACAATTAGGTGAAGATCCTTGGCAGCAAGTTGTTGAGAGTTTACCAGTTGGCAAAGTGATTACAGGTACAGTGACTAATATTGCTGATTATGGCTGCTTTATTAAATTAGGTGAAGGTATTGAAGGTCTAGTACATACTTCAGAGATGGATTGGACAAATAAAAATGCAAATCCACATAAATTAGTGACTATGGGTCAAGAAGTTGAAGTGATGGTATTAGAAGTCGATGCAGAGCGTCACCGTATTTCACTAGGTATGAAACAATGCCAAGAAAACCCTTGGAAAGCCTATGCTGATAAGTGTAATGCAGGGGATCGTGTTAAAGGTACTATTCGCTCAATTACTGATTTTGGTATCTTTGTTGGCCTTGATGGTGGTATTGATGGTTTGGTTCATATTTCTGATATTTCATGGAATAAATCAGGTGAAGAAGCAATCAAAACTTATCATAAAGGTGATGAGATTGAAGTTGTTTTATTATCTGTTGATGTTGAACGTGAGCGTATTGCATTAGGCATTAAGCAACTAGAATCTGATCCATTTGAAAGCTTCTCATCTCAACATGAAAAAGGCTCTATCGTTAAAGGTACTGTAACAACAGTCCAACAAAATGGTGCTTCGGTTGATTTAGGTGGTGAGATTGAAGGCTTTATCCGCGTTGCTGATTTATCTCGTGAACATGTTGAAGATGCACGTCATGTATTAAAAACAGGTGACGAAGTTGAAGCAAAAATTGTTGGTCTTGATCCTAAGCGTCGCAGTGTTACGCTATCGGTTAGAGCGTTATCTGATGACCAAGAGAAAAAAGCACGTGCGAACTATAAGCAGCAAGAACAAATGGCACCAACTACAATTGGTGATTTAATTAAAGAGAAATTAAAAGGTGAGTAATCACAACTAAATTAATTTTTCTTTACAACATATCTTTTAAAAAGCGACTCTTTTATGTTTAATTTAAAGAGGCGCTTTTTTTGTTTTTAAGGGTTAATAAAATGATGAATGAAATTAGTTGGGATGATTTTTCAAAAGTTGCATTATGTGTTGGAAGCATTATTCAAGTAGATGATTTTCCTCAAGCTCGCAAACCAGCCTATAAGCTGACAATTGATTTTGGCGATGATATTGGAATTAAGAAGTCCAGTGCTCAGATAACTAACCTGTATGCTAAAGATGATTTAATTGGCAAAAAAATAGTCGCAGTCGTTAACTTTCCTAAAAAGCAAATAGGCCCTTTTATGTCAGAATGTTTAGTGACAGGGTTTCATCGTCAAGATGGTGTGGTTCTAGCTGTACCTGACCAGGATGTGCCTAATGGTGTAAAACTTGCTTAAAAGTTTAATTAATGAGTGTTTTAAATAATAAGGCAATTATCTGGGCAAAAAATTATTTGCATGAACTCGGTGAAGTAGTTGAATCTGAGCAAAAAATAAATAATATGCCGTGGTCATTTGTTTATAGAATTAAAACTGACAAACGTGTAATATTTCTTAAGCAAACACCAGTATCGCTTTATCTTGAAACATCGGTTTTACATTTATTAAATCAATTAAATTTATCTTATATACCTAATTTAGTTGCAGTTAATAAACCATTATGCGCATTTTTAATTTCAAGTGTTGGTGATATATCATTAAGAGCGCTTTCTGATCAAAAATTAATGATTGATTTATTCATTAAAGGCGCTGTATTTTATACAAAATTACAACGTTATTTTGA
This sequence comes from Thiotrichales bacterium 19X7-9, assembly GCA_021713415.1. GTDB lineage: Bacteria > Pseudomonadota > Gammaproteobacteria > Francisellales > Francisellaceae > M0027. The sequence goes on from JAKJJQ010000019.1 coordinate 25,739, forward strand.
AGATAAAATTTTTTTGCTACGAGCTCTGGGCGCACAAGACTATACATTGGATAATTTGCCAAGCTTATACAATCATTTGCTTAATCATCAAAGCCAATTACAAACTGATGGTTTACTACATCATGAGTATAAAAAACTAGTACAATTAACCAGTAAGTTAATAGAACTATCGGATAAATTAAAGTTTTATCAGATTCCAGAGACATTAAATCATTGTGATTTTCATGATGGTAATTTGATATTTAATCAAATAACAAACAATGTTGGTATTATTGACTGGGGGGAGATAGCGATTTGTCATCCATTTTTTTCATTAAATGCTTGTCTGTGGAATCTTGTTTATCAGAGAGGCTTAGATATACAGAGTAAAGTATACCATGATCTTAAATTAGAGTTGGTTAGACCTTGGCTAGATAGATATGATCAAAAAAATTTAATTGAAGCATTTAATCTTGCTGGCAAATTAAATGGCTTTTATGCAGCTTTAGGCTATCAATTTATTTATACAGCAACAGAAGATGAAGTATTACCTGCAAGTGTATATAAAAAAGGTGCAATATCTGGATGTTTACGGTCTTTTATTTCTGATAATAGTTAAATTCGTTATTTTAGAAGGAACTTGGGGCTTATTTGCATTATTAAAATTAATATATCAACCAAGTAATACCAAGGCCACCAAATATTAACCAGATAAATAAGACAAAGGCTAAGATAATTGGCTTTAGGCCTGCTTGTCTAAATTTTGAAATATGTGTTTCAAGACCAAGGGCTGTCATAGCAATTGTGAGTAAAAAGGTATCTAAATTATTAATATGGCCTACAATCGAAGGGTCAATAATATGTAATGAGTTAACTGCAGCAATAATAATAAATCCAATCGCAAATAGAGGGATAATTTTTAACTAAGATGATTTGGCTTCAGTAGTATTGATATTTGTATTTGCTTTTAGTGTTTCTTTTTTAGATAGAATAATGCCAACAATGATTAAAAGTGGTGCAAGCATCATAACGCGGGTCATCTTGACAATGACAGCAGTGTTAGCTGCAGCAGTATCAACTGCACTGCCAGCACCAACAACTTGTGCAACTTCATGAATAGTTGCACCAGCGTAAATACCATACCCTGATGAAGATAAAGGGATAAGACCTAGTTGATACATAACAGGGTATAAAAACATACTTAAAGTACCAAAGATAACAACCGTTCCAACTGCAATTGCATTTTTATAGCTGTCAGATTTTAAAACTGACTCTGTTGCCATAACTGCAGCAGCACCGCAAATGGAACTACCTGAGGCAATTAAAATAGAAGTATCGCGATCAAGTTTAAATAGCTTTTGACCTAGTACAATGCCTAAGACAAAAGTACTAGATAACATGATTAAAGAGATGATAAACCCATCAAAACCAACTGATGCAATTTGTTGAAATGATAAACGAAATCCATATAAAATAATTGCTAGGCGTAATATTTTTTTAGCCGAAAAAATAATACCTGGATTAATGCTTACAGGTAGCTTATTTTTAATGGTGTTGGTAATTAGCATGCCAAGTAAAATGCCAATAATTAATGGACTAATTCCTAATTGTTTAATTTGCGGAATTTCACTTAAGATAAGGCTTATACATGTAATAATTACAGTAAGGCTAATCCCTGGCAATAGTGATTTAGCTATATTAATTGTGTGATTTGAAGCCTTGATTTCATTGCTATTTGTTATATTTTTAAACATTTTTAATTAACCTTTTTTTGCTTTTATTGGTTTAAGGTGATTGTACAAAGTATTTTTATATTTGTATAATTTATATAATTAATAGTATAAATTTAAAAAATAAATATATGGTTACTTTAAAACAATTACAGCTTTTTTTGGCATTAGCTCAATGTGGCCGTTTAACAGATGCAGCTGAAAAATGCTTTTTATCACAGCCTGCGGCATCTTTAGCATTAAAAAAGCTTGAAGAAAGCTTAGGTGTTAAGTTATTTGATCGAGTCGGGCGTAACCTTATACTTAATGAAAATGCTAAAGCGATTCGAGTAAAAGCACAGATAGTTATACAAGGTGCAGAAGAAATTCATAACATATTCAAACATCAAAATAAATTAACTGGTAATTTATCTCTTGGTGCTTCAATGACCGTTGGTAACTACTTTCTTCCCAAAAAACTCATTGAATTTAATCAGCTGTATTCAAATGTTGATTTAAGTTTAACAATTTTAAATAGTCAGCAGATTTTAGATAAATTGGTTAATTATGAAATAGATTTTGGTTTTGTTGAAGATGAAGTAATCAATGATTTATTTATAAAAGTACCTTTACAAAAAGATCATTTAGTAATTGTTGCAAAAGATCAGCATCCCTTATTCAATAAAAAAAATGTTACGATCGAAGACTTATTTAGTTACTCTTGGGTGTTAAGAGAAAAAGGCTCTGGAACACGTAATGTACTTGAAAAGAAAATAAATGAATTTCAATTACCGATGAATATTTTATTGGAACTAGGAAGTAATGAGGCAGTCATAGAAGCTGTGTCTAATAGTAATGCTTTAGGTTGTGTTTCTGAAAGTGTACTTAAAACAACGACAAAAGTTAAAAAAATTGATCAAAAGATAATTGATCTATCACGCTATTTTTATTTGTTAATTTATAAAGAAAAATATCAGAGTGAAATCATGAAGGTCTTTTTGTCATATATTAAAGATTAACGATAGCTATAAGGTGTATTAATAGTTATTTCTAATAAAGAACTAGAAGATACACCATTTGAAGCGGCGGTGGTTGAGCCATTCGTACCAGTGATTGCAGCAGTGAATGCTGCACCAATACCGCGGCTGCCTGTTGCAGGCGCCGCTCCACCTCCACTACCTGGTGCATTACTTCCTGGTGTTTGGGAAGTTGCAGAACCATCAGAGCTACTTTGATCATTAGGTGCGCCATAAGTTAATGCGCTAAATACTAAAGCCAATAAAGCAATTATTAAATGAGTTAACACGCGATTCATTTTAAAATACTCCTTGAAAAATGGTTAGAAAGTATATGCATAGGAAATAGAACCCATAAATGACACTCTAGGATGATCAGGTATATATTCAAATATATCATAAACAGATAAAGTAATTGAGATCGGCCATGCTGCAATAGGGATGATACCGACACCTGCTGTGGTAACGCCAGAAGTATAATCAACGATTGCACTTAATTGTGGCAGAATATAAACAGCTGCTGAACCAAATACACCAACATGTGTAGTTGGTCTTTGATCACTTTTTAGGTAGTAAAATGAATTATTACCAACACCTAAATTTAGAATGACTGGGAAGTAATCATTAGGTAATATTTGTGTAATTGCACCATAGAATGAAGGGTCCATGGCATCAGAGCCCCCATCATTCCAACCACCTAAATTTAGTCCGCCAACTGAGATAGCTGTGAGTGTTTTAGTAAAAAAATGCCCTAGTGATACACCAAAATTGCCTCGGTTAAATTCACCGCCATCAGATGGGTCAACACTACCAATACCTAAGCTAATTGCACCACCAACATTTTTAATTGCATCCCCAATACCAAAACCAAAAGCAAGACTACCATCAACGTCATTTGATGACGGACTATTGGTTAATCCACCTGCACCAGCAAAAATAACACCCCATGATGGCACTAATCCTACAGGAGCGCCAAGGCTAAAGGCAGGTAATGTTGCTACTTTCTGATAATCTTTTGTGAAAAAATAATCTTTTGACTGAGGAGAGTCAGCTGCACTAGTTAAAGCAGCTGATGAAGTAGTTGATGCGCCTGTTGTTGATGTATCAGCATAAGCTGTACTTAACACCATAAATGCTAAGATTGTGATTAAGTTAATTATATAATTATGCTTCCATTTCATATGATTTACATCCATCTAGTCCAGTTTCTAGTTTAAAGGTTAGTATGGATCAATAGTTATGTAAATGATGATATAATATTTTTAGTCTATTTGTTGATAATTTTTTATGCGATTGATTTTAGATAAATTGTAATCTCTTAAGTAACTTTAAGTTGAAATAAGTCAAAAGCTATTATACATTACGGCTGTGGAATATTGTTACGATTACTGTTATGGATAAACTTAAAAAATTTACAGGAGTTGTCATCGTTTGTTTAATAATGTATTAATTCTCTGTGTAGGTAATATATGCAGAAGTCCTTACGCTGAAGGTTATTTTAAAAAAAATATCAATGAAAATATTCAAGTGGCTTCAGCTGGCATAAAAGCTTTGATCGATCAGCCTGCTGCAAAAGAGGCGCAAAGTGTATCAGAGTATTATGGCTTTGATATTAGAGAGCATAAAGCAAGACAAGTAAATATGACACAATTAATTGGCACAGATTTATTACTTGCAGTTAGTAGTGAATGCATTGATTATCTTAAACTTAATTTTCCTTTTGCAATAGGTAAAGCCCACCTTTTAGGGAAATGGTTAAATAATATAGAGATTATTGATCCCTACAATAAACCCAAAGATGCTTTTGAAAAAATGGCTGTTGATATTAATAGTTGTATGGATATATGGATAAAAAAAGTCTGGAGAAATCATTGAAAAAACTGTCTATTATAAAATATTTATTATTATTTATTAGCGTATTATTTTTTAGTGGTTGTACTTTCCCTGGGATGTATATGACAGAACACGATGAGTTTACGCCTACATTAAATGCACAAAACCAAGCGCAAAAAGCAAATTTAATTCCTATTACACCTCAATTGATTCTTCAGCAACGTCATCAGCGCCAAGCATATGAAAAACAGTTTAAATACAATTACAAAAAACCTAAAGGCTTTAGTGCATCTGCAAAAGGTTATGATTATTTAATTGGTAATCAAGATGTGGTTAGCATTAAAGTATGGGACTATAATAGTTTAACTGCACAAAGTACTTTAGTTAATGATGTCAATGATACGAGATTGTCTGGATTTACAGTTAACAGTGAAGGAGAAATTTTTTACCCTTATATTGGTTATGTCAAAATTGCAGGACTAACGGTATCCCAAGCACGTGATTTAATTACAAAAAAACTGTCTAAGTACCTTAAAGATCCGCAAATCACTGTGCAGATAATTGATTTTGAAAGTCAAAAAATTAATGTAATGGGTGCGGTAAGAGAACCTAAAATGATACCTGTAACGAATGTGCCAATCACAGTATTAGATGCAGTTAATGCAGCAGGTGGGCCTTTGCGTTGTGGCAATGCATTAACAAATAGTACAGATAATCAACAGACAGTTTGTGCTGATACTCGTCATGTTGTTGTTAAACAAAATGGTGCAACGAGTATTATTAATCTTGATACGTTGCGTTCTCCAGTGAACACTTCGGAAAATTGGATTTTAGAAAAAGGTAGCATTGTTTATGTCCCTGATAATAGACTTTACCAAGTTTATGTTATTGGACAAACAAAGAAAACAGGCGTTTTTAACATGCTAGATGACAGAATGTCATTACGTGATGCTATTGTTGCAGCAGGTGGTGTAACTAGTGAGTCTGAGCCAGAATATACCTATGTTATTAGAAATTATAAAAATATACCGGAAGTTTACTCAATTAACTTAAAATCACCTGATGCGTTGTTATTAGCAGCTGAATTTGATCTTATGCCGCATGATATTGTATTTGTTGCAACAAGCAAAATTGCTAATGTTGGCCAAGTTATTGGTTATGTTGCTCCAATTTTAAGTTTAGGAATATCGACTGCAGCATTGGCTATTAGCATTGGTGGTTAATACAAACGTAATGGATTATTAGAATGAAAAATATCGAAAATCAAAATAAATATGACAAGATTGACTTAAAAGCATTACTGGTATTATTTAATCAGCATAAAGTTATTCTTATAAGTATAACTGTTATATTTATGTTTTTTGCAGGACTATATACACTAATTCGTATACCAGTTTACACTGCCAATGCTTTAATTAGTATTTCAGATGATGATGCAAGTAATAATTTAACATCCTTACTTGGTGACTCATTACCTTTATTTAGTAATGATGGCTCTAAGGCTGCAAAGCAGGCACAGATTATTAAATCTCGTAGCGTTTTACTTCCAGTAGTTAAAGCGCTTGGTTTGAATATTATTGTGACACCTGACTATTTTCCATTGATTGGACATAGAATGGCGCTTAATTATCAAAATAGTAATTATATAAACAAACCAGCTAAACCAAAGTTTGGGTTAAACCAATATGACTGGGGAGGTAGTCAAATAAAAATTGATCAGTTTGATGTAAGCTCTGCTTGGATTAACAAGAATTTTGAAGTGACTTATTTAGGTAATAACAAGTACCAAATCTATGCACTAAATGGCAAGTTATTACTTACAGGTGAAATTGGTAAAACAGAGGTAGTTAAATTAGATGCTATTCATACAATTAAAATTAAGATAGCTGATATTAATGCCAATGCAGGGATTACATTTTCGATGAAAAGAATTCATGATAATACTGCAATTGCTAATATTTTAGCACATTTGAATATTATGGAGTCAATCAATAAGGGCAATCTTTTAACATTAAATTATCAAGGTGCTGAACCTGAAAAAATGGTTGTAATATTAAATGCAATTCTTAACTCAGCAGTTAGATCTGATATTAAAAGAAAGTCTGCTAATTCAGCAAGTGTCTTAAAGTTTCTTAAAGCTCAGTTACCAACAGTAGAAAATCAATTACAAAATGCTGAAACTGAGCTAAATAAATATCGCTCAAAAACAGGCTATATTTCAATTCCTGCGAATTCAAAATTATTATTGGAACAATTAAGCCAATACGACAGTAAAATTGCAGAATTAGAACTAAGACAAAATCAAATGGGTGTAAAATTAACAACAGATAACCCTGAGTTAAAACTAGCTAAGTTAGCTATTTCTAAATTAAAGGCGCAGCGTGAAGAATTAGAAAAAACAATTAAATCCTTACCAGATAGAGATCAGGTAGTGATTAATTTAATGCGAACCGAAAAAGTACAAAGTATTGTTTATGAAAATATTTTTAGGCAAATACAGCAATATGAAATTTTAAAAGCAGGAACGATTAGCTCCTTAGATATCATTGATCATGCCTCAACGCCTTATATTCCTATTAATAAACCTTCTGGGCAAATGGTTATGATTGCTGGTTTATTGGGACTTATATTAAGTTTGGCGTTTATACTAGTTAGAAGACAGCTCTTTAAAAATATTACTGATCCTGTCTCAATAGAAGAGATATTTAATCTTGAAATGATTGGCTCATTAGCTAAATCATTAGTACAAGAAAAAATGTATAAAAAATTTAAGAAATTGAGAAGTAACCATTTGGAGCTGCTGCATGAAATTGATCCATATGATATAGATATTGAAAGCTTAAGAGGTATTAGAACAAATTTAATATTCAAATCATTTGAAGAAAATAAACAAAATAAAGTTATCACAATCTCAGGGCCAAAGCCTAATATTGGTAAATCTTTTATCTCAGTTAATTTGGCACAAGTTTTTGCTGAATTTGGCAAAAAAACATTATTGATTGACTCAGATATTAGAAGAGGTGACTTACATGTTTATTTAACACCAAATAAACGCCAACCAGGTTTTCTTGATGTATTACAATCAAATGTATCTATAGAAGAAGCCATTAATACAACTAGGTTTGAAAATTTAGATTTTATGCCAACAGGTAGACTAAATCAGAGTTCACATAATATTTTGAAAAGTGACAAAATACAAACTTTGTTAGATAAGCTTTCTATGGTTTATGATTTTATTATTGTTGATACGGCACCAATATTAGCAGTAACAGATGCAGTATCAATTATGAAGCAGGCAGGTATCAATGTGCTTGTATTTGCAGATAATCAACATAATGAACGAGAGATTAAATTAACGTTGAAGAAATTTGCTTCTGCTGGTGTTAATATTGATGGCTTTATATTTAATTTGGTTAAAAAACCAAATTATGGTTACGGATATTATAATTACAAATATGAAACAGTTACAAATGAGCATCAAAATACGTCAGCTTAACTAAAAATGATAGATTTATGATAGATTTAAATATCTGCTAAATCACCTTCTTGAGACAGCCATTGACGGCGATCAGCAATGCGTTTTTTTGATAGTAGTTTATCTAATACTTCTACATCACTATCAAATTCATCAGAGAGCTGTAATTGTAATAATCGCCTTGTATTTGGTGACATAGTGGATTCTTTTAATTGTATTGGATTCATCTCGCCTAAGCCTTTAAAGCGGACAACACTAATCTTACTTTTGCCGTTACTTTGTTGTGCTTTTTTTATTAATTGATCACGTTCAGCTTCATCGAGTGCATATTCAATTGTTTTGCCAATATCAATCCGATATAAAGGTGGCATGGCAACAAAGATATGCCCATTTTCAACAAGTGCTTTAAAGTGTTTTAAAAATAATGCACAAAGTAAAGTTGCAATGTGTAGACCATCGGAATCTGCATCGGCTAGAATACATATTTTTCCATAACGTAATCCACTTAAATCATTACTAGCTGGGTCAACACCAACTGCAACAGCAATATCATGAATTTCTTGAGAGGCTAATACTTCAGATGAATCAACCTCCCATGAGTTGAGTATTTTACCGCGTAAGGGCATAACCGCTTGAAATTCTTTATCACGTGCTTGTTTAGCAGAGCCTCCAGCAGAGTCTCCTTCAACTAAGAATAATTCAGTCATGGCTAAATCATTGCTGATACAGTCAGTTAGTTTGCCAGGTAATTGAGGGCCTGCAATGGTTTTTTTACGAATGACTTTTTTAGCAGCTTTTAGCCGGTGTTGTGCTCTTTGAATGACAATCTCAGCAATCTTTTCTGCTTCAGTTACATGTTTATTAAGCCAGAGACTTGTTGCATCTTTTACTTTTGCAACAATATAAGGTGAACATTGTCTAGATGATAATCTTTCTTTTGTTTGCCCTGAGAATTGTGGCTCTTCTATTTTTATTGATAAAACAAAGTTTAAGTTATGAAAAACATCTTCTGCGGTTAGCTTTAAATTTCGTGGTAGTAAGTTACGTAATGAGCAAAATTCTTTCATGGCATCTAATAGACCTGAGCGCAAAGCATTAACATGTGTGCCACCTTGTGGTGTTGGAATTAAGTTAACATAACTTTCAGATATTAAGTCGTTTGTAGGTGCTTCAGCCCAAGCTAATGCCCAGCTTACTGCTTGAGTTTTATCTTCAAAATGACCTTCTAATGGTTGTGGCGGCAGTAACTGATGGTGCGTGGTTTTCTCTAATAGGTAATGAGATAGGCCGTCATCATAGCACCAGTGTTTAGATTCATTTGTTTGTAAGTTTTCAAAAATAACTTCTAAACCTGGGCATAGCACAGCTTTAGCTTCAAATAGTGCGATTAATTTTTTTAGTGCAAAGTTTGGGAAATCAAAATAATTTGCATCAGGCCAAAATCTGATGGATGTTCCATTATTGCGTAGACCAACAGTACCCGTTTGAGTTAAGTTAGTTGAGATATCGCCATGGCTAAAAGCCATATGATAGCGTTTACCATCACGTTTAATCTCTAGTTCTAATTTTGTTGATAAGGCATTAACTACAGAGACACCAACACCATGTAATCCACCTGAAAATTGATAATTATTTTGCGAAAACTTACCACCAGCATGTAAGCGAGTCATAATTAACTCAACACCTGGAATACCTTCTTCAGGATGAAGATCGACTGGCATACCACGGCCATTATCAATAACTTCAATACTATTATCTGGATAAAGTTTGATAATTATTTTTTTACAAAAGCCAGCTAATGCTTCATCAACGCTATTATCTAAAACTTCTTGGACTAAATGGTTGGGGTTACTTGTATCAGTATACATACCAGGGCGGCGTTTAACTGGATCTAATCCAGATAAAACTTCGATACTTTCTGCTGTATAGTGGTTTGACTTAATTGCCATGGATTAATTTTCCGTTTCTTTATATTATTTTAGTGATTGTTATTATTCAAGTTTAGTTAAATAATAGCATACAAAAGGATAAGCAAAAGAGAAATGGTGTATCTAGTAGGATGAATATTCGTGATTTAGAGTATATTGTGGCAATTGCTGATGAAAAAAGCTTTATTAAAGCATCACAATTATGTTTTGTTAGTCAGCCTGCATTGAGTATGCAAGTTAAAAAATTAGAAGATCAGTTAGGTGTTGTTTTATTTGAGAGACAACATAAAAATATTCTATTAACAGAGGCAGGTGAAATTATTGTTAATAAAGCAAGAGCTATACTACAAAGTGTTAATGATTTAAAATTAGTTGCTAAAAGCTATCATCAACCATTAAAAGGGGTATTAAAATTTGGTTTGTTTCCAACCATTGCTCAATATATATTACCTGACTTATTAGAAGTGTTTCAAAATAATTTTTCTGGTATGCAGTTACATCCAGTTGAAGAGAAGACACCTCTAATTGAATTACAGCTAAAAGAGGGGCAATTAGATTGTGCTTTACTAGCGGCACCAGTTGATGAACAAATATTTAAATTTATACCGTTATTTGATGATTATTTAGTCGCTGCTGTGCCTAAAGGCCACACGCTAACTAAACTAAAGCAGATTACTTTGAAAGATTTAGTAGAAGAACCATTATTATTATTAGAAGAAGGGCATTGTTTAAGAACTCAGGCACTAGAATTTTGTGCGCAAAGTGAACATCCATTTAATATTGATCGTACAACAACATCATTAGAGTCATTACGCCATATGGTGGCATCAGGTTTGGGTGTTACAGTTATACCTGAAGTTGCGATTAAGTATTCACCTTATCAGAGTGATAAAATACATTATATTCCTTTTAAGGCGCCAAAGCCGTATCGCAAAGTTGGTCTTGTCTTTAGAAAGTCACATCCAAATTATATATTACACAATACATTAAGTGAAAAGCTTATTAGGCACTTTAATGACAAATAATGCTTTTAATGAATTATCTTAAAGCTTCGCCAGTATGCATTTTTTTGCTTCTCAATCTATCAAGTAATCGGTATACTTAGCTAAATTAAGATATAGTTAACCATAAAATAATTAAGATTTATATAGCCATGATTGAGAATATCATAACCCTTTTATCGGAAAATATTGCCTTAACAGCACTATTTGCAGCACTAATTCTAATTTATATTATATTTGAATTAATGCAATTAAAATCAAAAGCCTTTGGCATTTCGCCTCAACAGGCAGTTTATATGCTTAATCGTCAAAAGGCTATTTTCCTTGATATAAGAGATGGCAAAAAATATCAAGCAGGTCATATTGTTGATGCTATTTCAACGACAGTTACTAATTTAAAAGAAAGTACCAAGTTTTTACAAAAATACAAAACACGACCGATCATTGTTTATTGTGATCATGGTAATACAGCCAAACAGGCAATTGTAATTCTTAAAAGTGCAGGGTTTGAAAAAGTATATAATCTCCAAGGTGGTCTAAAAGCCTGGAAAGATGAAAAATTACCGATTCATACTAAAAAGGTAAGCTAGTTTTTCTCACTTATGCGCACAAGTACGCTAGGATATTTTATTATGGTAGAAATTTATACAAAAGTTAGTTGTCCTTATTGCACACGGGCAATTGCATTATTAAAAAAGAAAAAAGTTCAATTTAAAGAATATAAAATTGATGTAAATCGCGTATTACGTCAAGAAATGATTGATCGTACCTCAGGTTATACGGTACCACAGATTATCATTGATAATAAACCAATTGGTGGCTGTGATGATTTGTATGCACTAGAAAATGCTGGTAAATTAGATGCATTGTTGCAAAAAACTAAATAGTTAATATTTTGAGAACGTTATTAAATTAAGGAATAAATACATGGCAGAAGAACAAGCTCCAAACTTCCAGATTCATAAAATTTATGTTAAAGATATTTCATTTGAGGTGCCACAAGGCTCTCATGCATTTAGAAATGAATGGAAACCTGAATTAAATGTTCAGTTAAATAGCCAGTTTACTAAAATGGAAGAAGCAGATCATTATGAAGTAGTTTTAGTTGTTACTTGTGATGTTAAGTGTGGTGATGAAATAGCGTTTAAAGCTGAAATTCATCAAGCAGGCATTTTTTCTATTTCTAATTTAGATCAGACTCAGTTAGACCATGCATTGAAATCATTCTGCCCAAATATTCTATATCCTTATGCAAGGGAAGTTATCTCTGATGTGGTCATGAAAGGTGGCTTTCCGCAATTATGCTTATCGCCGGTTAATTTTGATATGCTTTATCAGCAAGAAAGCCAACAAGGTGAAACAACAGTAAATTAGTAAAAATGCGATTGAGCGCGTTTTTTAGTAGTTATGATTAGTTTTAGTAGCTATTAGCCTAAGTTTTCACTAACAAAGTCCCAATTAACAAGATTAAAGAACTCAGAAATATACTTAGGACGTGCATTACGATAGTCAATGTAATAAGCATGTTCCCAAACATCAATCGTTAATAATGCCTTTTTACCATGCTTCATTGGTAAGTCAGCATTTGCTGTATTAATAATTTCTAATTGGCCTTGGCCATTATCAACAAGCCAAGTCCATCCTGAGCCAAAATTAGTAGCAGCAGATTTACTAAATAGCTCTTTAAAACTATCAAATGAACCAAATGAATGATTGATTAATTCAGCTAATTTGCCAGAAGGTGCTTTAGCACTGTTAGGAGTTAAGCAATGCCAGTAGAATGTATGATTCCAAATTTGAGCGGCATTATTAAAAATACCACCAGAAGATTTCATAATGACTTCTTCAAGGCTCATAGATTCAAATTCTGTGCCTAACACTAGATTATTTAAGTTAGTAACATAGGCTTGGTGATGTTTACCATAATGATATTCTAAAGTTTCCTCAGAAATATAAGGGGCTAGTGCATTTTTTTCATAAGGTAGTTTAGGTAGTTCAAATGTCATATTTCTCTCCTGATTTTTCACTTGATCCGACACAATTTGAGAATTTGAAGGTTTTAGGTTATGATACTCGATATCATGTACTACGCAAGCTAAAAAGCGTAAATTTAATAAGCAATACTTATCGTGATTAAAAATAAATAAAAGGCACAAATTTATGTTAGAACAACAAGAAGCAATTATCGAACAAATTAAAAAGCAATTAAGTGAAAATAAGATTTTACTTTATATGAAAGGAACACCAAGTTTACCACAGTGTGGATTTTCTGCACGTGCGACTCAAGCTTTGATGGCTTGTGGTGAAAAGTTTGCATTTGTTAATATTTTAGAACATCCTGAAATTCGCCAAATTTTACCGCAGATGATGAATTGGCCAACATTTCCACAATTATATGTAAATGGTGAGCTAATCGGTGGCTGTGATATTATTTGTGAAATGTTTGAAGCAGGTGAACTTCAAGAGATAATCAAACAAGCAACTGCATAAACATAAATGCTAAAAATACGTTGAATTTCTCATCATAAAACGCTTCAATGATACTTAGAGATAACAATTAATATAATTATATTTTAATTGTTTAATATTGAGTTTTATAAGGAATTCAATAACGTTATGAATGAAAAAGTGCTTGTTGTATCCTCAGATGTTGACGTATTAGAGGAAATTAAACGTCAGTTAGTTAGATCACAATGGCAAATGTTATTTGCATCAGATGATAAAACTGCACTTGATATTGTCAAAGAACATGCAATATTCGTTGCAATAATTGATTTTAATATCAGTAAATTAAGTTTGGACTTGATTAAAAGTCTTAAAGCGAGATTGCCTTATAGTGTACAAATCTTAGTTTTAGATAAAACACAAGCTCAAAATGCATTTAATGCAATTACCGATGGTCAAGCCTATCGTTTTGTGAAAAAACCACTCAATCATCATTTTTATGACATCATACTTCACGCAATGGATGAGGCTAAAGGCTATCGCCATAGACGACTTTTAGACCGCGCATTTTTATCTTGTATTGAAACGATATTTTATACCGCTGAAGATGGCATTATTGAATGGGTAAATCCAGCAGTAACACAAATACTAGGTTATGAGCCACAAGAAGTTATTGGCAAACATATTTCACAATTTGATGTTGATGAGCCAGCGATTAAACAAGTACGTTTTCAAATTTTAAAAACATTAAAGCAGTTTGGCCGTTGGCAAGGACATTACTGGATTGTAGGTCATTCAAAAGAGCATATACCAGTATCAATGTCTATTAATTTAGTAACTTTAGAGTCAAAAGAACGCTGCTATGTCTATTCAATTTTGGATAATACAGAAGAACATCAATATCGTCAATTTATCGAACATCAAGCTTATTATGACCATTTAACAGGCTTAGCGAATCGTTGGTTATTTGGCGATCGTGTAGAACAAGCAGTTTATCAAGCAAAGCGTAATCGTTGGCATGTGGTTGTGTTTTTCATGGATTTAGATAATTTTAAGCCGGTTAATGATAAGTTTGGCCATCATGTAGGGGATTTATTATTACAACAAGTAGCAGCAAGATTAAAATCATTTGCGCGTCAGGGTGACACGGTTGCTAGATTTGGGGGTGATGAGTTTGCTATTTTAATTCCTAAATTTGATTTACTTAAAAATAGCGTTAGTTTATTAGCGCAACGACTGCTCAATGCATTTATAGAACCGTTTGAATTAAATGCACAAATATTTCATATTACTTTAAGTGTTGGTATAGCGGTCTACCCACAAACAGCATCGAGTGCAACAGAGTTAGTACGCTTTGCTGACAGTGCAATGTATCATGTTAAAAATCAAGGTAGAAGTGGTTGTTATATTTATCAGCAAGAAGATAAGGTTATATAAATTATTATGGACTAGGGGAGCTATAGTCAGTGTCAAACTTACCATCAAAAATAATTGGGGCATTTGAAGCTTTTTTTTGATTTATGCCAAAAGGCATATTAGCTATTTCGTGTAATTGTCCATCTTTATAGAAAGCATAACTTAGAATGTTCTCTTTTTTTAATTCACCAGCATTTATATTTGCGAATACAATAATGTTTTGATTGCCTTTTTTAGCAAGGTTTAAGGCAACATCAAATTCATCACAGCATTTAATTTTTTCCTTAAGCTTAGGGTTAGTATGATAAGTTTTATAAGTAATCTCTATAATTTCAAGATTATCGATTTGCTTAGCTATTTCTATGCTAGGTGAATTTTGATGCTCTTTAATAGAACATGGAAATACAAAATATGTTGCCATAATCATCCTTAATTTATTCACAATTTCATTTAATATTTATTATAAAGGATTAAAATTGGTATAAAAACATAACTTTTATTACAAATACTGATAATGCTTTTACTTAATTTGCACTTTCATAAACAGAGGCGTAAAATATGCCTAAATCTTAAATATAATCAGATAAAAGGTCCTTAGTATCATGACATTAATTAAAACTGAAGATTTGATTCAAAGTATTGATGATGCCTGTCAATATATTTCTTATTACCACCCAATTGATTTTATTCAGTCATTGCATAAAGCATATGAAATAGAGGAGAATCAAGCAGCTAAAGATGCAATGGCACAAATCTTAATTAATTCAAAAATGGCAGCAGAAGGAAAGCGCCCCATTTGTCAAGATACCGGTATGATTTGTGTATTTGTGAAAATTGGTATGGATGTACGCTTCGATCGTACGGATTTAAGTATTACTGAATTAGTCAATGAGGGCGTTCGAGGTGCTTATACGAATAAAGATAATCCATTAAGAGCGTCAATGCTAACATCACCTGCCTCAAAAAGAAGCAATACCAAAGATAATACACCAGCGATTGTACATGTTGATTTAGTACCTGGAAATACGGTGGATGTAAAAGTTGCTGCCAAAGGAGGTGGTTCTGAATTTAAATCAAAATTTACGGTTTTAAATCCAAGTGATAGTATCGTTGATTGGGTATTAGAGATGGTGCCTAAAATGGGTGCTGGCTGGTGTCCGCCAGGGATGTTAGGTATTGGTATTGGTGGAACTGCCGAAAAAGCATTTGTATTAGCAAAAGAATCACTATATGAATCAATTGATATGCCTGAATTATTAAAACGTGGTCCACAAACAGATATTGAAAAATTACGCGTTGAGATTTATAACAAAGTGAATGACTTAGGTATTGGTGCTCAAGGATTAGGTGGTTTGACAACGGTTTTAGATGTTAAAATTCATGACTATCCAACCCATGCGGCAACTTTACCTGTAGCATTAATTCCAAACTGCGCGGCAACACGACATGCACATTTTGTATTAGATGGTACAGGCCCGGTAGAACTAAAGGCACCATCGTTATCTGATTGGCCAGCAATTGCACAAAAAGATAAATCACAAAGTAAACGTATTAATTTAGATACAGTAACTAAAGATGAAATATTGAATTTGCGTGCAGGTGAGACAATTCTTTTAAGCGGTAAGATGTTAACAGGGCGTGATGCAGCGCATAAACGTATTATGGAAATGGTTAAAAATGGTCAGGATTTACCAGTGGATTTAAAAAATCGCTTTATCTATTATGTAGGTCCTGTTGACCCTGTTAGAGATGAAATTGTAGGCCCTGCTGGACCGACAACAGCAACGAGAATGGATAAATTTACTGACTTTATGCTAAGAGATGTTGGTATTATGGGTATGGTTGGAAAAGCTGAGCGTGGTGATAGTGCTATTGAAGCAATTAAGAATAATCAAGGCATTTATTTAATGGCTGTTGGTGGGTCAGCATATTTAATCTCAAAATTAATTAAAAAATCACGCATTGTTGCTTTTGAAGATTTAGGCATGGAAGCTATTTATGAATTTGAAGTTGAGGATATGCCTGTGACTGTGGCAGTAGACTCATTTGGTACTTCAGTGCATAAAGAGGGGCCTAAGGAATGGAAGATGAAAATAGAAGCGCTTAAAAAGCCAGTTAAACGAATTTAAGCTATACTTTACATATATAAAAATATTATTTAATGTAAAGCCTATGAAAGAAAAAATTTCTTTATATATCATTTTGTCTGTATGTGTGCTTACACCAATGGCAAATAATATTTTTATTGCTTCACTATCTGAGATGGCAACGGTATTTAATACAAGTCATATTCAGTGGTCTATGAGTATTTTTTTAATTGGTTTGGCAATTCCACAGTTATTCAGTGGCTTATTATCTGACTATTTTGGCAGAAAGCCTGTGCTTATTATAAGCTTAGTTATTTTTTCACTAGCAAGTATGCTTGTCCCATTAAGTAATGATTTTTTAACTTTGCTGACACTAAGATTTATCCAAGCATTAGGAGCAAGTAGCTTAATTCCTAGCGCATTTGCGATTGCACGTGATATGTATAATGGTTATCAACTGGTAAAATCTATTAGCTTTATTATGTTAATTATAGGAGTATTACCATTTATTAATCCGTTGATTGGCGCTTGGGTTTATTATTTTTTTCACTGGCAAGCAGTTTTTTATTTTTTATGCTTTATAGGGTTTGTCTATATTTTAGTTGTTATTTTTGTATACAAAGAGACTTGTACTTTTGAAACTCAAATAAACCAACAACATTTATTTAAAAAATACTATCATCTATGTTCAAATGAGTTATTTCTAGCATTTACCATCATTAATACATGTGCTTATGCGATATTATTTGCATTTATGGCAGTAGCTATTCAATTATTTGAAAAACAAGGAAGTTTTTCTTTTATTTATAGTAGTCATATTATTGCAATTAATGCGATAACAATTATTTTAATGAGTAGTTTATCTCCAATGATGGTACTAAAAGTTGGTCTAAGTCATTGGTTAGTGGTTGGTGTTTTACTGTTATTAATAGGGGGGGTATGTTTTTTAAGTACCAGTTTTTGGTATTATCATTCTAATCCAATGATGATTACCTCTATGCTAATCATATCAACAGGTATTGGCATTATTCGTCCAGTAGCTTCTGCTTTTGCTATGCAAAGTGTCAAAGCCCATCAAAATGGTTTAGCAGCAGCAGTTTATAATGGATTTGCATTTATAGGGGGTGCATTTTCGACTTGGATTATTGGTTTATTTAATCAAATTACATCATTTGAGTTTTCATTAATTACAATTGTATTAGCTTCTATTGCGATGTGGGTCGTTTGTCGAATTTACTTTACTTCAATGATAAAGCAATTACTAAAAATCACACCTTAACCTGATCTACCAATTCACATACACGGTTGGTCATACTTATTAGCATATCCCAGCCTTTATCCACCATTTGATAGACTGTATTATATTGAGCTTTTGATAATTGTTTAATTGTATCAACACCCATAGCAGCATGCGCTTCATCGGCTTCATGTACTTTGAAGTATTCATCATCAACTGTTTTATTAAGAATGGGTCGTGCTTGAATATGATAAATGTCACTAGCATGTTCAATGACTAAATGAATCAAAGCAATTTTGATAATATGATCACTTTTAAACATCTGTAGAATAAACCATGAAGCAATTGCTTCGATTACAGGGTCAGATGTAATCATATTGCCGGTTGTTTCAGTGTGATGCATTTTATCATGACCGACTTCTTCAAATAAATGTTCAAGACATAATTTTTCATAATAACTATCAGAGACCATAGCTTGTCTAGCAAATAGTAAATCCTGATTTTTATTTGACCATACTTGAAGCGCATCAAGGTAGACTTGTCTTTTTTTAGGATGATCTAAGGTACCGTCAGTTAATAGTTTTAAAAAACGACATTGTTTAAATTGTTCTATACGCTGTTGGTTTAACTTAATCACTGCTTCATAGCTATTGTCTTGATGATCAAATGTTACCCTTGGATTTAACGGGTCTGTATATAAGCCTGCACCAAATTGTACTGAGATTGCATAAAGTCCTTCTTGATTCATTGCTTCAAATCCATGAAGTGAATGAGCTGGGACTGCAACAACATCCCCTTCTTTTAAGGCAAGATTAAGCTCACCTGTTAACTGGCCAGAACCTTTATAGATAATAATCATTGAAGCTGTTGCATGTTCATGGGGTGCAAGTACTTCACCAAAGTCAAGTTTTACCCAACTAAAGCTTACACGACCATCACTTGGTAAGAAGCTTTTCAAGTCTTCATGCCATAGAAAATCACGTACTTCACCTAATTTCTCAATTTTGCCTTCAAATTCAATTTCACTAATAGCGGGTATTTCTTCTTTTGCTATGATACGTACTTGGCTAGTAAGTGGTTTAGTGTCCATAATCTTAATTACTCCATTTCATGTTCAGCTATATTCATTTTATTGGTAAAACTTAACCAATCTAAATACGCTAATAGATTACCTTGAGTGATATCTTGATAGCTTTGTTGAATCTTTTGTGTAATTTCTCCACATTGGCCATAACCTATGATACGTTTATCAACAGAGCGAATTGGTAAAATTTCAGCTGCAGTACCACAGAAAAATAGTTCATCTGCAGTATATAAATCTTCGCGAGTTAAATTAGTCACTGTAAGTGTGAGGTTAAGTTTTTTGGCAATGTGAAAAACAGTATTTCTTGTAATTCCATCAAGTGCAGAAGTTACTTCAGGTGTGATAAGAAGGTTATTTTTAATTAAAAATAAATTAGCACCAGTACCTTCAGCAACAAAATCATTATGATCTAGTAAAATGGCATCGTCATAGCCCTCTAACTGTGCTTGGTTATTAGCCATAATCGATTGAATATACTTGCCATTAGCTTTTGCTTTATTTAAACCCATTCTTGGAGGGGTGGTTATAAAAGAAGAGACATGTACATCCATTCCATTGATGTATTTCTCTTTATCAAGATAGGAATTATCCCATGGAATAACGGCAATCATAACCTGTGGTTTGCTTTTTAGTGTATTTAAGCCAAAGTGATCATCAGAAAAAAATACACAGGGACGAAGGTATGCATTATCTAAATTACTTTTTTGTAAAACTTTTAGTTGAGCGTGATTTAACTCATCTACTGTAAAGGGGAGGTTGATATTTAATATTTTAGCGGACTCAAATAAGCGTTTTGTATGATCATTTAATCTAAATATTGCAGGTCCTTGATCGGTTTGATAGCTTCTTAAACCTTCATAAACACCAAAACCATAATGTAATGTTTGTGATAATATTGGTATTGATGCAGCTTCTTGAGAAATTATCTTGCCATTTAACCAAACGCTTATATTTCGATTAATCATGCTTCTCTCCTTTGGTAACTAGGTGATAGACGCGATCAACCATAGTATGCATCATAGTCCATGATTTATGAGATAATAGCCCTAAGCGGTGGTAAACAAATTCTGGGTAATTTTCAATTAAGCGGATATCAATATCCGCGTGTTCTTCGTCAATTTCAGAATGAATTTCATAGTAGTCTGAATCTAAAAATTTCCCTAGAAATTCATTTGAAAATGAATGATAGAAATCGCCTGCTTTTTCAATAATTAAATGCATGACAACTAGCTTTTCAATATTATCTAAGGTAAGCATTTGATAAACAAACCAAATACTAATAGCATTTAAGACTGGGTCAAATGTTTCTTCAAAGTGTTCGTGTTTTTGAAGTAACTTGTGATGACCAATTTCATCTTCTAAATGAGAAAGAAAAAATGCTTCAAAACGTTGATCTCTACATCCACCTTGACGCATAAAAACCATTAACTGGAAACGGTCAGAGAATATTTGCATATAATTAAAAAATAATTTTCTTTTATAGGGGTTATTTATTAAAAAATCACTTTGAATTAATTTGAAAAAAGGCGCTTGTTTAAACTCTTCAAATGCTTTTTCATTATAAGAGATTACATCTTGTGCATTGCTAACATGCGTATGCTGATCTTGTAATTTAGTTTTAAACGTTGTAATCGTTGAACTTAATTGTGTCATTGGTGATTTATCTTTCATGTTAATTTACCTCTTTTAGGTAATAATTGAGCATTTTCAAAGAAACTTGTTTGCTTGCCTTCAATTAAGTTGACTAACCATTTCTCCAGTGGCTCTGTATGCTCTTGTTCAAGCCATAATGCTTCTAAATCTTCGATGATATGATGAACAGCATATAATTTATTCTTATGATAAAAGCGAATAATTGGATGAATAAAAGTTGATTTATCTGCATTAGCATGGTCGTGTTTATGTACCCGATCAACTTGAAACACATCTGCTTGTTTATCAATAATTTCTTGTCCAAATTCAAGTGTGATGGTCAAATAATCATCATAGCCTAGATGATTTTCATAAACATAATCAAGTGGCAGAGATGCAAAATGTATTGCATGATTACTCGCCTTATCCAAAGCAATGACATCACAGAAATAACCAGTTTGCTGCCAAAGCGCAGAAGAGGTGTCGATTATAGATAGTATTTTATTTTTAATCTTTTCTACGGTTAAACGAATGGTTTCACAAGGCATGGATTGTTTATTATAGCGCCAATTAAGATACTGAGATAAAAATCGTACATTATATCTAAATCCATGAATAAACCCTGATTGTTTTCGCTTGAAATCACGACTTTGCATTAAGGTACCAATAAAATATAAATCCCTGATATTTGTAGACTCATAATAGCTTTTGAGCTTTGGAAAACGGTTATTAATCGTCATCTCAGGTGCCAAAGACTTTGAGAAAATATCAGCATCAATTTTAAACCCAGTTGCACTTATGATGTAGTCATAGTAGATTGTTTCTACTTCACCACTAGCAAAGTGGTAGTTAAAAGTGGCAGTATAGCCATTATTTTTTTTATTAACTTCAACAATATCTGCATTTAAAACTGCATTTAATGATTTTAACTGATAGGTATCAAGAAAATTATTATTCACAGCTCTTAAATGGCCGACATAATGTGATTTCCAGGCGAATTTTAAAGGTGTAGGGCTTACAAGGTGGATATGGCTTGCAGTATCAATTAAGTAATCAGCTGTTTCAAAAGCTGAATTACCCTTACCAATAATTAATACGCGTTTATTTTTATATTTTGATTTATCTAGGCTTAAATCAAAATATTTCTCAGTTAATTCAAAGCCCTTAATTGGTGGGGTATAGGCACTAGAGACACCGGTTGCAACAATTAATACATGACAGCTATAAGTCTTTTGAGTATTGGTTTTTATAATAAATAAATCCCCTTCCTTATTCACTTCGGTAATTTGAGTGTCAAAGTGCGTATTAATTTGATATTTATTTTGAAATTCATTTAGATAGTCAATCATGAAATCAGCATTGGGAAAGTAATCTTTAGAAAATTGCTCAAACAATAATCCACCATCTTCACTTAATAGTGAATTCCAGTCCCAACGTAAATTTTTTTCTCTATTATCAAACCCTGTATTTGGCTTGTTAATGGAAATAAGTGTTCGATGGATAGGGAATTTTTTAAAAAAACCACCTGCTGATTGATCTTGTTCTAAAATAACGTAATCGAGGTTTAATTTTTGCAAATCATAACCCATTTGTAGGCCTGCAGGTCCTGCGCCAATAATAATAAACTGATGATATTCATTCATAAGTTTTGCCTTAAAATAATTTATCCATAACTTATTTCATAGCAGTAGATAAAGATTTTAACAACTATATTTAGCAAGAAAAACTTTATAATATTGCCTATACTTACTGTTACACTGCATGAATTAAAAATAGTGGTAATTAGCAATGAAAAAGTCTAAACCTCAATTGCAATCTAAAAGTAGCGATACTTCAGTTAAGAAAAGTTATCAAGATGATTTTAATCAAGTTGTTGAGGCGATTACTAAGCTTTTAAATGCTGGTCAAAGACCAGACTTAAATAGCATAAGAAAACAGCTAGGTGTTAAAGATAATAAAAAAGATAATGTCATTGAATACTATTTGCATATTTGGGAGATGCGCCATGCAAGTATTTCACTGGATAATTTAAATTTTGATATGACTAGTGAAATAGAAGTTTCTTCTGATACAAAAAATGCTAATCATCTCCAATTAGTAACGAAATCAAAACAGTTAGAAGAATCGTTAGCCATGATGAAGGCAACCATTGAAGCAACGGTTGATTGTATTTTAATGATTAGTAAAGAAGGTAAAATTATTGGTTTTAATCAGAAATTCGTAGATTTGTATCGAATACCACCTGAAGTTTTAAATTCAAAAGATGAAACAACAGGCTTAAATTATGTTTTATCTCAAGTGGTTGACCCGCAAGAGTTAGCTACATTAGTAACAGAAAAATATACCAACCCAGTAGAAGGTAATTGTGGTGAAATGTTATTTAAAGATGGTCGTATTGTTGAGCGATACTATCAGCCGCAAATTGTCTCTGGTGAAGTCATCGGCCATGTTTGGAGTTTTAGAGATATTTCTGAGAAAAAGCGTCATGAGAAGTATTTAAATTTAAGAAAACAAACAATTGATGCTAGTACAAACAGTATTATTATTGCAGAAAAAGATAAAAAAACACTAATTATTGAAGATGTTAACCCTGCATTTGTTGATTTAACAGGAATTCAAAGGGATCAGGTCGTTGGTAAAGGTGTTTTTAGCTTCTTCAAACAACATAATATGAATCTAAATGTCGATATGGCGACATTGGAGTTAGCGGTTAAAAATAATAAACATGTAATGCGTGAAGTATTAATTCAGGATAAATATGCAAATCAAATATGGTGTGAATTGCAATTAACGCCAGTTAGGAATGAAGATCAACAGGTTGATCACTACGTATGTATGCTGATGAATATTAATGCGCGTAAGCAACTTGAAGCAGAATTATTGAAAAAAGCCACTTATGATACACTAACAGAATTACCGAACCGTTCACTAATTTTAGATCGTCTCAATCAAGCAATTGTTAATGCAAGAAATAGAAAGCTTTCATTTGCTGTTTTCTTTATTGACCTAGATCATTTTAAACTCGTAAATGATACGCTAGGCCATGGGGCTGGTGATGCGCTATTAATTTCAGTAGCAAATCGATTGAAAGCTGAGTTAAAAGGCATTAATACAGTTGGCCGATTAGGTGGTGATGAATTTTTCATTATTTCAGAGTTATTTGAGCCTCAAAATATGCCGTTAGCTTTAGTTCAAAACATCGAGTTTGCTTTTCTTTCTCCTATTAAATTTAATAAGCAAGAGATTAGTGTTAGAGCTAGTACTGGTTGTTGTATTTACCCATCAGATGGTAAAAAAGCAGCCAGCTTGATGAAAAATGCAGATATTGCAATGTATCATGCAAAAAATTCAGGTAGAGGTAATTTACAGTTTTTTAGAAAAAGCATGAATCGTTTGTTTGCAGAGCAGTTAAGTATTGATAAAGCGTTAAAAGAGGCAATTGAAAAACAAGAAATGCATTTAGTTTATCAGCCAATTGTTGATATTAAAACCGAACAAATCGTATCAGTTGAAGCATTAATACGTTTTGACTTTCTTAAAAAGCGAAAGGTTGCACTTAGGCGAGTGATTGATATTGCTGAAGAGTTTGGCTTAATTTCAGAGATAGGTAATTGGGTATTAAAAAAAGCATGTGATGATCTTAAGAAAATAAATAATGACTTTGGATTAGAGCTTAAATTATCTGTTAATGTAGCAGGGGCGCAAATTAAAAATATGGCTTTTGTGCAACATGTTAAACAAGTATTAAAAGAAACAAAGTTTCCTGCAAATTTGTTAGGATTAGAAATTACAGAGACATTTATGGCATCGAATGATCAGAATAGTTTGGATTTAATGAATAAACTAAGAACGTTAGATATTGAGTTTTTATTAGATGATTTTGGTACAGGTTATTCTAATTTAGGCACTTTACACCAATACCCTTTAGGTAAATTAAAAATTGATAAATCATTTATTGATAAAATTAATACCAAGTCAATTGATAAAGATTTAATTTCTGTGATTATTGCTATGGCGAAAACATTTAATTTAGTGACAGTTGCAGAAGGTGTTGAAAAACTAAATCAAGTTAATTATTTAAAAGAATTAGGCTGTGATCAGATTCAAGGGTTTTATTTCTCTAAGCCATTAACTTATGATCAGTTAGAGCAGTGGTTGCAAGATAAACAGTTTACCAAAGGTAGTTAATACCTAAAACAACATGTTGATTATACCCATAGTATTGGCCTGCAAAGTTAAAGAACCCTGTTGCATTACTTGTACGCGAAATAAGGTAAGCAAATTCATAGGCAATATTAAATTGCCATTGATTTAGTGTATAACTATAGCCTAATGAAGCAATAACTGCATCATAATCAGGCATTGCAGGTACTAGGTTATCAGCTGGTATTGCTGCTTGGTTATAACTCATGCCAGCAAATACTTTATTTTTATCATTTATTGTATAAGCAGTACCCAGGCGGTAATTACTTGAATTATGTGCATCGATGGAATTAGTAACTCCTGTATTACCATAATATCTAGTAACACCTTGTACATAGGACCACATTTCATAGTCATATTGAAAACTAATTAACCATTTAGGTAAGAATTGCCAAGCAAATCCAGCACTTAAAATGCCTGGATATTTAACGTCAGTTGTAAAGTCTCCACTCGCTAGAGAAGATGAACCAGAACCATCCATATGAATGACTTCAGGTCCACGATAATCAAGGCCAATTTGAAAAGTTGGTGTTACTTTCCATAATGCACCTATTTGAGCTGTTGCGCCAAAACCATCGGCTGATTCATTTTGCCCTAATACATCTAACTTTACTTCACCATAAGAGATAACAGCACTTAGTGCAACTGACAAATAAGGCGTAACTTGCCAGGCCAGTGTAGGTACTAAATCAGTTCTTAAAAAAGTTGATCTCATTCTTGAGTTATAAGTTGCTGCATTGGTGTCGTAATCAGTTGAGCGAGCAAATGGAGTATATAAACCGATGCCAAAATACCAATCATTATTAATTGGCGTGACAAAAAAGATATTTGGGCTGATAGCATAAGGATTAGAAGTAGTTGTAGTATTATTATTGCTATTTTCATATTTTACATTCGGATGATATAGCTCAATATTAGTTTCAAGCATGGGTTGTTTGATTTGTGTAATGCCTGCTGGGTTATAATAAATTGCCGATGGGTCATCTGCAACAGCGACAAAAGCTTGCATAGCAGTGCCTTTAAATCCAAGTGAATTTACAGCAGTATTGCCAGCATAACCATTTATATAAATCATACTAAAAAATAGCACACTTGCCAGAGTACGATATTTCATAAAACATCCTTTTTATCTAACTAGGTTAGCTTTACTATAACTATAGTAATAATTAATTAATCTGGTGTGATTAATTTTCAAGGATAGCTAAATATGTTGTTAAAATATCAACAGAAATACCAGGATGGTATAAGTAAAATAGGACTAATAGTTATTAGCTTGTTTGCATTATTTTATTGTTTTGACTATTTTTTACAGATTTCAATTAGTGTGTTTTTACAAGAAATTAAATCAGAGTTTTATATTACTGATTTTAAGCTTGGTTTGATGGGAGCAGTATTTTTTATAAGCTATATTATTATGCAGATGCCAGGGGGATATTTAATTGATCGTTTTGGTGTTAAGAAAATTACTTTGTGGATGTTGTTGTGTTGTTTTTTAGGTACTTTATTGATGTATGTCACAAGTAGTTTCTGGATGTTATTAATAGCTCGAGTATTGATAGGTTTAGGCTCAAGCATTGCATTTTTATGTGCCATACGTGCCATACTTGAGTGGCTGCCTGTAACATGTTTTTCATTTTTTGTCGGTGTTTTACAGGCATTGTTAGGTATTGGTGCAATTATGGGGCAAAGCCCCATTGCTTATTTAAGTCAGTTTTATAATTGGCATCAAATTTCAATTGTATTTTGTTTTATCTCCTTAGTTCTTTTTATTTTATTTTTATTTATCGACTCACCAATTAAAAAGAAATCTAAATTAGTAAAAATGGACATTAATAAAAATTTAAAACGGACAATGATTAAATTAGTAATAGCTGCTTTATGTGATAAACATCTACTTAAATTGTCTTTACTCAGCTTTATTATTTGGTCACCAGTTGCATCATTAGCAGGGTTTTGGTTGATTCCAATGTTGGCCTTTAATTATAAAATAACTGCAATAGAAGCTGGGTTTATGATTGGTTTTTTTTGGCTGGGAATGATTCTTGGAGCAATTATTATTCCAATTATTTCTGATTATATTAAAAAAAGAAAACCAATTGTAGTTGTAGGATTTATGCTGCAATCAATTACCTTAATCTTATTAATTAGTCTGCAATTGCCAGAGTTAGTCTTTTTGTTTTGTCTTTTAATATTAGGGTTAGTTTGCCCACTTCAAGGTTTTATTATTGTGATTGCTAAAGATCAGTATAATAAAGAAAATTTTGGCTTATTAAGTGGAATGCTTAATATGTTTGCTGCATTAAGCGGAGGTGTGATGCAACTTGTAGTAGGAGGATTATTAACCTACTGTTTTTATAATTATTCAAATCCGTATTTTTGGAGTTTTATGCCTTATATTATACTTTCAGTTATTGGCTTATATATTTGAGCAATTACCCCGTGGCTTGCCACGCGGTACATTAAACGGGAAAGTTTGAAAACCGAAGAGGTTTTCATGTTAAACTAAAAAAATGTCGCTAGTAAGATCATTTCATTGTGCCTATAGCACTCATTACCACATAGTTTTTCCTGTGAAATACAGGAAGGCCTTGCTGATCTCAAAAGTAGAGTGCCGTTTAAAGGCAATCTGCGAAGAGATAGGT
>JAKJJQ010000190.1:0-842 GCA_021713415.1 Thiotrichales bacterium 19X7-9
TATGAATTATTTAGAAATATTAAGAATAAAGATGATGAGACTTACAAAATAATGCATGAAGCTTCTCAATGGCTTGCTATGGCATTGGATAGTAGTATGGATGCTATATGCAACGATAAAGAAACTATTTTAATTCCTGATGTAGATCCAAGATCAAATTATTTGGCTCACAAAGTTGTTGATGTTGATACTTTAGCTGAAACTCTTACTGGATTAGTAAATGAAGAAGAAATTGAAAGAAATATTTTTTCAGAAATTTCTAGCTTTTGTAATATTTCAGACAAACACATACTTGATAGCGCTAAAGAATATCTAAAAAAATACTTAAATGAACACATTAGATTAATAGATAGTGAGATGATGTCACATAGAAAAGATGAAAAAAAAGAAGCTATTAATAAATTTATAAAAGTATTATCTAATGATGATGACTTTAGCTCATTAAGCTATAACAATTTAAAGAATTTATTATCTCGTCGAACTGGAAATTTAATTAAAGCTTTTAAACCAATTATTCCAGAGGTTATAAATACGTTAGAAAGACAAAAAGAAGATCTATCACCAAAAAGCTCTAGCTATCTATTTAGCGCTTTTTCTGCGATGTCTTCGATGTCATCATCAGTATCTGATGAACCTCCAAATCAGCCATCAACTTAAAATAGAAGTTATATATAAACCATTTATAATGAAAAAGTCAATCCTATGAAAAATTACCTCAAACAATAGAAGATGACTTGGTGTGTGATTAGATCAAATTCTCTTAAGAAGAGAATAGTAATGCCACCTTCTATTGCAATGCATGATTACATAGACCATACTTTATTATTGAAGCAATGATGTAT
>JAKJJQ010000191.1:0-812 GCA_021713415.1 Thiotrichales bacterium 19X7-9
TTACTTTTCAAACTCGTGATTTTTCATGGATAGACCCGCTTAAAGATCAAAAGGGTATTACCGAATCAATTGAGAATGGGACTATGAGTGCTACTCAACAAATGATTAATTCAGGGTTAGACCCAGAGCTAATTAAAAGCCAACAATTAATCGATGCAGAACATAAAGCAAAATTAGCAAAGATATTGAATCAAACAGTAGATACTAAACAAGTATCTATTCAAAAACAAATTGATAAGGGGGTAGATGATGCAGAATTACTTAAAGATGATTGAAGATAGTAAAACACTGACGCGCGATTATGAATTTAGTGCAACAAAAAGTAAGATTGATATTGAAAAGCGTACGGTTGAGTTAAGTTTTTCAAGTAATACACCGTATCAGCGTTGGCAAGATGCATCAGAAGTATTAGATCATCATACTGAATCAATTGACTTAACAAGGCTTAATAATAAAGGCGCATTATTAGTTAATCATGATTGGAATCGCCAAATTGGCGTGATTGAAGAAGCCTATATTGATGGCAATAAGGCACGAGCCATTGTTAAATTTTCAAAGCGTCAAGAAGCCGAAGATTTCTTTCAAGATATTCAAGATGGCATTATTGCTAATGTCTCTGTTGGTTATAGTGTCAAAAAGGCGGTAGCTGATAATGATAGTAAAGCTGTGATTGCTACAAGATGGCAACCATTTGAGATATCACTTGTTAGTGTGCCAGCTGATATTAGTGTCGGTATTGGTCGTAATCTTGCCCAAACTGACAATCAAGAAACAGATAAACTAAAGGAAGTTTTAAATCATTCAAATTTAAA
>JAKJJQ010000192.1:0-806 GCA_021713415.1 Thiotrichales bacterium 19X7-9
ACCTATCTCTTCGCAGATTGCCTTTAAACGGCACTCTACTTTTGAGATCAGCAAGGCCTTCCTGTATTTCACAGGAAAAACTATGTGGTAATGAGTGCTATAGGCACAATGAAATGATCTTACTAGCGACATTTTTTTAGTTTAACATGAAAACCTCTTCGGTTTTCAAACTTTCCCGTTTAATGTACCGCGTGGCAAGCCACGGGGTAATTGCTCAAATATAGTTGGAAAAATAATTGATTGGAAATACATGTGTAAAATCTGCACCATTACCTAGTACTCCTGGGGATAGTATCCTAATTATCTTATTGCCTTTCCTTACTACTAATTTACCCCATGTGCTTTTATCAGCATTATCAAGCTTAGTCGCTATATTTGTTAATACTTCCCTATATGGTATCTTAGCTACAAATCCAAATTTTGGTCCAAATACATTTTTATTATATTTACTTGGTATTTGAGCTGATAATGGCAAACCAACTCCATCTACATTAGATACCCTCAATGGTAAACTAAACTCCACAAACCCCCACTGCCCATAATAGTTAGACGCTCCTTTGTTTACAGCGCTTGGCATTGCATAAAATTTAAGGCTATTTTGGCAATATATGTTGAACTTGAATATATTTCTTATAACAGTAATATTCTTTTTGGGGTATATAGTTATGAGAAAATCAAAATAAATATCCCCGCGGCAAGCAGCGGGGTATTAAAAGAGTCGCAATTGCGCTTCATCCAGTTTTAACCCTTGATTCTTAACATACCGCTCCACCACTTTCCAGTTACCTCCTTCACCAACTGTCCCA
>JAKJJQ010000193.1:0-792 GCA_021713415.1 Thiotrichales bacterium 19X7-9
CATAAATTCCATAATGTCTCAATTTCTTGAAAAGTAAATCTTCTTTTATTCCTGCTATGCATGTCTAAAGTCGCCTTAAAATGTATAAGTATACAACTAGATGTTGCAATGACCCATTGAATCTACAGTAGCCTTTTTTAAAATATCTCGCTCTTGCTCAGCTTGTTTAAGAGAATTTTTTAGCTTTTGATTTTCATCAATTAAATCTTGGTATCTAGACTTATAATCTACAGAAATAGTAGGTGTTCTAGGGGTTGATTTCTTTTTCATACTTTTATAATACCATGTCATTAAAGTACTATATTTTACACCAAGATTGGATGCAATTTTAGGTTTTGGTTGATCTGATTCTAAAAGTAACTTGACTGCTTCTTTTTTAAATTCCTCTGTATATTGTTTCAGTGTCATTTTCATTTCCTACTTTTGAGTTAAACACTGTCCCAATTTCTAAGGGTAGATCAGTTTGATAATTTTCATCATCACATAACTCTGTTTTCAAAGTACCAAAAAAGCTCTCGCATGCAGCATTGTCATAGCAACAACCTGTGCCACTCATACTAGAAATTAAGTGATATTTAACTAATGTATTTTGAAAACTTTCAGATGTATACTGCGATCCCTTATCTGAATGAATTAAGACATTAGAAGGCATACCTCTTTTGAACATTGCCATAGTTAACCCATTAATTACTAATTTAGAGCGCATATGATCAGCCATAGACCAACCAACTATTGCTCTTGAGTATAAATCTAAAAAAACACATAAATATAAAAAGCCTTCTGCTGTAGGGA
>JAKJJQ010000194.1:0-754 GCA_021713415.1 Thiotrichales bacterium 19X7-9
GGCATGGTTCAGAAAAAGGGTATTTTAGTAAACACCATACGTGACGAATTCTACCAGTTTTGGTATCATTCCCTCATACACATGATCTTTAAAAAATTAGGTAACTTATACGGCTCTTTTAAAGCGCTGAAAACCTAACATAGAAATAAAATCAATATGGTCAACTTTGCTAAACACTTCTGCAGTTGACTTTCCTTTCATTTCTTTATGGTTTGACCGCATTAATGGTATGTGATTAAGAGCAAACTTTATCAGCTCAAGACGATCGTTTTTAAATCCTTTTCTTGGATCTAAATAGGGTCTTAGTCGACTATTGAGTGTTTCTACTAAAGAGCTTGAGCGGTGTACTTTCGATAGCGTTTCTAAAACATCATCTTCGATAAGATCGAACTTATCACCGAGTTTGTCATAGAATTTAAGTAAGTTGATATTATATTGACTGCTATCAAGATTATATCTGGCATTATGGCATATATCCCATATATCACTGAGCATGACGTTATGCTTTTTAGCTAATTTAATAAATTCTGAATTAAGTTCATTAATAACATTTAATAGTTTTAACTTATTGTTATTTAAAGTGGTTAATAATGGTTTTATACGATGAGGATGCCTTTTTGAAAGTTTAGTCATTTCTTCAATGATAAAGTTAAACATTTCTTCTCTATCATTTTTTGAAATACTTTGTAATTGAAGAACATCATACTGTAACCAATTAGTTAATGTTAAAAATTGATTATAGATATAATCGTAG
>JAKJJQ010000195.1:0-721 GCA_021713415.1 Thiotrichales bacterium 19X7-9
TGGGACAGTTGGTGAAGGAGGTAACTGGAAAGTGGTGGAGCGGTATGTTAAGAATCAAGGGTTAAAACTGGATGAAGCGCAATTGCGACTCTTTTAATACCCCGCTGCTTGCCGCGGGGATATTTATTTAAATTAAAAACAACAAAATGCAATAAGGTGACAATCAAATGAAAAAAATTAGTAAATATTCAATTGCTCTTGTGCTTGGGGCGTTATCTACCTCAGTAGCTATGGCAACAGCTACTACACCCTTTATTTTTAATAATACTGCTAATACTAAGCCTATGTTTGTATATTTTTCTTATCAGGCTTCAACCAATCCAGCAAATACATTACCAGATAATCTGCTATTAATTAAACCAGACCCTAAAAATTCTGGTGAGTTTATAGGAAATAAATGTTTGCCTAGTGATAGTAATTTCAGAGAATGTCAGTACTTTAATCCTAATCGTTTTACACAATTTAAAATTCCAGGTGGCAAGGAATTAACTATAAATCTTCCAAATAACTTAATTTCGGCTAGAGCAACTATCTCTTATGGCAAGGCGTTAAAATTACCTAAACCTTCTTATACCCCGTCGCATATTAAATTTGGCTATTTTGGCGAAATATGTTGAAACTTATCTGGCTTTATAAGAATTTCCAGCCATTGTACTGATTTATCAGACAATAAGTGAGTTCGCTCAATAATTCTTTGCCAATTAACATAATGGCTAAGGTA
>JAKJJQ010000196.1:0-719 GCA_021713415.1 Thiotrichales bacterium 19X7-9
TCTTTGATTAAAATTGGTACTGAAACTATTGCTAAATCGCTAGCTAGAGCCATTAATTCTTCAGAGTATATCTGTAATATTATCAAAGCTACATTTAAACCTAAAATATCAATTAGTCAAAGAATGGCTCTGGTAGGTGTCATGTAGTGTGAGAATTTTTATAAGATTGAATATGGAAGTTCTACAAACTAAGGGCTTGTTGCATAATTAAGCTATTGACAGCTCTATTGTTCTTTATTCATACTATTTTCATTTTTATGTTAAGCAATTATGGCAAAGAAACAGTATAAACCCAAGAACTGGTCATCATATAATCAATCTAAAATCAATGCTGGTAATATTTTTTTACAATTTTCCACTGATGTGAGTATTTGGTGGTATGCAACAAGCCCACACAACATTATCTAGACGTTCAAAGACATTAAATATTATATTCAGAGGTCAAGATTTCAGTGATAATGTCCATATCAGCGTTGATTCATCAGGGTTAAAAATCCATAGTGGTAATCAATGGAATAACTATAAACACCGCAAAACAGATAAACACAAATGGCTTAAATTTCATTTAGCAGTTGACGCTAAAAGTGGTGAGATAATGGCTATTACTTTAACAGACACTTGCACATCTGATAGTTCACAAGTTCCAGATTTATTAAAACAAATGCCTGATATATTAGAAGGTTTCTATGGAGATGGAGCATATGATCGAAAGCAGGTAT
>JAKJJQ010000197.1:0-699 GCA_021713415.1 Thiotrichales bacterium 19X7-9
AGTATAAGTTAAAACTAAGCTTTCACCTATGGCTAAATGATCAAAAGTTTTACTTCCTGAATTAAAATCCCAACTAAATTGCGCCGTTGTATTAACACTATCTAATATTGGATTATTACTTAGATTAAACATTGTTAGTAATTCAGGTACTGTAATTGTTCCTAAATTACCAACAACTCCAACTGTTGAATTAACACTACCATTAACTGTATCTGTTATATCTAAATCTGTAATAGTTAATGTACCTGAAGTAATTAAGGTTGTATCTGTTTCTGTTAAAATAGCTTCTATAGAGTCTCCAAATTGAAGGGTAAATTCTGGCTCATCATTAGCTCCATTGATGGTAATAATTGCTGTTGTAGAGTGAGATCCTAACAAATTATTCTCATCATCTCTTTCAATGATGTCATAAGAATACTCTAAAATGACACTTTCACCAACTGCCAAATAGTCGTAATAAGATGGTGTAATATCTAAACTTGTACCATTAGTGTTTAGTGTAACACCACCATTATCATTTGTATTTGTTAAAATAACATTATCAATAGTTAGAATATCAGTTAAATCTACATCTAATGCATTAGCTAAAAGATCTAAGTTATAGTCTGAATCATCTTCACTTGTAGTACTATTAATTGAACCAGATATTGTAGTTGAATCATTAGTACCATTAATTGTAATAACTACATCTTGAGTATC
>JAKJJQ010000198.1:0-625 GCA_021713415.1 Thiotrichales bacterium 19X7-9
ATACCTGCTTTCGATCATATGCTCCATCTCCATAGAAACCTTCTAATATATCAGGCATTTGTTTTAATAAATCTGGAACTTGTGAACTATCAGATGTGCAAGTGTCTGTTAAAGTAATAGCCATTATTTCACCACTTTTAGCGTCAACTGCTAAATGAAATTTAAGCCATTTGTGTTTATCTGTTTTGCGATGCTTATAGTTATTCCATTGATTACCACTATGGACTTTTAACCCTGATGAATCAACGCTAATATGAATATTATCACTGAAATCTTGACGTCTGAATATGATATTTAATGCCTTTGAACGCCTGGATAATGTAGTGTAATTAGGTGCTTTTAACTTCAAACCCATTTGAGAGAGTAAGCCTTCAATAAATCCTTGTGTTTGACGCAATGGAATTTTAAAAAAGGCTATTTTGGCAATATATGTTGAACTTGAATATATTTCTTATAACAGTAATATTCTTTTTGGGGTATATAGTTATGAGAAAATCAAAATTTAATTCATTTTTAAGTGCATTATCTGATCTTACAATTAATCAATTACAAGTTTTACTTACACGTGCATCAGCTCTTAAAACTAATGCCTTTGTTATAGCTGAAACTGTAAACACATGCTCAG
>JAKJJQ010000199.1:0-589 GCA_021713415.1 Thiotrichales bacterium 19X7-9
CAACATATATGGACTCGTTTTATATTTCAAGTAATTTAATGCAATTTTAACTCATTTTATTCTCCAATATTTTACTCAATGATATGATGTTATTAAATTGCCAGCAGACATATATTCGGCTTTCAAGCTAACTGCTTGAGCCCTGATGAAATTCGCTAGCCTTTCACACTATACACAACCACGTATTTTAAATACTCGTCGCAAAACAGTTTAATGAAAGGCAGCTTAACAACTTTGATTACATCAACCTCGTTTAAAGGATCAACACGGTAAATTACTGAACACAATAAGGCTCATCTTTAGCAATTAAATTCCAAATAATTCTGGCATGCTTATTTGCCAAAGCGACACATGCCTTGTTGTAACCAATTTCTTTAACTTTTCTTAAGGCCCAAATGCTTTTACTATCAAATTTATTTTTGCTACGACTAATTGCAGAACGGGCACCGTGAATTAATAATTTTCTAATATACTTGTCACCACGTTTACTAATTCTGCCAAGTTTTGTTTTACCTCCACTAGAGAATTGTCTAGGCACCAATCCCAGCCAAGCAGCAAAATGTCTTCCATTTTTAAAATCATTTGGATT
>JAKJJQ010000002.1:0-118158 GCA_021713415.1 Thiotrichales bacterium 19X7-9
TGGGACAGTTGGTGAAGGAGGTAACTGGAAAGTGGTGGAGCGGTATGTTAAGAATCAAGGGTTAAAACTGGATGAAGCGCAATTGCGACTCTTTTAATACCCCGCTGCTTGCCGCGGGGATATTTATTAGTTTATTTAAGTTGGCAGAGTCTTATCCGCAGACTTAAATGATTATAGGCTGCGATCTATTTCTGCTACGGCCTGACTGTCTGAAAGCTGATACTGCATAAATAATAAAGTAGCAGCGCCAACTACACCTGCAGCGAGTAATGTACTTCTTCTTAATTGGGCATCAGGCTCATAAAAAACGGTTTTATAGCCACTATCCATACCCGTGTATAGTGGCAAAAATTGTGGATTTTCTTTTTTTGTAATTGCCAGTAACTGCTTAGTTTGATCAGCAGATAGCTTTTTAATGTTAATATTTTGGATGCCATGTTCAGTAATGTATGTTTTTAACCATGGAAAATTAAATGACAGTTCGTTAACTTTTGAAGGGTAAAATTTACCAACTAACGTATCAACTTTAACATCTCGTTTAAATTTAACTTGATATAGGCTACCATTTTCACATTGACTAGCATAATGTTCTGCATAAAAAGGATTTTGAGTAATAAATATAGGTGCTACCAACTGATCACCTTCGATTTTCCCACCATGATAGTAAACTGTTGATTTCGATATTGGGCTATGTCCATTTACGATACTTGTGTGATATGCTGATAAAAGTCTTCTTAATGATTTCATTGTACATCATCTTTTATATTTGATTATTTGTGGGTGATCATTATATGTGTGGTTTGTTCGAAGTCTAGGTTTTATATGGATAATATGAAATACATTTGTGTGATTTTTTTAAAGAAAATCAGGTAAGTACATATAATATAGTTGTTAATTGAGAATTTATTTTGCAATAATAATTAAGTTTCTATATGTATAATTCAAAATTATTTCGATGTAAAATAGCCTCACTATAACTCAAATAGCATTGATTTTACTTTATTTTATCGAAAAGCTTGTCTAGTTTTAATAGTATGGAATAAATATAAAGGGAATCATTATTGCTTTATTATATTATAAGGCGCCTATTATATGCGATACCTATATTAATTGGCGTTAATATCATCACTTTTTGTTTATTTTTTATTGTTAATACACCTGATGATATGGCCAGAATTCATTTGGGAGAAAAGCATGTATCTAGCGAATCAATTGAACGCTGGAAAGTTGTCCATGGTTATGATAAGCCATTATTTTTCAATGAAAAACAAAAAGGGTTTGGATTAATTACAGATACAATTTTTTTTCAAAAATCACTGAAATTATTTATATTTGATTTTGGCCAAGGGGATGATGGGCGTGATATTAGTTATGATATTAGCCATCGTATTTGGCCATCTTTAGCATTAGCAATACCAGCATTTATCTTTGGTATTTTAACTAATATTACTTTCGCATTGATTTTAGCTTTTTTTCGACGTACCTATTTGGATGTCTGGGGTAGTTTTTTATGTGTTGCTTTAATGTCAATATCAGGATTATTTTATATTATCGCAGGTCAATATCTAATTGGTAAAGTCTTAAAATTAACGCCCATATCAGGCTATCAAGGCAGTATAGATGCTTGGAAATTTGTTATATTACCCGTTGTTATTGGCATTATCAGTGGTATTGGCTCTGGCACTCGTTGGTATCGTGTTATCTTTTTAGAAGAAATGTCAAAAGACTATGTTAAAACTGCAAGGGCAAAGGGTTTAAGTGAGCGGAGAGTGATGTTTGTTCATATCCTAAAAAATGGTTTAATACCCATATTAACTGGTGTTGTTGTGATTATTCCTTCATTATTTATGGGATCATTAGTTATGGAGAGTTTTTTTGGTATTCCAGGTCTTGGAAGTTATACGCTTGATGCGATTACCCAACAAGATTTCTCTGCATTAAGAGCGATGGTATTTTTAGGTAGTGTTTTATATATTTTAGGACTTATTTTAACCGATATTACCTACGCTTTGGTTGATCCTAGAATTAGGTTAGGGTAAGTCAATGGTAAAATTTATTTTTCTATATACTGATTTATTATTGTGGTTATTAGTTATTGTGTTTCTTGGTTTAATTTTCATTTTTAGAAAAACACCTTATTTAGCTCAAATATTTTATCATGTTAAAACATCAAAATTAGGTGTTATTTGTGGATTGGTATTAGCGTTATATTTGATCATTGCTTTGAGTGATTCGATTCATTTTAAACGTATCATTATTACTGATAGTGCTCAAATGAGTACAAAACCGTATAGTGAGACAATATTAGATTTATACTTATCGCCCTGGCATGACCTAAGTGAAACAACTTATTCAATGCCATTTAGTAAAGCATCATTTGTAAAATCATCAGAAATTGATAAAAAAGCCAAACTGCATAGAGCATATGCACCACTACAGCATTTAAAATCATTACCTTATACAAGTTTGTCGATATTAAATAATATAATTTTACTTTCAGTATATGGTTTTTTGAAAGCATTAGTATTAATTGGTGCTTTATTTATACTATGGGCGCTTTATTATCGCTTTTACCTAAAAACAAGTTATCAAGATGTATTAATACGTTTAATTAAGCGACAGTTTGACAGTGCATGGTTAAGCTTTTGGCTAACATTATTAGTTTTGTTATCTTTGCTCTTTATTGTCTACCATCTACTACCGTATTTTCACATTTTAGGCACTGATAAAGTTGGTAATGATGTATTATATCAAGCTGTTAAAAGTATTCGTACGGCCGTAATCATTGGTACCCTAACAACACTAATCTTATTGCCATTAGCCGTTATTTTTGGCGTATTAAGTGGTTATTTTGGTGGGGTTGTCGATGATATTATTCAATATATTTATACCACATTAAATTCAATTCCAGGTATTTTATTAATCGCATCGTTTTCTTTGTTATTAACCGTTATTATGAGTAAATATAGTGAGCATTTTGCATCAAGTTTACAAAGAAGTGATTTACGTCTTTTAGGTTTATGTATTATTTTAGGCATTACTAGTTGGAGTAGCTTATGCCGTTTATTAAGAGCAGAGACCTTAAAAGTAAAGCAGTTAGATTATATTATGGCAGCTAAATCACTTGGTTCATCTAATTTTACTATTTTAAGAAAACACATTTTACCGAATATTGTTTATCTTATTTTAATATCTATAGTGCTTGATTTTAGTGGCTTGGTTTTAGCAGAAAGTATTTTATCGTATGTTGGTATTGGTGTTGATCCAACAATGGCATCGTGGGGAAATATGATTAATAGTGCGCGATTAGAGCTTGCACGTGAACCAATTATCTGGTGGCCATTATTAGCGGCATTTGTTTTTATGTTTATACTTGTTTTAGCAGCTAATTTGTTTGCCGATGTGATACGAGATGCATTAGATCCAAAGTTGAATTAATAACTAAGCTTTGTAATCTCTTTTGTTGATTTACAAAAAGTTTCTTTAATAAAAAATAATGAAATGATAAATGCAATACCCATTAAAATAGGCATGATAATAAAGGCTTGTTGGTAATCATGAATGTTTATGCTTTTTGGGTTATCTGATACAGAGGCTAATAACCAACCAATAACGGGGGCATTAATTGAAGTGACAAGCATTATCATTGCATTATTTAAGCCAAGGCCTGCAGCAAGGTAGTTGTGGTTGCATTGTTCAGCCATAATCGCAAAGCCAATACTTTGACCACTTGCACCGATTCCAAGTAAGAAAAATGCAATGTATAGGATAGTTAAGTTAATGGGAAAATAAATAATAATACAGATTGAAATAATGCAACAAAGAGCAGAGAGGACCATCATTTGTTTGCGCTTAGAGGTTAAATCTGAGATAAAGCCTAATAGTGGACAACCAATGGCATAACCAAGCCATGAGATTGTTAATAAATAAGATGCGCTATTAGAGCTATAGCCGTGCAGCATCAAAAATGCTTTACCACTATTTTCTGATAAATATTCGATAGAGAAATACACGCATGCTGAAAAGATTGCGATAAACCAAACTTGAGGTTGTCTAAATAAGCCATAGATATCTCTTGTTAATGGCCGTGGCCGTTTTAGTATTTGAAAACTACCCACTTGGTTTTGATTGTTTTTTACGATTATTATAACCAAAATAGCAATAAAGATGCCAATAATGCCAAGAATATAGAAAATATAGCGCCAGCTTATATGAGACTCATTAGCAATGGCATTCATAGGACCAGCAGATAGCATAGGTCCCATCGTTCCGATAAATTGTGAAATACCAATAAACAATGCAATATTTTTTCTTGGCATCCAGTCATAGACGGCAACAAGTAAACAAATAAAGCCAAAAGCTGAGCCAAATCCCATTAAAACCCTAAAAATAACGGCTGTATTAAATGTATGGGTCATGCCAAAGCCAATCACAGCAATAGAGCAAATAACCGTTGCAATAAATAAAGTTCGTTTTAGACCAAAACGATCAGTAATTAAACCAACCGGGATTTGCATAAGACCATAAATAAGTTGATATGCTGTAGAGCTTAAGATAGCAAAGGTTATGAAATTCAGTTCAAGATCATGCATAATTGGGTGTTCAAAAGTACCAAGTAATGTACGCAAAAGAAATTCATACATAAAAAATAAGGCACAAATAAGCCAAATGATTGTTCCAATAACACTAATTTTTTGGTTATTAATCATAAGTTACTCGTTTATATCTGGCTGTGATTCTTCCCACTCTTCGATTAATGCTTCAGCTTTAACATTATCAATAAATGAGTCAATTTTAAAAATAGAAGCGCCTTCTTGAATTAAAGGTGATCGATTAATGCCAACGATAACACCATCAATATGCGATTTAACAACGGTTGTATTTTCATTACTAAATGGATCAGAAAGCCGTGCAATCTTTTCTCCTTTTTTAATATACTCGCCAAGGCTTACTTCAGTATGTAAAATGCCTGATGAAGGTGAGGTTAGCCAATCTTCATCTTTAGAGAATAAAGGAGAGACTTGATCATCAGCTTCTTCGTTAATCATCTTGATTTTGCGCATAACATTAAGCACACCCTCTAAGCCTGTTGTGATCGCTTCTTGATCAAAGCGCATTGCTTCACCTGCCTCATAAACTAACAATGGAATATTAAGGTTTTCCGTTGTTTGTCTTAGTGAACTTTTGGAGGTTTCAACTTCAGTTATTACAGGTGCTTGAAAGGCTTTGGCTAAGTTTTTAGTTTTTGCATTATCAAAGTTACAATAGACTTGGGGTAAGATTTCATGGTTAAGTGATCCGGTTTGTAACTCAATGCAGTAGTCTGCTTTTTTAAGAATTTCTTCTGTGAAAATATAGGCGATTCGTTCACTGAAGTTGCCTGCTTCATTACCTGGAAAGCTATTATTAATTGAAACGCCTGAGGGCGTGGTTTTAGGATAATGTGTAAGGCCATAAACATTTAATGCTGGAATGATAATCATTGTGCCACTAAGCCCGTTCGGTTCAATGATATCATAAAGTTGATTAGTAATTTCAAGCCCATTAAACTCATTACCATCAATCATTGCAAATGTTAATAAGCATGGCCCTTCATGTTTACCATTAATTACTTTAATTGGCATATACATAGGAGAACAAGAGTATTGCTCAGGTAATGGTAAGGCTAAGGTGGCTTTTTCACCTGGATGAATATTTGCATTACATATTTTTAGCGTATGATTTTTCATTAGAAGCCTTAACAAAGATTTTGAACTAATGGTGCATATGCTAACATTAAAGGGTATATCGGTTCAACCGTTGGCCATACTGCATACAATAATGCAATATCATAGAAATATAGCTTATTGATCGATATGTTTTAAATCTAGCCGTTCTATAATGGCGCCATTTCTTTTAGCTTGTGACAGCCAATAGTCAGCTAAAATAAAGTTTTCTTCCGTACCAATACCTTTCATATAAAAATAGCTTAAATAATACTGTGCTTGTGCTTGGCCAGATTGGGCTGCAATCAGCATTGATAGAAAAGCATTTTTTTTATTTACAGGTACGCCAATACCTTGTAGATACATCAAACCAAGTTTAAATTGAGCTTCAGCATAACCTTTACTTGCAGAGTATTTAATCCAGTTAACTGCGGCAATTAGATCTGGTGTTGTATTATTTTCACCTGTAGTGTAGTCAACACCTTTTTGATAAGCTGCTTCAGCAGAAATTGTACTATTTTTGGGAATATTAGACTGATAGAGTTTTTGATTAGCTGCAACTTGGTCAAGCGATGTTGGTATTGGGTTGGTAGTGTTTGATGCACAGGCACTTAGCATAATAAAGCTAAAATAGAGTATTACTTTAATAAGTGCCTTAAGCATATAGTTACCTTTATTTTTTAGCACAAGCTAAGTTTGGCTATAGCTTACTGAAATTTACATATTCGTTCAATCAGAGGTTTCATTATTTTTAAGCGGAGACTGAATTAAAGGTGCTAAATTGCTTTAATAACTGTTTAACAAAATCTATTCTTTCTTGGGCAGTCAATAGCTTTTCTTTAATTAAAAGTCTACCATTTTGGGAGAGTTGAAAATTTTGGTGATTTTTTTGGACATATTTAATTAGATTAATTGGATCAAATATTAAAGGTTCAATAAACTCTACTCTACCACCTGAACTATTAAGCTCAATTTTTGCAATACCAAACTGGTTGGCATCGATCTTAAAATGGCAGATCTCAAATAGATGACTAGTTGCTTCAGGTAAAATACCAAAGCGATCAATCATTTCAATTTTAATGTCGTTCAGTAGCTGATGTGTCTCTGATGATGCAATACGTTTGTATAATGATAATCGTTGATGAACATCAGGCATATAATCATCAGGAATTAAAGCCGCTATTCGTAGTTCTACTTCAGTATGATTTTTAATTAAATCAAAGTCTATTGAATCAACTGTTTTGCCAGCTTTTAAAGCTTTTACAGTGCGGTTGAGTAACTCAAGATATAAATTGAAGCCGATACCTTCAATATTGCCACTTTGCTCCTTACCTAATAGTTCGCC
Source organism: Thiotrichales bacterium 19X7-9 (assembly GCA_021713415.1). GTDB lineage: Bacteria > Pseudomonadota > Gammaproteobacteria > Francisellales > Francisellaceae > M0027. The sequence goes on from JAKJJQ010000002.1 coordinate 7,051, forward strand.
AGCACCTCTAATTTCAAGGTCATGTGATGCAAGAATAAAGCCTGCGCCTAAGGATTCATGGTCATTTAGTGCTTCTAGGCGTTTTTGTGCATCTTTGGTTAATGACTTCCATGGTGGTGTTAATAAATAAGCATAGGCTTGGTGATGTGAGCGACCAACACGACCTCTTAATTGGTGTAGTTGTGCAAGTCCAAAGTTATCAGCCCGATCAATAATAATCGTATTAGCATTTGGAATATCAATTCCAGTTTCAATAATGGTTGTACAAACAAGAATATGTGAACGTTTATGCTGGAAATCAAACATAATACGTTCAAGTTCTTTCTCACGCATTTGACCGTGTGCTGTAACAATTTTTAAATCAGGAAATAAACTTTGTAATTTCTCAGCTCTTTGAAAAATTGTCTCGACTTTATTATGTAGGTAATAAACTTGACCACCTCTTAATGTTTCACGAGTAATGGCTTCACGAATCACTGAGCTATGATCTTGGCGTATAAATGTATTAACAGATAGGCGTTTTAATGGCGGTGTAGATATAATCGATAAATCACGGATGCTGGATAGGGCCATATTCAATGTTCGTGGAATGGGTGTTGCTGTCATTGTTAAAATATCAATGTTTGTTTTTAATGCTTTGATTTTTTCTTTGTGGCTTACACCAAAGCGATGTTCTTCATCAACAATTAACAGCCCAAGGTTTGCAAATTTAATCGTTGGTGATAATAATTTATGTGTGCCAATGATAATATCAATTTGACCTAAATGAAGTTGTTTTAAAATATTATTTTGCTCTTTGGTACTTTTAAAGCGTGATAAAACTTCAATGCGAATTGCGCTATCGGCAAAACGGTCACTGAAGTTATTATAATGCTGCTGGGCTAAGAGCGTTGTTGGTACTAATATAGCAACTTGTTTATTATTATTTACAGCAATAAAACTTGCACGCATTGCAACTTCTGTTTTACCAAAACCAACATCACCACAAACTAGGCGATCCATTGGTTGTGACTGTTGCATATCAGCTAATACCGCATCAATTGCTTTTTGTTGATCAGGGGTTGTTTCAAATGGAAATTTTTGTGCAAATGATAAATAATCTTTTTCATCAAATTGGTTGCTAAAACCTGATTTTAGCTCTCTTTGTGCATAAATATCGAGTAGCTCTGCTGCAACATCTTGGATTTTCTTTGCAGCTTTTTCTTTAGTTTTATCCCACTTATCAGTACCTAATTGATTTAAAGGTGCATTTTCAAGTTCGGTACCACTATAACGGCTAATTAAATTCAATGATTGGATCGGTACGTACAGCTTTTCACCTTTAGCATAGCTTAAGGTTAAATATTCTTGAGGTTTAGCGCCTAAGTCAAGTATGGTTAAGCCTTCATAGCGACCAACACCATAGTCAATATGAACAACTGCACAGCCTTCTGTTAAATCAGATAAGTCTTTTAATTGAGTATGTTCATGATCTTTATATTTTTTATCTTTACTACTTTTAATATAATTAGGCGCATGATTACTAAATAGCTCACTTTCTGTAATTAACGATAAAGTGTCAGAGTGAAAACCACGACTAAATGGTGCATGAATCAAAGTTAAATTAGAACTAGCATTCATTGCATGATTAAATGTATCACAAAACTCAACTTTTAAGTTTGATGAATTTAATTGCTCTTCTAAGATTTTTGCGCGTCCTAATGAGTCAGCACTAAAAATAATTTTTTGATTGTCATTGGATTGAATAAATTCAAGGAGACGTTTATAAGGTTGTTTGAATTGATAGTGTACAGTTAAATCAATTAATGGTTTAAATGCAAGTAATTGACCTTTTTCTTTTGTATCATCCTGATAGATATGTAATTGAGGAAAAGATTTAATTTTCCTAAAAAATTCAATGGGTGTAGAAAATACACAAGTAGGCGCTAAAATTGGCTTTGTTGTATCGTATCTAAGTTGTTCATATTGATGATTGATATCTTGCCAGTAGTGTTCAGCTGCATCAAAAGTTTGGTTTAAGTGTACGATGATCGTATTATCATTTATAAAATCACAGATTGTATTAACGTTTTCAAAAAATAAGGGTAAATAATATTCAATGCCACCAACATAGCGATTGTTTAAAATATCTTGGTAGGTTTCATCATTAATACCACGATCTTTAAACGTATTTTGCCAGTTACTAGCAAAAAGGTTAATACTATTGTGTTCTAATTTTATTTCTCTTGTTGGTAGGATATTAATTGATTCGATGGCTTTTTCAGAGCGTTGAGTATCAATATTAAAGATGCGGATACTGTCAACTTCATCATCAAATAAATCGATACGAAATGGACAATCAGAGCCCATTGGGAAAATATCAAATAAGCTACCGCGAATGGCAAATTCGCCACGACTACTGACTTGATTAACACAATGATAGCCACTTTTTTCAAGTTCTAAGCGGTACTGATCAATATTTAATTTATCATGACATTTTAAAATAAACGTTGATTGTTTAAGATAATTAACAGGTGGTAGATATTTAAGTAAAGTTGTAATTGATGCAATTAAAAGTAATTTATTTTGGTTGTTTTTAAGTGCATATAATGTTTTTAAACGCTCTGAGATAATATCTTCACTAGGTGAGAAACGATCGTAAGGTAATGTCTCTAAATCAGGAAATAAGTAAACTTTATCCTCATCAACTAGGTAAGTTAACTCATCATAGAGTTGATTAGCTTTTTGTAAGCTATCAGTGATAATAAGTAAGCTATGCTGCTTTTGGCTATATTGGTCATATAACTCTTTTAAAACAAAGGCACGCGCGCTACCAACGGCTGAGGTGAGTATTGGTTTAGTAGTTGGTTTTAGTCTGGGTAAGTTTTTAAGATAAGACATAGTGTTAGATTCAACTTTCATTTAATCAAGAATTTTGCCGATTATTATTATAACGATTGTGTTGGTAAGGGCAAGGTTTAGATAAGGTTGTATTTCTTAAGAGTATTTAACGAAATCGATTGCTGGGCTCATTAGGAGGTGATGCAATGTGTTCAAGTTGATAAAAAAAATAATTATTTGAATCTATACTATTATTGCCTGTTAAGGCTACACTATGTTTTTTTAGGTCTAAATCTTGCATTGCTTGCTTTGGACTATCAAATATTTCAACTGAATTAAGCGGTGTTCCAACCTGTAATAAATAACCATTTTCATTATATATATTGCTGCCTTTTTTTATGAATGACTGATTTACAGATATTAATATGCAATTGCCTTTAAATTGAGTTAATGGAACATTTGAATACTCAACTAGAGTTCTTTTTTTATTTGCAAGATTTCGGTTGGTAGCAGCTGGGTTATAAAAACATTCATTATTTGCTATTTGACTAATCGCATCAACATCATTTGCAGTATAATGTTCAAGTAGCTTGAATTCGCCTCCAGCAAGTTTGGAATAAAAGGTATTTTCTGCTTCTTCTTTAGTGCAAACTCTAAATAGGTTAACTAGATTATTGCCTTTGTTTTGATGCATTGTATCTAAGTTGTTCAGATGATGATTTGTTTGCTTCATTTAGTTGATCTCCCCCCATAGTTTATAACTAATAGTTTATTTTCAATAAAATATATAAAATAATACACATTTTAATAAATAAAGACAATTAATCAAGTATTTTGATATTAAAATTTAGCAATCTCTTTTAATACGGCTTCAGCATGACCTTTAACTTTGACTTTTCGCCATTCTTTAGTAACTTTGCCTTCTGGATTGATTAAGAAGGTACTACGTTCAATACCCATATATTTTTTACCAAACATTGACTTTTCTTTAATCACATCAAATAATTTGCAAGCAATTTCATCTTTATCAGAAGCTAATTCAAATGGTAATTTAAGGTTTTCTTTGAATTTTTCATGTGATTTGATGCTGTCACGCGAAATGCCAATAATTTCTACATTATTGGTTTGAAAAGCGATATATAGGTCTCTAAAATCTTTTGACTCGCTTGTGCAGCCAGGTGTGCTATCCTTAGGGTAGAAGTAGATGACAAGATGCTTACCATGGTAGTTATCAAGACTAAAGGTTTTTTCGGATGTCATAGGTAAACTAAACGGAGGGATTGATTGATCAGAAAATGTACTTGCCATAAGTGTGGCTCCTGTAGTAGTATTCGCAAAGTTAACAAATTGTCATAATGATAGTTTAAAATCAAGTAAAACTATGATTTGACGTAAACGTTATTAAGGTGTAGCAACATGAAAACTGGATTACCGACTCAGATTGACCCTGCTCGTTTTGCTAGAGAAGCGAGAGTGCTTATGGGTAAAGTGCCGCAAAGTGTCCTACCTCGTTTGGAAGATGCATTGTGCGCTACGGATAATATGATAGATGCTACTTTGTCGTTTAGCGTTGATGGGCAAGGTTTTGTTGTAATTGAGGGTAATATTCAAACAACAGTTGTGTTAGAGTGTCAAAGAACATTAGAACCTTTTGAATATCCAGTTAAATCAACATTTAAATTAGTTGTTGTTGCAGATGATCGTATGGCAGATGCGCTATCTGCAGAGTATGAGCCTTGTATTTATGATGAAAATGGGCTGGTTTCACCTTTAGAGATTATAGAAGAAGAAATTTTATTAAGTTTACCATTGGTAGCAAAAAAAGAATTAAAAGATTGTGATTTGAATAAAAATAAGGCATACTACGGCATCTTAAATGAAGAGGTTCAAAGCACTGTGCGGCGACCTTTTGCTGGGCTTATCGATATGATAAAGCAATAGCTAGTTGAAATTTTATACAATTTAAAATTTTAGATATTTTTTAGATATAAAGATCAGGAGCATAAAAAATGGCTGTACAACAAAATCGTAAAACACGTTCTAAACGTGGTATGCGTCGCTCACATGATGCATTAAAAGCGCAATCATTATCAGTAGATAAAACTTCAGGTGAAGTCCATATGCGTCACCATGTAACCCCTGATGGCTATTACCGTGGCCGTAAAGTGGTTAATCATAGTGATGAAGATTAATTGATAATTAACGAATTATAGGTGGTAGACGTTGACTGAGCGTATTACCCTTTCAATTGATGCTATGGGTGGAGATCATGGCATCAAATCAACAGTTCCTGCTGCTATTTCTGCATTAAAGGAACATCCTGAGCTTGATGTGATTCTTGTCGGGGATGAGAAGCGCCTTAAAAAAGCACTCAAGCTATATAAATCTGCTAAATTTGATCATCGAATTGTAATTCAACATGCCTCAGAAGTTGTTGCTATGGAAGAGTCTCCTGCAGTTGCATTACGAAATAAAAAAGACTCATCAATGCGCGTGGCTATTAATTTAGTTAAAGATACCAAAGCCGATGCTTGTGTTAGTGCTGGTAATACAGGTGCTTTAATGGCAACGTCGCGTTTTGTGCTAAAAACATTAGCTGATATTGATCGCCCTGCAATTGTTTACCCTATGCCTGGTATGAATAAAGAATCAGGGCAGATGAAATCTACTTATATGCTTGATTTAGGGGCTAATGTAAATTGTACATCTGAACAATTGTTTCAATTTGCAGTGATGGGTAGTATTTTAGTTTCAGCAGTGACAGGCAATGATCGCCCTCGAGTAGGTTTATTAAACATTGGCGAAGAAGATATGAAAGGTCTTGATAGCATTAAACAGGCTTCAAAAATGCTTTATGCAACAGATTCAATTAATTATGTTGGTTTTGTTGAAGGTAATGATATCTTTTTTGATCGTGCCGATGTCGTTGTTTGTGATGGGTTTGTTGGTAATGTAGCATTAAAAACAACAGAAGGTGTTGCTTCACTGATATCAAAAATCATCAAAGATGCATTTTCATCTAGTTTATTGTCTAAATTATCATTATTGTGTGCAGCACCTGTTTTGCGTAAAATAAAAAAACGATTAGACACGCGTCAATATAATGGCGGTACTTTTCTTGGGCTTCGAGGTATTGTAATTAAAAGTCATGGTGGTGCTGATGCCTCAGCATTTGCTACGGCAATTACAGAGGCGATAAAAGAAGTTAAAAAAGATGTGCCTAACCAAATACAAGCCGAAGTGGGTACGTTATTGCAGCGTATGCAAGAGGAAGAATAAATTATGCCACTTAGGGCAAGAATTTTATCTACAGGTAGTTATTTACCTCCAAAGGTAGTTACTAATGATGATTTGGCTCAATTTATTGAGACTTCAGATGAATGGATTCGCCAACGTGTTGGTATTATCTCAAGACATGTGGCAGAAAAAGAGTCAACGACCGATTTAGCTTTTCACGCAGCAGAAAACGCATTGAAAAAGCTTGCAATTGATCCTAAAGCTATTGGTTTGATTATTGTTGCAACGGGTACAGCTGATTATTTAATGCCATCAACTGCATCATTATTACAGCATCGCTTAGGTACCAAAAGTACGCCTTCTTTTGATATTAGTGCCGCTTGTGGTGGGTTTGTTTATGCATTAGATGTTGCACGCCAGTATATTGAAAATGAAACAGTTGAGTATGCTTTAGTTATTGGTGCAGAGCGCTTATCAAGAGTACTTGATTGGAAAGATCGTTCAACCTGCGTGCTTTTTGGTGATGGTGCAGGTGCTGTCGTTTTAGGTGCTGATCAAGAACATGGCATTAAAGCATCTATATTGCATAGTGATGGTCAGGATCTTGAGTTATTGAATGTGCCTAATGCACTACCTAAGTCGTTGTATGGTCAAGATGCAGAGACAACACTTTTACATATGCAGGGTAATAAGGTATTTAAAAAAGCGGTTGCTCGTTTAAGTTTTTTAGCCGATGAATTGTTAGAAAAAGCATCGCTTAATCAGAGTCAGCTAGATTGGTTAGTCCCACATCAAGCTAACCTGCGTATATTAGAAGCAACAGCTAAGAAACTTTCTTTACCACTATCACAAGTTATTGTAACACTTCAATATCATGGAAATACTTCAGCTGCATCCATACCATTGGCACTCGATCATGCGGTTAATTGTGGCAAAATCCAACCTCAACAAAATTTGTTAATTGAAGCATTTGGTGCTGGTTTTGTTTGGGGTGGGATGGTGTTATCATTCTAAGTCAATTTAAAAGTTATCTTTTGATAAAAATAGGATAAAGGATCATAGATTATGTCAGCAAATTCTAAGATTGCATATGTTTTTCCAGGTCAGGGCTCACAAAAAAAAGCGATGTTAAGTGATTATTATCAAGAATTTAGTCTTGTTAGAGATACATTTAATGAAGCAAATGAGGCTTTAGGGTTTGATTTATGGAATATTATTTTAAATGATGAGAATAGACTATCTCAAACAGCCTACACTCAACCAGCATTACTTGCAGGTTCTATTGCAATTTATCGTCTGCTGTTAGCTAAAAGTGAGTTGAAGTCTACTTTAATGGCAGGGCATAGCTTAGGCGAATATTCAGCATTAGTTGCAGCAGATAGTTTGGATTTTTCTGATGCATTAAAACTGGTGCATTTACGTGGTCAGTTAATGCAAGAGGCTGTACCTTCTGATGTTGGTGCGATGAGTGCTATTTTAGGTTTGGATGATCAAACAGTTATAGAAGTATGTCAAAAAGCGTCTAATGAAGGCATTGTTACAGCAGCTAACTTTAACTCACCAGGACAAGTTGTTATTGCAGGGGAACGTAATGCAGTGATTAATGCCTCTGAATTAGCAAAACAAAGTGGCGCTAAAAGGGCACAGATTTTACCTGTCTCAGTTCCTTCTCATTGTATGCTTATGAAGCCAGCAGCTGAAAAATTAGCAGAAGCTTTGGAAAAGGTTAAGCTTGATATACCAAAGATACCAGTGATTCATAATGTTGATGTAGAAATACATAATCACGCAGATGAAATACGCCAGGCATTGGTGCGCCAGTTATATTCACCTGTTAAGTGGTCAAAAACAATTCAATTAATGGCAGCTGAAGGTATTGATGTATTTATTGAGCTAGGTAGCGGTAAAGTTCTAACTGGTTTAAATAAAAGGATTGTAAAAGATAAGCATTATTTGGCGAGCGATTCTGTTGGAGGGTTTAATCAAGTACTAGAGTGTTTAGTATCACTTTAAGTTCGATTATAAAAAATTAATTGTTTAGGAGATTATTATTTATGTTTGATTTATCAAATAAAACAGCACTTGTTACAGGTGCTAGTCGTGGTATAGGGCAAGGAATATCAGATCAATTAGCCCAACATGGCGCTTATGTAATCGGTACTGCAACAACAGATGATGGTGCCAATAAAATTACACAACGATTTGATCAGCTAGGGGTTAAAGGCCGTGGTGTTAAACTTAATATTGCCGATGAAAATAGCATAAATGAGTTATTAAAGGCATTTAAAGCAGAAAAAATTAGCATTGATATTTTGGTTAATAATGCAGGAATTACACGAGATAATTTGGCAATGCGCTTAAAAGATGATCAATGGGATGAGGTGCTTAATACAAACCTAACTGGTGTTTTTAAATTAACTCGTGGGTTATTAAGGGACATGATGAAAAAACGTTGGGGACGTATTATCACGATTGGCTCTGTTGTGGGAAGTATGGGTAATCCTGGTCAAGCAAATTATTGTGCTGCAAAAGCAGCTGTGATAGGTTTAAGTAAATCATTAGCCCATGAATTAGCATCGCGCGGTATTACTGCAAATGTTGTTGCACCTGGATTTATTCAAACGGATATGACTGCTGAATTAAATGATGCACAGAAGCAAGCCATTATGACTCAAGTACCAGCACAATCGATGGGTAATCCAGAAGATATTGCAGCTGCTACTATTTATTTAGCCTCAAATGAATCAGGTTATGTAACGGGTCATACGCTACATGTTAATGGCGGCCTTTATATGGCATAGGTGATAAAAACCTTGCAAATCTGCCATAGTTCAATAAAATGGCACTGATAAAGCTAATTCTTTAGAAAAACATGAGGAAATAAAAAAATGAGCGAAATTGAGTCAAGAGTTAAAAAAATCATTGCAGATCAGTTAAATGTCGATGAGAAAGATGTTGTGCCTGATGCGTCATTTATCGATGATTTAGGTGCTGATTCATTAGATACAGTTGAATTAGTTATGGCTTTAGAAGAAGAGTTTGAAACTGATATTCCTGATGAAGAAGCAGAAAAAATTAAGACAGTTCAGGATGTTATTAATTACATTAACGAGAACAAGTAATCGTTATTTTTATCAAACGATACTTAGGTTTTATAATATTTTTAGTTAGATCAGCGCTTTTGGGGATATTCCTTAAGCGCTGATTTTGTTTTAAGCATATTATTTCTTTGTTTTAAAATTTAAGGAGTAAGATCAGATGAAATCACCAAGGCGTGTTGTTGTAACAGGATTAGGTATGATTTCTCCGGTAGGGCTTGATTTAAAAGAGAGCTGGGAGAATATAAAAGCAGGTAAAAGTGGTGTTGAAGAGTTAGATGGTTTTGATTTGCCTGGGCCTGACTTAAGTGAGTTTAAAGCACAAATTGCTGCTAGAGTAAAAGGTTATAATCCTGCAAATTATTTTAATACGAAAGAGCTTAAAAAATTAGATGTGGTACTTCAATATGGTTTAATTGCGACTGATGAGGCAATTAAAGATGCTCAACTTGAAGTAACGGATAAAAATGCACATCGTATGGGCGTGTCAGTATCTTCAGGTATCGGTGGTATTACAACGATTGAAACAATTCGCCAACAGCTAGATAATAAGGGGACTAAAGTCTCTCCATTTTGTATTCCAGCTTGTTTAATTAATATGATTTCTGGTCATGCATCCATTAAATATGGCTTTAAAGGACCAAACCTTGCAATTGTAACAGCTTGTAGTACAGGCACACATAATATTGGTAATGCAGCTCGATTAATTGCCTATGGTGATGCTGATGTTATGGTTGTTGGTGGTGCTGAAAAAGCATCAACAGCAGTTGGTATGGCAGGCTTTGCTGCAGCTAGAGCACTGTCAACTCGTAATGATGATCCACAAGCTGCATCTCGTCCATGGGATAAAGATCGTGATGGGTTTGTATTAGGTGATGGTTCAGGTGTTTTAGTCATTGAAGAATATGAGCATGCAAAACGTCGTGGCGCTAAAATTTATGCAGAGTTACTTGGTTATGGTGTTTCAGGTGATGCTTACCATATGACAGCGCCAGATAGTGCAGGCACATATCTATGTATGGATAATGCACTAAATGATGCTCAAATCAATGCGTCAGAATTAGACTATATTAATGCACATGGTACTTCAACGCCGATTGGTGATTTAAATGAAAGTCAAACCATTGAAAAATTAATGGCTCATGACGCTAATAAGATTGTTGTCAGTTCAACTAAATCTATGATTGGCCACTTATTAGGTGCAGCTGGTGCAGTTGAAGCGATTTTTACAATTTTAGCCATTAACGATCAGGTTGCACCACCTACAATTAATCTTAATGAGCCAGGTGAGGGATGTAATCTTGATTATGCAGCTAATAGTGCGCGTGATATGAAGATAGATATTGCTATGTCTAATTCATTTGGCTTTGGTGGCACAAATGGTGCATTGGTATTTAAGAAAATATAAAGATAATTATTCTAAATTAGAGCTACCTGAACGTGTGATATAACAGTAGGGGTGGGGGGAGTCCAGGTAGCATAGGGCATTGACGCTATGATGGCTTCAATACCCAAAATCGAAATCAATTATAATCGGTTTGTTTTAAAGTGGCTAGTGAAAACTTAATAATGTTTGATTTTTTATTGATTGATAAACTTTGCACTGTGCCACCTCCTATAACCTAACTCATATATTATAGGGTGTTAATTCAGAAGCAAAGCTTTTTTTAGCAAATTTGTTTATATTAAATTATTAAAAGATATTAAAACATTCTTTTGGTAATACCATCTTTTTTAATACCATGGTAAATTGCTCCTAGGATATGCAATGCGACTAAGGTGCTTAATATAACTGCACCATAAATATGAATAGGGAAAATCTCACTACCTAACTGTGGATTAGGCATGATAACTTGAGGTAGTGGTATGATATAGAACCATTGCCACTGGCTATTAAAAAGCATTGAGACTAACATGCCACTACAGCCCATGACAATTACAGTTAAATATAATAAAACATGAACTAATTTAGCTAAATATTTTTGTCCACTGGAGACTGATGATGGATAAGGTGGTTTTGTATAAAATAGGCGTCTTATGATTAATAATACAATAACGATTAAGCCTAATAATCCAAGTGATTTGTGCAAAATAAGAAATCGATCGGCGCCTAGTTTTTCAAAAATAAGATCAAAGCCATAACCAACAATTAGTTGTGCAAAAATAATTAACAATAAGAGAAAATGTAAGATTCGCATTGAGATAGGATATTTTTTCATGGCCTTTAAATCCTTTTTATGTTGGCAAGTAAAGCTATTTTTCGATCATTGTTAGTTTTAGACTACTTAAATTTAGTACGAATAGCAAAATAAAATCAGATACATTAGCTAGATATGCATAATTATAAATATAATTTATTAAGTTTATAAAAAACATATATTTTATTTATTTTTTATATTTTATTATCCTTATTCATGTAGCGATTAATTCGTAAGCATAAAGTAAGTAAACTAAATAAAAGGAGACATAACCATGTTAACTGTAGGTGATCAATTCCCACAATTCCAAATGAAGGCCGTTGTATCTAATGATATGAATAATGCATTTGTTGATGTCAATGAAAAGTCTTACTCAGATCAATGGTTGGTTGTATTTTTTTGGCCAAAAGACTTCACTTTTGTTTGCCCAACTGAAATTCAAGCTTTTGGTAATTTGAATGAGGAGTTTAAAGACCGTGATACACAAGTTTTAGGTGTCAGCACAGACTCTGAATTTGTACATTTGGCTTGGCGTCAACAAAAAGAAGAGTTAAGTGATTTACCATTTCCAATGTTATCAGATATTAATCGTCAATTATCTAAAACATTAGGTGTTTTAGATGAAGCTGAAGGTGTAGCCAAACGTGCGACGTTTATTATCGACCCTCAAGGCATGATTAGATTTTCAATGGTTACTGATATGAGTGTTGGGCGTAACCCAGATGAAGTTTTACGTGTGTTAGATGCATTACAAACAGATGAATTATGCCCATGTAACTGGCAGCAAGGTCAAGAAACCATAAATCCATTAGAAACAGAGTCTGAAATAGAAGCATAAGGAGTAATTCAAATGGCTTATGAAACACTATTAAGCTCAATGGGTGATTATGCAAAAGACATTCGTCTAAATATAAAAAATGTTTTAGACTTTTCAAAGCAAAATCACTTAACTGAGAACCAAATTGCGGCGATTGCTTTATCATGTGCATATGCAACAAAAGATAAAAAAGTAATTGAGGCAATTAGCGATTATGCATTAAATAAGATTAGTGAGAACGAACATCAAGCAGCAAAAGCTGCAGCAACAATTATGGGTATGAATAATATTTATTATCGCTTTGTACATTTAGTATCAAAACAAAGCTATAAAAATATGCCGGCAGGGCTAAGAATGAATGTTTTGGCAAATCCAGGTGTTGAAAAGGTAGATTTTGAACTATATTCATTGGCGGTTTCTGCAATTAATGGTTGTGGCTTATGTATTGATAGTCATGTTCAAGTATTAGAAAAAGCAAATATTGATCCACAAGCAATTCAGCATGCAATTAAAATTGCAGCAGTTATTCATGCATTAGCACAATCAGTTGTTACTGATTAGTGCTAATTTTTAGTCAATTTGATATTTTTTTATCAATTTCTTTAGAATAAATTTTCAATTTCCTTAAATTACTTCCAAAGGACTGCTAGAATAGCAAAAGATTGCTTTTTTAGGAGTAGATAAGGATGACACAAGCAAAATCAATTGCCCTGTTGCAACAAAAGGGCGGTTCAGGTAAGACGACAACGGCAATGAATTTAGCAGGTGGCTTACGTGAGTTAGGATATAATGTCTTAGTTGCTGATATGGATAAAGATAAGCCTGATGCATGGGCTTGGTCTGCAAAAAATGATGAAATGGGTAATTTTGTATATCAGATAGATGAAAAGAATGCACGAGATCAGATTAATGAGCTTAAAAACCATTGTGAGTTTTTAATTATTGATACACCGCCAAATTTTCAGACAGCAGCATTAAAAGCTGCATTATGGTCTGATTTGGTTGTTATTCCTGCTGCACCTAGTGGTATGGATATGTCAGGTTTATTAGAAGCAAAAGATCTAGCTGTTACTGCAGAGAGACCATATCGTTTATTAGCCAATAGAATTCTTAAAAATACACAAATGTCAAAAAGTTTGTTAGTTGAGTTAGAAGGTGAAGGTAATGCATTTGATGTATCAATCCCTCAAAGTGTGAAATTTGTTGAAGCAGAGGCCCAAGGTTTATATATTGGAGAATATGCAAAAGGTTCATGGGCGCATATTCAAGTTAAGAAGCTTGCAAAAGAAGTGTTGACTTTTTTTGATAAAAAGCATTGATAGTAATATGATAAAAGAGAGTTTATCATAAAATTAAATTTAACTATTTAAAGGTTTAACCGGCAAATGAGTAAAGGCTTATTATCCAATCGTAAACGTTTAAGTGACTTAGGTGTTGTCAATACTCAAGCAGACTTAAAGAAAGATGAGCTTTTGGCAATGAAGCTAAATGAGTTAAATACAGAAGCTCAAAGTGGTGGTTCATTGCTTGAATTATCTTTAACTCAAGTTAAACCAGATCCAAATCAGCCTCGTAAGGTATTTAGAAATATTGAATCATTAGCTGCGAGCATTAAAGAAAAAGGTGTCTTACAGCCAATTATTGTTAGGCGTAATGATAATGGTGATTATACATTAATTGCAGGTGAGCGTAGGTATCGTGCAGCTAAGATGGCTCAACTTGTTACGATTCCAGCAATTGTTCGTCAAGAAAAAGACTCAGATGTGTTGATTATTCAATTACTTGAAAATGATCAACGTGAAAAAGTATCTCCATTTGAAGAAGCTGATGCGATTTATGAGCTGATTAAACATAAAAAAATGAAAAAAAGCCAGATTGCTAAATCATTAGGGCGTGAACTATCTTGGGTTTCTATGCGTTTAAAACTAAATGAAGGTTCAACACTTATCAGGCGCCTAAGTGATGATGGCATTATTGATGATGTAAGAACATTATATGAATTAAAAAAATTTGAAGATGAAACTCCGGATTTAGCAAAAGATTTTGTTAGAAAAATAAGAGAAAGCCGTATTCGAGGTTCTTATCGTCAAGCTATTTCGCGTGCAAGATCAGGCGCAAGAAAACAAAAAGATAATGAAAAGTTACAACAAGCAGTTGATACTGAACAAGTCGATATCGATGGTAATATTTTAACTGTTTATGTTTCAGGCAAGAAGCCTTATCAATTTAAGCTAAATAGCCAGATAAAAGCGCATATACTCAATCAAATAAAACAAAATGATTAATCACTCTAGTTAGTTGCAGTAATTTGTATAATCTTGCATTTGGTTAGAAAATCACTTATTGTTTTGTCCATCTGATGGTTGATAATTTATTTTAAGGTTACTTTATGAAGATAAAAAGGCTAGTTATATTTGGAGATAGTCTTCAAGATCATGGTAATTTAACCAAGTTATTACCCTTATCACCCAAAGCTTGTCATGATGGCTATTTTTCCAATGGTCCAGTTGCTGTGTATTATTTGAAAGATGGATTAAGCCAGTATTATAATGATGACATTAATATTCAGAATTTTGCAGTTGCTGGTGCATTAGCAGCAACATTAAACCCAAACCCTTTATTAATGGATAAGTCGTTAGCCGTAGCTGATCAAGTAGATCAATTCGAGCATCAGTTTGGGCGTTTTAAGGATGATGATTTAATTGTCATAACAGGTGGCGGTAATAATTTCTTTTTTTCAATTGTGCCTGACTATCCTTATTTACATTTAGGTAATATTTATCGCATCGCCAATGATTTAGAACGAATTGTTGATCGAGTTTGCCGTTTAGGTGCTAAAGAGATTCTATTATCAAACATTCCAGATGTTACCGCTGTTCCAGTTTTTAATTATGTGCCAGAAGGTAAAAAGATTAAACCTTTAGCTAAAAGACATATTATTTACAAAATAAGAAGTATAGTTAAACGTTATTATCTGAATCGTTTAACTAAAGAAAACGCTAAATTAGATAAGAAAATTGATCAATTAAAAGTAAAATATAGAGATAGCCAAATTCATTTATTCGATGGTTTTCGATTTATGCGACGTGTAATGAATAAACCATTTGAGTTTGGGTTTGAAAATGCGACAAACCCATCAATTCTAAGTGTTGGTGGATTTGATTTAAAAGGTAATATTCAGTCGGATGCAGATATTTTGGTGCAAGAGAATCCTGATACACATTTATTTTGGGATTTGGTACACCCAACAACAAAAGCGCATCAGGTAGTGGCAGATGAATGGTTAAAATACTTTATACAGTAATGCGTTATTTATAGCTTATGTTATCTTTAACCTAAGATTTCAAATACATCTTCTTTTAATTTTGCACTTCCATCAGGTTGTATAACCCATCGTTCTTTATAAATAATGCCATAGGCTTTATTCATTTTCCACTTCGATGATAAAATAGCGCAGGTTTGATCAACTACCTCAATTGTTGGGTTATGATACTCAACATCTAAAAAACCATCATCGATGATTTTTTGCCAAAATGCTTGAATTGCTTTTTTGCCTTGGAATGTACCAATGGATTTAACCTCCATGATCGCATCATCTGTATATTGATTTGCACAGGCTAGAGCATCTTGATTATTAAAGGCATTTTTCCACGTTTCGCTTTCTTTTTGAACGGTTTGTATTATCTGTTGTCTAGTTGTTTCAGATAGTATTTCGCATTCTTGATTCTTTGACTCTGTTATCTGGTTCATGTTTCCTCCCCAATAAATGTATAATATTACAAAGCCTACTATTGTATGGTTAGAAGAAATACAATATCAATCGTGTCATATTAGACTTAAGCTATTTTACATCGACCATACTAGTAATAATTCGTTTGCTAAATAAGATAAAAATACTTACAGCTAAGCCAATGCATGTGCTTAATAGAAATAGCGTTGCCCAGTTATACGTTGTTGCAATAAAGCCTGCCAATGGTCCTATAAAGACGCGTCCTAATGAATCAAGTGAACTAAAAAGAGCAAATTGCGTTGCACTATAATTTTGATTACATAAGGAAAATAGAAAGGCTAAAAATGCAGCTGAGCCAAGCCCACCTGCAAAATACTCAACGGCAACCGATAGCGTCATTAGATAAAAGCTTTTACCAACAATTGCTAAGATGGCATAGCATAGATTCGCTAATGCCATAGCAAGACTAAAATATAAGAAACCTTTATAAATGCCAATACGTTTCATAATAAAACCGCCGGTTAAGGTGCCTAAAATCGTAAAGATCATGGCGCTAAATTTAAATGCAATGGCTACTTCATTAAGTGAAAAATTAAGTCCTCTTAGGAAAAACACAGTATTTAGAGAAAAAGCAAGTTGATCGCCTAATTTATAAACGATAATTAGTAACAAGATTAAAATTGCGCTTATAAAATGGTGACGCTGGAAGAAATCGATAAAGGGTAATATAACTGCTTGAAAGAGTGTTTTTGGTGCATGGGTTCTTACTTTTATTGCCTTTGGCGCAACTAGGGTGCCAATAATACCAATAAGAAATAATAAGCTGATAATAATATAAGCATTGTGCCAACCAAAGCTTGAAGCAATTAGTAATGCGCCAGCGCCGGATGCAAACATGGCAATTCGATAGCCTAAAGTAGATACTGCACCACCTAATGCGCGTTCATCTGGTTTTAAAACATCAGCCTGATAGGCATTAATATTAATATCTTGTGTAGCAGATAGAAAAGCAATGATTAAGTTTAAAAATGCTAATGCCCATGGGTTATTTTCAGGGGTAAATAAGGCATTTAATGCAACAGTAAGCATTAATAGAATTTGCATCACTAGTATCCAGCCACGGCGATGGCCTAAAAAAGGTAGTGAGAATCGATCCATAATCGGTGACCAGATAAACTTAAAGGTATAAGGTGCGCTGATCAAGGTTAAAAGACCAATTTTTTCCGTTGAAATATCAGATTGGCTAAACCAAGCAATAAGTGTTGAAATACTTAATAATAACGGTAAGCCAGATGAAAAGCCTAATAATAGCATTACCATCATCTTGCGAGAGGTAATGACTGTTATAATATCATCAACTAAAGGCTTATTTTTGTTTGTTTGTTGTAGTGGTAGCTGTGACATGAGATTTAAATCAATGTCCTTATTTAATGCGATATAGCTCTATCATAACGTATTTGTTGTAAAACTGCGTAGTAGAGATTCTAGTTTTTATTTGTTGTAGTTATAATTGGTAAGATAGCATTTAATGTTTCACTGGCATTTTTTTCAATGCTCAAAGATTGAGCAATTTGTTTATGCTTTAGTTTTTCAGCTTCTAATAAATGATTATTATTAAGTAAGGTATCAATTTTTTCAGCAATGATACTGTGATTATTTTTATTAATAATATAGTCATTAGGCAATACTTCACTGGCACCGTTAAAATTTGAAGTAAAGGTGACATTATTTGTAGCAAGCGCTTCTAATACAACATTTGAAAAGGGTTCATAGCGTGTTGGAAAGAGAAAAATATCACTGAGCGCATAAAAGTGATCAACATCTTTTCTTAAACCTGTAAATGTGACTTGGTTATTTAAACCTAGTGAGTCAGCTTGTTTTTTGTATGTATTGATTTGTTTATCTTTACCAATGACAAAGGCATGAAAACTGTTGCTTTTAAGTTGTGCTAGAATGGCTAAAAAAATATCAACACCTTTTCTATAAAAGTCACTACCTACAAATAAAATAATCTTTTTATTTTCAATAATTGGAAATTCATTTTTAAGTGCTTTTTGAGCAAGTTCATGATCTAGTTTTTTTATCGCAATACCATTATAAATAACTTTTATTTTATTTGCTGGAATTTGGTAAGTTTCAATAATTTGATTTTTAATAAAATTTGAATTGGCGATAATCAGTTTGGCATTATTAAAGCAACGTTTTTCAAGATAACAATAAACCGTATTGGTTGGGTTAAATTTTGAGCTTTTCAATTTCATATAAACTTTATGAACGCCATCACCTGCACGATAGACATCAGGGTGAGTAATACGTTCTAGTGAAAAATAGAATTTATTTTTCTTTCGTTTCATTACATTGAAATTGAATAATAAGGCTTTAAGCCAGGTAGGCAACCATTTTGGTAAATTACCATAAATTAATTCGCATTGTATGTCTTTAAGTTTTAGCGCTTCAATCAGGCGAGATAAATAATTTTCAGCACCACCAAATTGTGTTTTTGTTCTTCTGATAAAATAGATTTTTTGCATCGATTTATCCTTAGTACTTTGAATTCGAAGTGTAATGAAATTAGATATGCTTTGCAATAAGTGATGCTAGAAAGTAAAAATGTAACCCCCTTTGGTATAAACAGTGAACCAATACTTGGCAAATTGGTTAAAATCGTCTAAAATCGCATCAATTGACTTTTTTATATACTCATAAAAAAATTTTAACTTAGGAGATTTAAATGGCTCGTGTCACGGTAGAAGATTGTTTGGAATATGTTGATAATCGTTTTCAGTTGGTTTTATTAGCTGCAAAGCGTGCGCGACATTTAATGGTATCTGGTGAGGACCCACTAGTTGAATGGGATAATGATAAGCCAACGGTTGTTGCTTTGCGTGAAGTAGCCGATGGCCAAGTTACAAAAGCTTATTTACGTGATAATCCGCACGATTAATAATAAATAAAAAATCAATAAAAGAATAATTTGATTGTGAATTTTAAAATATTTAACTAAATTTTTGTTTTTACAACGACAAGTGTTTTACTTATTACGATAAATAATTCGACCCTTACTTAGATCATAAGGGGTCATTTCAACAGTTACTTTATCTCCAGTTAGAATACGAATATAATTTTTACGCATTTTACCTGAGATATGCGCTGTTACAATATGTCCATTTTCTAACTCAACACGGAACATGGTATTTGGTAAAGTTTCAATTACTGTACCTTCTAGTTCAATTTGGTCTTCTTTTGCCATGTTATTTTTTACCTTTATGTTTAAAAAAATTAAATAAACAGGGTTAATTGCAATTTTTGGTGGCAATCATGCCCGAAAGTACAACAAAATGCAATCATTTAATTCATCTGATCTAAAAATCGTTCTGCATCTAGCGCTGCCATACAACCGCTACCAGCAGATGTAACTGCTTGGCGGTAAATGTGATCCATAACATCACCTGCTGCAAAGACACCTTCTATAGAAGTTTGAGTCGCATTGCCATTTAAACCTGACTGAACATGAATGTAACCATTATTCATAGTTAATTGATCAATAAATAAATCAGTATTTGGTTTATGACCGATAGCAATAAAGACACCATCTACTTCAATTTCTTTGGTGTCATTGGTTTTAACATTTTTAACTCGCATGCTGGTAACACCTAAATTATCTCCTAGTACTTCATCGAGGACATAAAACCATTCAGGTGTAATGTTGCCATGTTCAGCTTTTTTCATAAATTGATCGATTAGAATTTTTTCTGAGCGTAATTGATCTCTGCGATGAACTAAAACAACTTCGCTAGCAATATTAGATAAATAAAGTGCTTCTTCAACTGCCGTATTACCGCCGCCAATCACAGCTACTTTTTTATTTTTGTAAAAAAAGCCATCGCAGGTAGCGCATGCCGAAACACCTTTGCCCATAAACTTTTCTTCAGAATCAAGGCCTAAATACTTAGCAGAGGCGCCAGTTGCAATAATTAATGCATCGCAGCTATAGGTTGTTTCAGCGCCATGGAGTATAAAGGGGCGTTGATTTAATTCTGCCTTATCAATATGATCATAAATTACTTCAGTTTCAAAGCGCTCAGCATGTTGTTGCATGCGATTCATTAAATCGGGACCTTGTAGTCCTTCAACATCACCTGGCCAATTATCGACATCGGTTGTCGTTGTTAATTGACCGCCTGGTTGCATGCCGGTAATAATTACAGGGTTTAAATTAGCTCTTGCGCTGTAAACGGCAGCGGTGTAGCCTGCAGGTCCTGAGCCAAGTATAATTAATTTATGATGTTGATGTGCTTTATCAGTCATTGCTTATATATCCTAAATTTTTATCTTAAAAAATATTATTAATTTTAACTTGGAAAGATTAGAGCTGTACAGTGTTTTGCGATAAAATAACTTAGATATTGTTATGATAATTAAAAGATATAAGGGTAAATGATGAAGCATAGTGATGAGTTTGTAGCCTTAGTTAATGATGCGCTAAGCCGAATAGACACATGTGAATTAGAGGATGTTAAGGATTTAATTGATCAAGGCCAAAATGATGTTGTATTAATCGATGTACGTGATTTAGAAGAGTACGGCCAAGGGTTTATACCAGGTGCTATGCATTTATCACGAGGTATGTTAGAAGTTAAAATTATTCAAACAATTCCTAATAAAGATGCCGATATTATTTTATATTGTGGTGGTGGTAATCGTTCTGTTCTAGCAGCTGAAAATCTAAATAAAATGGGCTATCAGCATGTACGTTCAATGAATCAGGGATATAAAGGTTGGGTTAAAGCAGGTTTTGATGTAGTTAAGGAAAATAAATGATTAGAATTGGTCATGGCTATGATGTACATAAATTTAGTCAAGTACCAAAACCACTGATTTTAGGCGGTATTGAAATTGATCAAGTATCAGGTGTAGAAGCACACTCAGATGGTGATGTGATTATTCATGCACTATGTGATGCACTTTTAGGCGCTTTAGCTTTACGTGATATTGGCTATCACTTTCCTGATACAGATGTTAGAAATAAAAATAAATCAAGTAGCTATTTTCTTGCAGAGATTATGCAGTTACTTATAAAAGATAACTATAAAATTAATAATATTGATATTACAGTGGTTGCTCAAAAGCCAAAACTATCTAGCCATATTGAAGCAATTTGTCTTTATTTGGCAGAGTTAATGCATATCAAACGCAATCAAATTAATGTTAAAGCGACTACCACTGAGCGTTTAGGTTTTGTGGGGCGTAAAGAAGGTATTGCAGTTTATGCGGTGTGCTTGATTCAAAGCCAGTAAGCTTTAGGGAGCCTATTTATTTAAAGAATAAATTTGACCAATAGTTTACCAAATACCTTAAATCAGCGTATAATTTAATTATTGATAGTAAATACGATAAATAATGTATGTATTGAAAGTTGATTTAAACATAGACATACAATCAAAACAGATAAAGGAAAGGCGATGTTAATAGCAGTAATGATAATTATTGGCCTTGTAGCAGGTCTTATCATTGGCACTGTGATAGGTTTTTTTATTGCACGAAGTACAGGGAAAATGGCAAGGCTTCAAGCTGATGCATCGAATGCTCGAAAAGAGCTACGAGAATATCATGGCAAACTAAAAGGGCATATGCATAAAACAGATGACTTGATTCATAATATCAGTGATGCGATGTTAGAATTGCAAGAGCATCATTATGCAGTAACGAAAGAATTAGAGTATCGCGGCAGGGGCTATCAGCTAACTGAGGGCGAAAAGGGACGCATTACGCATGAGAAGCCTTCTAAAGCTCAAGAAGAAGTTGTAAAAGAAAAGTCAACACAACCACCAAAAGATTATGTAGAAAGTAAAGAGCATGCCTGAAATCACCCCGCTTGGTGAATTTAAATCTTCAGTTGATGACTTTTTAGTAACTGAGTTACTTAATGTTGAGTTTACTGGCTCTGGCGAACATCACTGGGTTTATATTCAAAAAAATAATTTACATACAGAAGAAGTAGCTAAGATATTAGCCAAATTTGTTAATATTTCAGCAAAAGATGTTGGTTTTTCAGGTATGAAAGATAAATATGCAATTACAGAGCAATGGTTTTCTTTATACTTGCCAGGCCAGCGGCAACCTTCTTGGAAGCAGTTTAATCACCAAGGTATAAGCATACTTAAAACAGCGCAACATCAGAAAAAATTGCGCCGTAAGCTTCACTATGGTAATTGGTTTAATATAACCATTCGAAATGCAACGCTTGATTATGTAAAGTTAACACAAGCCATTCATACAGTAAAAATTGATGGTGTGCCTAACTATTATGCTCAACAACGCTTTGGATATGACAATTCAAATATTAAATTATTAGAACGTTGGTTTAAAGGAGAGCTAAATCCACCACTAAAAAGGAAAAAATGGCTATTATCTGTTTATCGCAGTTATTTATTTAATCATTATTTGGACTATCGACGAAAACATCATCCATTAAATGAAGTATTGCTAGGTGATATCATGCAGTTTGATCAGTCAAATAGCGTCTATCAGATAGTAAATAATGAAGACCTAACCAAAGCACAAATGAGGATTAAAAGCCATCAAGCTTATCCGGTAGGACCATTATGGGGTCAAAAGGGTAAACTGTTTTTTTCTGATGATGCAAAAGAGGTATTAGAAAAAGCTTTTGTATCGATTAGTCCTGAATGGTTAGAACCACCAAAACTAAAACCATTTAAATTAGAACTTGATTTTCGAAGTCTAATTTTAATGCCTAAAAAATTAACAGCACATTATGACCTTAATAGCCAAATTCTAAAACTTACTTTTATGCTACCAGCAGGTGGTTATGCAACGACCGTATTAGATTATCTAGGTAGTTTGGTTAAAGAGTAGCATATGATTTATGATGACATTGTTATTGGTGGAGGTATTAGTGGTTTAGGCTATGCCTATTTTAAAGCTCAAGAGAAATATCAGGTACTTGTTTTAGAAAAAGACAATAAGCCAGGAGGCTTATGCCATAGCGTTTATTTAGATCAAAAAAAAGACTTTTGGCTTGAGATGGGCGCTCATACATTATATAACTCTTATGCGCATGTTATAGAGTTAATCGAATCACTTAATCTAAAAGAGCAGTTACTTAAACGTACAAAATTACCATTTCGGATTTATGATAAAGGACAGATTCACACTCTTTTTCGCTATATAAACCCAATTAGTTTTATCTATGGCGTTATAAAATTGCCGTTTCAGGATAAAACTGACCAAAGTGTTGAATCCTATTATGGCAAGCTATTTGGAGAAGGCAATTATAAACGTGTACTAAAAGATTGTTTTAACGCCGTTTTATCTCAAAATGCTGCTAAATTTCCAGCAGAATTTTTATTTAATAAAAAAAAGCGTAATGATGTATATCCACGCTCATTTACGCTCTCTCAAGGGATTTCAAGGTTGTTTGATACCTTAGTTAAAAAAAAAGACTTCGCTATTAAATTAAATCATACGGTTAAAGCGATTGAAAAATCAGCTGATCATTGGCAAGTAATAACCAATCAAGGAGTATTTAAAAGTAAGCATATAACCATTGCAACAGATATACTAACTGCAAGTAAGCTGTTATCAGTAATTATGCCAGATATAAGTAGTTTATTAGGAGAAGTTAAATTATCAACTATTGATAGTGTTGGGGTTATTTTTCACCGTAAAGATATGGTTCACTTTAAAGCAATAGCAGGTTTGATTGCTAAAGATAATGCATCATTTTATTCTATGATTTCACGTGATGTAATTGAACATGCAGATTATCGTGGCTTTGTATTTCATTTCAAAGCAAATGCATTTAATAATAAAGATGCTTATTTGGATTTTATCTGTCAGCTATTAAAGGTGAATAAACAAGCTTTAATCACTTCCTTTTTTAAGGAAAATAAGGTGCCAATCTTAACAGTTACTCATAAAAAACGATTGGATAAATTACACCAATTACTTCATGGCAAAGAGCTTT
Source organism: Thiotrichales bacterium 19X7-9 (assembly GCA_021713415.1). GTDB lineage: Bacteria > Pseudomonadota > Gammaproteobacteria > Francisellales > Francisellaceae > M0027. Next base: position 30,938 of record JAKJJQ010000002.1, read on the forward strand.
CATTAACTGGAAATTATTTTCGACGCTTAGCAATAGAGGACTGTTTAGCGCATAGTGCGCAGCTTAAGTCAAATTAGATTATTTTTTTTATTTGATAAAAATTGTTAAAAAGATTTTAATAGGCTTTATTTACCTGACTAAATCTGCTAGAATCGTTGCGTTCAAAAAGTTGAGCATTTTAAACTGAGTAGTTAAACACAAAGTAAGGTAACTAATAGATGAAAACGTTTAGTGCAAAACCTGATCAAGTAAATCGCAGCTGGTTTGTTGTTGATGCTTCAGGTAAAACATTAGGTCGTATGGCCACTGAAATTGCAAAACATTTACGTGGTAAACATAAACCTGAGTACACACCGCATGTAGATATTGGTGATTATGTGGTTGTGATTAATGCTGAAAAAGTTCATGTAACTGGTAATAAGCGTAAAGATAAAGTGTACCATCGCCATACAGGTTATATTGGTGGTTTAAAATCAATTACATTTGATAAATTAATTGAAACGCATCCAGATCGTGTTGTTAGGTCAGCTGTTAAAGGTATGCTTCCTAAAAACTCATTAGGTCGTCAAATGATTAAAAAGTTGAAAGTCTATGCTGGTTCTGAGCATCCGCATACGGCACAGCAGCCAACAGAATTAACGATTAATTAAGAGGTGATGATTTATTATGTCTAATACAGTTTATAATTATGGGACTGGTCGCCGTAAAAGTTCAGTTGCTCGTGTTTTCTTGAAAAAAGGTTCGGGTAATATCGTGGTTAATAACTTACCACTAGATCAATACCTAGCTCGTCAAACAGCCTCTATGGTGGTTCTTCAACCTTTAGAGTTAGTTGAGATGACAGATCAAGTTGATATTAAAGTAAACGTTCACGGTGGTGGAATCAGTGGTCAAGCTGGTGCAATTCGTTTGGGTATCGCTCGAGCATTACTTGATTATGATGAGGCATTACGTCCTACATTGCGTAAAGCTGGCTTTTTAACTCGTGATGCACGTTGTGTTGAGCGTAAAAAAGTTGGATTGCGTAAAGCACGTAGACGTCCACAATTCTCTAAACGTTAATTTTTTTGGAAATTGCGGAATATATTTTATTATATAATCATTAAAGCTCCTTAAGCATATTAGCTTAGGAGCTTTTTTCATATTTTTTTGATATGATAATCTTGTTTAAGGTGCATAAGGGAGAGCTTTAAGTTTATGACAACCCAAAATAAACGTTCAACGATGACGTTATATGCGAATAAAAACTGTCCATTTAGTCACCGAGTGATGATGGTTTTAGCAGAAAAAGGGGTCGTCGCTGATGTTAAGTTGATTGACTTAGATAAAAAGCCTGATGAATTATTGGAATTAAATCCATATGCTCAGGTGCCAACATTAGTGGATCGTGATGTCATTGTTTATGAGTCTGAAATTATTTTTGAATACCTTGAAGAGCGTTTTCCACATCCGCCATTGTTAAGCGTATTTCCAATAGAGCGTGCTCAGGCTAGGCTATTGAATAAACGTATTGATCGTGACTGGATTCCTTATTTATCACAGGCGCTACATGCTCATGATGAAAAGACAATATACCAGTCAAAACTTGCTTTGATGAAAGCAGTGTTAGAAATGCTGCCAGTTTTTAAGCGTTATCAATACTTTATGAGTGATGAGTTTAGTATTGTTGATTGTACATTAGCGTCAATTTTGTATCGATTACCTGAACTAGGTATTCAGTTACCTGAAAAAGCACAATCAATTAAAAACTATGCCAAGCGTATATTTGATCGCGAATCATTTATTACATCTATTGAAATGATGAAAGGAGGTTAGCTTTAATCATGGCAATGTTACGTTCCTATCTAATTGATGCGACTTATGACTGGCTTTTAGATCACGGGTTTACACCTTATTTGCTAGTCGATACTGAATTTGATGGTGTAGAAGTACCTTGGGATTATGTTGAAGATGATGGTAAGATTTTATTGAACTTAGCGCCTGAGGCAATCGTTGATTATAATTGTGATGATGAGTATGTTTCATTTCATTCTTCTTTTGATGGTGAATCAATGCAAGTGTTTGTGCCGCTAGAGGCGATATCAGCATTATATGCAAAGGAAACAGGCCAAGGTCTCTATGGTCGTGATTATGGCTATGGTATGGTTGTTAATGAGGGCGATAATGAAGAGGACTTAAATCCGGATCCTGTCAATCAGGATGGAGATGATGATCCTAGTTCTCCGAATAGTGGTTTAAGGTTAGTCTAGTAATAATAAATAAATGATTGGTTAAGTAGATGTAATGAAAACGTTTTACTTTTCAAGCTATGCAATGACTCCGGCATTAGATCAATTTAATGAATCATTTGAATCTCAATATTTTAAAAAGCTTAGTCAGTATCAAGAAATTATTGGTATTGAGCATCCATTTTTATTTGATAAGTCAGTTTATTCAAATAAATTTCTCAAGATGAATGTTCCAGATCATTGGCAGATTATTATAACAGCACTACCAGTTACGATGCAGTCATTAAAAGAAGATCAATCATTTGGGCTTGCTTCAAGTGTTGAGTCTTCTCGTCAAAAAGCAATTGATGTAATGCATCAAATCAATCATAAAGTTATTGAGTTAAATAATTTATTTCAACGCCAGGTAGTTAAAGCTATTCATTTTCAAACAGCACCAGCAAACCATAATCATATGAAAGGCTCAAAACGAGCTTTAATTGACTCTTTAGAGGAAATTAGAAAATGGGATTGGCAATCAGCTCAATTAAATATTGAACACTGTGATGCAAAAATGAATGACAGAGTGCCAGAGAAAGGCTTCTTGTCATTAGAAGATGAAATTGATGCAATTACAGAAGTTGGTGGTTTTGGTTTAATGTTGAATTGGGGGCGCTCTGTTATTGAGGGCCATAGTATAGAGCAAGCAATAAAACATATTAAATTAGCATCTCAATCTAATTGTTTAAATGGTTATTTTTTCTCTGGCTGTACAAATAATTTATCGAGTAGTTATGGCGCATTTAAGGATAGTCATATGCCGCCAAAACTAAATAATGAAGATGACACTAAAGATAGCTTATTAAATGAGGTTGAAATCTCTAAAGTCTATCAACAATTAATACCTAGCACTTATTTAGGAATTAAAGTATCTCCAAGTGTTAAACAATTTGATTTAAATTCTCTTTTATCTATGACTGAAAAAAGTATCGCTATATTAAGTTAAGTTTATTTCCACAAAAAATAACCTTATGTTTTTACCGTAATTTCACGGTACTCGATGATATTTAGAATAAATAAAATAATCAAACAACAATATTTATTAACTATAACAAATTAAAATTATAAATCTATTGTGGGGTTAGTATGATTAAGTTTGATGATCGGTTTATGCCTTGGATATTATCTTATAGGCTTAAAGGTGTTTTAAGTTATTTAGAATGTGATTTCATAACGTTTGACTATATTTCAAAAGAAAAGGTATCGTTAATTCCCATTCCAATTCAACGTTTTGATTCCTATGGAGAAATGTATGCTGATGAAAAGCTTTATATACATCCGAATTTTTTTCTTGAGAGTTATCATATGTTGCCACATACCTTAAGTGAATATGATCGTCTATTACTATGTCAAAAATCGGATAGACTAACCTGTGCTATATCTGACATGTATAAAGATGGTGGTAATGCAATATCAGTGATCCATCCTTTAAGTGAAAATGCTTATGTTAAGTTATTTATAGGCTATGATAATAATTATATGATTAATAAGGTTTTAAATAATAAACAAAAATCACTATTATGCTTGAAAGAAATATATAATGAGATTAGAAAATTTCCAGATTTTTTAGAACAGTTTGCTTATAATCCAAACCATTATCAAATGGCACAGCTAGATACAAATGCCTTAAAAATAATTGAGTTAAATCATCCTAACTTAACATTAAAACAATATCATTTTGCAAAGTATTTAGCGCAAGCTGATGAATTTTCATCGCTTTCAATTGCAAGTGCTTTAGGGATTTCATCAAGAACTGTTAATGATTATTTTGTGTTTTTAAAAGATAAGTTAAATACAAAAGATCGAATTTCTACAATTTTAAAATGTCGAGAGTATTTTGAAAATTTTTGGCTATAGTAGAAAATTAAAATCCAAATATTTGTCCTCTTTTGACAAAGCCTTTAAAACCACTTTTAACTGCATCTGGTAAATTGCCGTTATTATAATGATAAAGCCACATTTTAGATTTGATACTGTGATCTAAAGTGGTTAATTCATCAAAGTGAGCATGAACACCTGATTTAATTACACTTGTTTCACAATCTTGGAAGATAATATCAGCATCGTTATATAGGTCAATTAATTGAGCTGGCGCAAATTGAGTGTCAGTAGTTATAAATATTTTTTTGTTGTTAATAGTGAAAATTAAACCAAAGCTTGGCATTAGATTATATCCTGAGACAACATGTACAGTTTGTACAGTTTGAAAAACAATTTTGTTCCAGGTGAAAGCGCCATTACTTTCAATTGGGAATACATTAAAGAATGTTTCTAAAGTGCAGTGCTCATTTTGCAGTGTGCTTAATCCTGCTTTTAGAGAATGCTGCCACATTTCTTTGATAACGGTTTCATTGGCAAATAGATTAACTTTATCACATTTTGGATCAAACTTATTATTTAATGCAAGCCATTCTAAACCACCTGAGTGATCAGCGTGCAAATGACTAATATAGACATGAGTAATATCGTTGTAACGATAGCCAGCTTTATATAATGAGTGTCTGGCGTCACTGCCACAGTCTATTAATAGCTTAGCTTTAGTTCTTTCATCTACTAGTAGCATATTTGAGTTATAATTATCTTCGCCAGTAATAAATGCTGATCCTGATCCAATAAATATAAGCTTCATATCAATTCTCTTGTCTGCATAATAGTAGTCATTTTTTTGTTTATCATAAGCTTAGATAAATTAATATTTTATATAACTAAATTACTTTAATTATAGTCAATGAAAATCAATATTGTGAAATTTATTCTAAAATTAAAGAAAACGTTGAATATAAATGTACGTATTATTAAAAAAATGAGACTAAGATGCAAAATATAGAAATTTTTAATCTGACATTTACTATTTTTCTTACTTTAGCTTATATTTTTGCTATGGTTTCTTTTTTATTTAAAAATGCTTTAACTTTAAGAGTTATCTTTGTTATTAGTAGTGTGTGTTCTATTATTGCAGGTTTATCATTAGACTTATATCTTGTTGCCGCAGGTAATTTTTTAATATTAATTATTAATATAGCTTTAATTAGTGTTATGTATCTTGAAAATCGACCAGTTAAGTTAAATGAAGAATTACTAGCATTACATCAACATGTATTTCATCTATTTTCTCCTAATCAGTTATATAAGCTATCACAATACTGGCATTATAAAACATTTAAAAATGGTGATATTTTAATCTCAGATGATGATAGAAGTAATGAAATATACTTAGTTATCAATGGCACATGCGATGTCGTAAAAGATAAGCGAATTGTGGCAAGTATTGGCAAATATCAGTTTGTTGGTGAAATGCAATGGCTTACAGACTCACAAGCAATTGCTACCGTAAAGGCAATAGAGAAAGTAGAGTGTATTTGTTTACATATATCAGATATAGAGTATCTAAAAGATAAAAATACAGAAATTTATACATTACTTTACACCATTATGTCTAAAAAGTTAGTAACAAAGGTTAAAAATATGAATTTAAGTGTAATTAATACCTAAGGTATGAAGGATTGAAAGATAAAGAAAAGCAATATATACAACAAGTAATTAAAGAAACTGATTTATTAAAAGATTACTTTGAATCACAAAATTTTGATGAAGATAAAATCGATGTTGGGCTTGAGCTAGAATATCATTTATTAGATCAAGAAATGAACCCATATTTTGCAAATTTAGAAATTATACAAGCAATTGATAAAAAGCTAGGTAAGCACTTATTAGTGCCAGAGGCAGTATCTTCTGTTGTTGAAGCAAATAGTGATTATTTTTTATTAGATGAGCATGTATTAACTAAGTTACATGAGTATCTTTTTACTTATTGGCAAACCTGTAGTGAAGCGGTACAAAAGTATAATTGTATCTTATGTGGTATTGGTTCTCTGCCAACATTTACACATCAACATTTAGCGGATAAAAATCTTACAAAGGCTTATCGCTATAGAAACCTTGTTAACAGTATTAATTTAAATCGCTACAATCTTAATAGACTGATGAGCTTACAGGGTAAAGAAAGTGTGCTATTTCAATCAAGTGGGCTTGATTTTATGGGTGCTACTAGCGCACAGCATATACACTTAAGAGTGCCTTTTAAAAATCATGTAGATTACTATAACGCATCTTTAATTGCATCAGCTATTTTAATTGCAATCTCATCTAATTCCTTATATTTTTTATCACATGAATTATGGCATGAAAGTCGAATTGCTATTTTTGAGCATCTTAACTTTTTAATCAGACGTGGTCATCGCCCAAGGGTGTTTTTAGGTGATGGCTACTTAGAAAGCTCATTTCTTGAGCTATATCGAGAAAATATTCAGCATTTACCCCTTTTATGTGATCTTAATTTAGAATCAGAAGACCCATTTTGGCATTTGAAGTATCATAATGGTACAGTTTGGCGTTGGAATAGACCTGTAATTGATACAAATACTGACAATAAGCTTCATTTAAGAATAGAAAATAGAGTATTGTCAGCTGCTCCTTCTGTGATTGATACAGTTGCTAATACCGCATTTTATATTGGTTTAGTCCATGAGATAGTCTCAAGTTATCCAAACTATCGGCTATTATTACCATTTGAAAAAATATTATGTAATTTTTATCTAACAGCACAGGAAGGTGTCCATGCCAATCTCTATTGGTTTGATGATATTTATAACAATGCAAATGAAGTAATTTTAAAAATAATTTTGCCGATGGCAAGGGCTGGACTAGCAAAGCTAAAAGTGGATTCATTTGATAATCAATATTTTATGGATATAATCCAATTACGTTTAGAAAAAAAATGTAATCCCAGTGATTGGCAAAAACGAAAACTAATGCAATTAGATGGTAGTTTTAATGAACTTGTATTGGCCTATCATCAAAATCAGCTTAAAAATATACCATTATGTGACTGGAATTTAAGCTAAAAAATAATATATAGTTACATAAATTGTAATTAAGATTGCATTTCACCAGTGGTTTATGTAAAATAATAAGGCATTATACTAATAATAAATTATTTCTTATTGACTTAAATTTGGAGCGAATAGTCTATGATTGCATACGATGAAAGTAATATACCTTGGAATTTATCTAGGAAAATTAAGGGTATAATTGATTATTTTCAATGTGACATGATGCATTTTTGTTTGGTATCAGATCAAAAAATTGCGATTATTCCAATACCAATTCGCCATATTAATCTCTATTATGATTTATTCTCTGATGAAAATTATTATAAACACCCATCATTATATCCTGAAAGTTATGACTTGATTCCAGGTGTTATGAGTGAAGTGGATAAATTTTTGCTTCGCAAACCAGAAGATAGAGTCTGGGGGCAAGGGCTTATCGATCATAAAGTCTATGGTCAAGGCGGTAATGGCATTACCATATCAAAATGCATTAGTCGCAATACTTATATTTGCTTAGCACTAACATATGATAAAGGCTATATGATACAACAGACATTAAAAGATAGAAAAAAATCGCTTGAAAACTTAGATAATATTGCTTCTATTATTGCTCAGATGCCTTCGCTTTGGAAGAAATTTTCGTTTTTGCGTGCTGATTTTGATTATCAAATGGCAAAATTCGATGAAAAGGCACTGAAAGTAATTCAGATGCAACAGCCAGAATTATCACTGAAACAATATCATTTTGCTAAATATTTAGCTCAAGCCGATGATTTATCATCAAAATCGATTGCAAAAGGGTTAGGCTTATCGGTTAGAACAGTAGATGATTACTTTACCTATTTAAAAGATAAACTTGGTACGAAAGATCGAGTATCAACCATTTTAAAATGTTATGACTATTTTATGCAATGCTGGGCTTAATTTAAAACTTAGTTGTTACTTATTGATATTGCTTTAGAATAGGTTAAGCAAATTTAATCAGGGAATGATAATGATTAATCTAAAACTTATCTTATCTATTGGTGTATTATCTATGATAGGGGTAAGCTATGCTAATGATGTAGTCAATACAAAATCAACACAGCATATCTTAAATGAAAATATACAGCAGTATTATAATCAGTATAAAGATGCTGAATACTTCAGTGGTATTGGATTAGCTATAGGTATTAAGAATAAACCGATTGAAAGTGTTTATATTGGTAATGAATCTCATCAGCCAAATAGTCAAAAAGTTGATGAAAATTCTTTATTTCAAATTGGTAGTATTACCAAATCTTATCTAGCAGCTATCGTATTAAAATCAAAAGATGATGGTATTACTTTAACTAGTACAGTCGGTGAATTTTTCCCAGAGTATCAAAAGTGGGGTTCAATTAGCGTAGAAAAGCTTTTAAATATGTCTAGTGGCTTACCTAATTATTCAGACTCACCAACATTTAATTATACAGATACCAAAGATCTTGCCTATCACTGGGAAGCAAAAGAACTCATTAATATAGTTTATCCTAAAGCGTCATTTAACCCACCATTAAAGGACGGTTATTATTATTCAAATACGGGTTACTTGCTTACAGGATTAGCAGTAGAAGATAAAACAGATCAATCTCTGCAAGCATTGATATTAAAAGATATTATAAAACCACTAAATCTTAAGTATACCTACTACCCATTGCCTGATTTAAAAATTGCCAAAGAGCAAGCACTTGTACATGGTTACGGTTATAACCAATATGATAATCCTGAACTAGTTGGTGTGGATATCTATAATAATAATTTATCATGGGCTGGCGCTGCAGGTGCAGTTATTTCTAATGCAGTGGATATTGTTCATTGGGTAAGAGCATTATTTATTGATCGGTCATTTTTAAATACGCAACAACGTATGGCACTAACATCACTTGTCTCTACAAAAACAGGTAAGAAAATAAAAGAAGTAACAAAAGATGATCCTGGTGGGTTTGGATTGGGTGTTATTCAGTCTTATCGTAAAGGTTTGGGGCGTATCTGGTTCTATGAAGGTGAAACATTAGGTTTTAGATCAATGTATATTTATATTCCGTGTAATCAAGTTATTATTGCTGCAACAATTAATAGTGCAACAAATGGTGAAAATGATCATTTGCATAATTTAGTTGTAAATGTTTATCAAGGGTTGCTTAAACAAGATCCATCGCTTAACTGTCAATCATAAGTTGATCTATTTTAATCTCATCAAACGACGCTTTTTGTGATCTAATGGAGATAATAAAAGATAAGCAACTGGTACAATAAATAATGAAAATAATGTACCGAATAATAAGCCACCAACGATAATCGCACCAATTTGCGAATTGCTAATTGAGCCTGGGCCTGAAGCAAGTGCTAAAGGAATTGAGCCTAAAACCATAGCAAAGGTTGTCATAAGAATGGGTCTTAGTCGAATCACAGCACCTTTAATAACCGCTTCTTTTAAGCTAAGGCCTTTATTTAAACATTCATTTGAAAACTGTGTAATTAAGATACCATGTTTACTAATTAAACCAACAAGTGTTATTAAGCCAATATTGGTATATAGATTTAAGCTGCCACCAATTAATAAGATGGTAATTAATGCACCAACAATTGATAAAGGTACGGTTAGAAGAATAATAAATGGGTCAATAAAACTTTCAAACTGCGCTGCTAAAACCAGGTAAATAAATACAATAGCTAACGCAAATAACCCAACCATTGTGCCAGCTGAGTCTAAATAAGCTTGTAGCCTACCACCATAGGTAGAACGTTCATTGGGTTTTAAGTCTTGGGCTAATACTTTAGCAATTTCACTTTGAGCTTCAGATAAGCTATAACCTGGTGCAAGATTTGCAGATATTTTAGCAGCATTCATGCGGTTATAGCGTAGTAAACTGCTTTGACGGATGCTGGTGTCAAAATTAACGAGATTAGCAAGCGGTATCATTTGATTAGTTTTACTTGGGACATAGATTTTATTTAGACTGCCAAATGTTCTTAAATCTTTTAAATTCATTTGTACAATAACAGGGTAGGTTGTTGTCGGTGTTAAAACGTTGGTAATGTGCTTACCGCTCATCAGTAAACTAAATGTATCGGCAATATCTTGAGGGTTAACACCAACCATAGCTGCTTGATTACGCTTAAATGAAATCTGATAAACATAATTATTAAATTTAAGACTATTATCAACATTTATAAGCGCTGGTAATTGTTTAAATGCATGGGTAATTTTATCTGAAGATTTAAGTAAAGAATTATAATTACCTAAACTCATAATATAGACAATAATATCTGAGCTATCGGTATCAGAGCCAAAGCTTACAGGGTCTGGAATTGAAAAGTTTGTTTTAATACCAGGGATATTATCTGCCAGTGGTGTCAGCGTTTTGATCACATCGAAAGTTGATTGATCTCTAATGCCCCAAGGTTTCATTGTAACAAAATTATCAGCGCTACCAGAGAATATAAATGCTGCATTACTTAATATATCCTTATTTTTTTGATAAACATGTTTTTCTAATTGCTCCATATAATAATTGGTATAAGGGACAGTAGCACCTGGGGGTGATGTAATTGAAGCAGTAAAGTAACCAATATCTTCTTTAGGAATAAAAGACTGTGGTGTGATGTTATAGAGTGCATAACCGATAAAAGCAAGTCCAACTAATATGCCAACAATCCAGTAACGTATTTTTAATGCTTGGCTGAGTAAGCGTTGATAGTTGTGGTTTACACGTTCAAATATTCGTTCAAGTAAGCGTTCAATTTTTGACTCTTTCTGCTTTGAGCGTAGGATTAAAGAACACATCATAGGTGAGGCAGTTAATGCAACAAAGCCTGAAATGACAACAGCACCAGCTAACGTAAAAGCAAACTCTCTAAAAACAGCAGCAGTAAAGCCACTAGAAAAGCCAATCGGTGCATAAACAGCAGCTAATGTTAATGTCATTGCAATAATTGAAAAGCCAATTTCTTTACTACCTTCAATGGCAGCAATTTTAGGTGATTTGCCCATTTCAATATGACGATGAATATTCTCAAGCATAACAATGGCATCATCAACCACAAGGCCGATAGCTAAAATAATTGCTAAAAGGGTAATCACATTAATTGAAAAACCAAATAATAACATAATACCAAATGCACCAATAACACAGATAGGTATGGTGACAATGGGAATAAAAGATGCGCGTATTGAACCCAAAAATACAAAGACAACTAGCATCACAAGTAGAATGGCTTCGATTAATGTTTTATAACTGTCATCAATAGAATGTAGTAGGAAGGTCGATTGATCATAGGTAATAAACATCGTCATATCTTTAGGCAATTTAGACTGCACTTTTTTCATTACATTTTTAGATAAATCAGCAACGGTAATTGGGTTGGCTTGATCTGTAGGTCTTAATTCAAGATCAATTGCATTTTTACCATTAATACGCATGGGTGAGTCAATTAAGCTACGACTACCGAGTTGCACATCTGCAATATCGCCTAGACGAACGATTTGATTGTTAGTTGTTTTTATAATCATTCTTTTAAATTGTTCAGGTGTTTTTAAATCAGTATCTGAAACAATTGAGAAATTTCGGCTTTTGCCTTGAATACTACCACCTGAGAAGGAGATATTATTACTATTAAGCACATTTTGTACATCAGAGACAGTAATGCCTAAAGCAGCCATCTTTTCTGGGTTAAGCCAGATACGCATTGCATAACTACTTGCGCCATAAGTCCATGCAGCACCCATCCCCGGAATTTCAAGAAACTGTGGCACAATATATTGTGAAACATAATCATTAATTTGTGCTGGTGTTAATTGGTTGTCGATAAATCCAATATTTAATACAGGGCGTTCAACACCATCGGTGCTAATTGTAGGCGTATCTGCATCCGGTGGTAGTTGTTGTGCAGTGATGCTGGCAATAGCATCTCTAACATCACCAACAGCCTTTGTCATATTGGTATTTGGATAAAAGGTGAGATTAATTGTTGTGCTTCCATAGGCACTTGTTGATGTCATTGATTTTAAACCATCAACAGAATAGATTGCATTTTCAACAGGGATCGTGATGCTAGTTTGCATTAGTGAGGGACTTGCACCAGAGTAACTAATTGATACAGAAGCTGTGTTTTCTTCTATTTTTGGAAAATAACGGGTTTCAAGATAGCGAAAACCAACTAAGCCTAACACAATAATTAATAAGCTTAATACAGCGGCAAATACAGGACGTTCAATACAAATTTCAGAAAGCTTCATAAGCGTTAATTCTTTTGATTTGGTTGTTGGGTACTTGGTGTATTATTCGTTGGTTGCTCTTGAGTTTCATCATGTTTTTGATTGGGTATTGTTGTAGCATCAGTAGCATTATGCTCAATATGAGGTAGGAGTGAGTGTTTGCTTGTAGGTGGCGGTGATATTTTAGAGACTGTAATATGATCGCCATCGATTAACTTAAATGCACCGATGCTAACAACATTTGTGCCACTTTGAATGCCACTTAAAATCTGTGACCAGCCATTTCTCACGAGGCCTTGTTTAATATAGACTTTTTTAACCGTATTATCTTTATTAACAACAAATACAAATTGACCATTTTGATCAGCTTGAACGGCTGTATCTGGTACGGTTAATATTTTTCTATCTGAATTGATTAATTGAGAGACATCGACAAACATACCAGGGGTTAATAGATAATTCTTATTCGCAATATTTGCCTCTAATGCGATGGTGCCAGTTGCACTATTAATGGTAGGCGACAGGTAGCTTACAACGCCATGAAATCTTTTTTTAGGATAGATTGAAGAGCTAACTAATACTTGATCACCAAGTGCAATTTTAGGTTTTAGATCTGCTGGAATTGAAAAATTGACTTTAACAGGTGCTTGTTGTGTTAATTGCACCAATGTTGTACCCGATGTGATATAGGCACCAACATCATATTGAAAGCTACTTAAAACACCAGAAAATGGTGCAACTAGAATATCATCTTGTAGTTCATTTTTTTGTTTATCAAGTTCTGTTTGTGCTTCAACTAGGATGGCTTTTTTTTGATCAAGGGTCTCTTTTGATACTGCACCTGACTTTGCTAGAATTTGCATTCGTTGATAGGTTTGTTGAGCAATGTTTAATTTTGCTTGTAGTGATTGTAAATCTGCTTCATCTTGAGTGGTATCTAACTTAGCAATGACTTCACCTTTCAATACACGATCGCCATTATTAAAATATTTTTCAGTAAGCTTGCCATCATTACCGAAGCTTAAATTTACTTGTTGGATTGCTTGAATATGACCAACGGCATTAATCTCTTCTGGTACTGTGATCATAGTTGCTTTAGCGATATTAACACTAATTGGTTTTTGGGTATTGGCATAGCTTGTATTACTGACTAATAACCAGCTAATTGATAGATAGAAAAGAATATACAGTCGTTTAATACTTATGTGCCTCATATAATATGATTCCGAATGATTTTAATAATTTATGTTATTCGTATAGCAATAATTATATCAGTAAATATTGCTTGATGCGTAGGGATAAGACTGTAATTAATCAATCATTACAAGTAATGATGGGTATAGTAAGTATAGGAAAATATAAAAAATAGTAGGATTAAGTGATGTAAGATCTATTTAGAAATAAATCGTTGCATCACCTGTAATGGTATTACCTTTACCATTGTTATAAGTTTGTAACCAAGCATATTCAAGTGTTAGATATACGTTAGTTAATACTTCTGATTGGACATAGGCAATAATCTCTTGTTTAGGTCCAGTGACTTCAATTTCATTAATGGCATCGCCATTAACAATGCCTGTAAAGTTTTGCGTATGATAAGCACCATTATAACTTAAGGCAAATGTTGTTGGTATGCCGTAAAGATCAGGCGAGTAAACACCTTGAACATACCAAGTGCCAGCTCTTTCATGGTTGGAGTAGTCACGCTTAAATAAGGTACTTGCAATACCAGCATATAAACCATAATCATCATAGGTTAATGAACCTTCAAAGTTTAGAACTGGATTTCTATCAGTACTTTGTCCGCCATCAAGACTCTTAATACCATCAGCACCTGCGCCTGAGCCAATAATATTATTCATATAGCCACCATTAACACTATAAGCAAGCTTTTTAGTGATATTGGCTGTATAGAAAGCACTATAAACAAAGTTATATTCATTAACGGTCGAAGTATCATTATTATCATCACTACTGTTATTGCGCCAGCCAGCTAAATAAGTTGTTAAACCATCATGATTATAACCTACAGTCACATTGGTTAATTTGGTTGGTCTAAATAACATGGTGCCAATACTACTAGCCCAGACACCGCCACCGCCAAATGAACCTAAAGGTGGACGGTTTTTACCGACAGAGGCAAAAAATGGGAATTGACTTAAATTACCAAAATTAATAAAGGCATTATCAATGCCAACACCATTTTCAGTGCCGGCTAAAGTAATATAGCCTTGTACCCATTCATTAATATTAGCAAGTAAATCAAGGTTAGCTGTCGTAATTGAGGCGCCTGCACCATTACCATATACATCTTTATCATGGCTAGCGCCAGTCCTAATTTGATCTCCCCACCAGCCTTGCACATCAGCTTCAATCGAGCCGCCTAGAATTAATGATGGTTGATGGAAGCGGTCTTGTAGCTTTAAGGTGCCTAGTGGCATTTGAGAAGAAGATAATTGCTCAAGTAGTGTATCATCATACTCTGCATCACTTTCAATATAGACATGCTGGCCTCTAAATAAAGGTTGTGGTCTTGAATCAGCTTCATCTGCTTTGTTAGATGGTGTTGATTTATCAGTTGAGACATGACTTACGGTGTGCTCGTGTGAGTCAGCGCCATGTGAATGAGTGGATAAGCCTTGACCTGTTGTTACTATTTCACTGGCTTGATGTTGCTGATTTGCTTCTAGCTTGTCTACCTTTTTAGTTAGAGCTGCAATTTGTGCTTTTAATGCTTGAAGATCAGCTGCAGATACTTCAACCATTTGTGTGTTTTGATTCTCTTGAGTCTGAGCAAATGATGTTTGCCCGATAATTGCAGTTGTGATTGCTGCAGAGACAGAGACAACACTCCGTTTAAACATAAAGATTTCTCCCTTAGACCGTTTTTAAATCAATACTGTACTTCTCTTAACCTTTCAGATGAGTTTTATCATGCTTAATGAAAGGCAGATTTACGATACTATCATGAGAAAGTATGATTGAAAACACCATAAAGTAATATATTTTTAAATTTTTTTAGTTGGTTTTATTTTTTTCTTTTTTACAGCAAAAAATTGAAGATATAACAAATAAAAAGGCACCAACACAAATAGCAGAGTCGGCAATATTGAATGTTGGCCAGTGATAACTTTTATAATGCAGATCGATAAAATCAATCACATAGCCATAATTAATTCGATCAAAAACATTACCAATTGCTCCCGATAAAATCAAACAAAGTGAGATCGCTTGTAGGTTACGATTTCTAGGGACTTGCGTTAACCAATATAAAATAATGATAGCAACAATGATTGCGATACTTGAAAAAAACCACAACTGCCAACCATCTTCATAAGCTAAAAAACTAAATGCAGCGCCACGGTTAAAAGCTAATGTAATATTTAGAAATGGCAAGACTTTTACAGGTTCATTGTAGGTGAGATGCTGTAAAGCATAGAGCTTGGTTGTAAAGTCAATGACAAGCATTAAAGCTGAAATCCATAACCAACGTAATTGGCCTTTATTTTGATTAGGCATAATGACGAACTTCTCCAGCTTCAGATGCAATATTCGTTACACAGCGGTTACAGATATCTGGAAATTCTGGGTTACTACCAACATCTTCTCTTCGGTGCCAGCAGCGCTGGCATTTAGGGTAGTTTGTAGCAGTAACTTCAATTTTTAAACCATCAATTCCAGATACATCAAGTGTTTGAGGTGATTCTGAAAGCGGCTTAACAACAGCACTTGATGTAATTAATGCAAATCGAAGTTCATCTTTTAAGGTTAATAACTTCTCATATAATGTGCCATTGGCATAAAGGGTTACTTGTGCTTCAAGTGATGAGCCAATTAATTGTTGATTGCGCTTCTCTTCAATTAATACATTTACCTTATCACGAAGTGGCATAATCTCTTGCCAGAAATTTAAATCAATTGCGGTGTTATCATCAAAGTCAGATAAATTTTCATACCATTGACTTAAAAAGACTGACTCTAGTTTTTCTCCTGGTATGGCTTGCCAAATTTCATCGGCAGTGAAGCTTAAAATTGGGCTAATCCAACGCACTAATGCTTGAATGATATGATACATTGCAGTTTGTGCAGAGCGTCGAGCTAAGCTATTTTCTTTGGCAGTATATTGTCGATCTTTAATAATATCTAAATAAAAACTACCCATCTCAATTGAACAAAAATGATGAATTAATTGAGTAATATGATGGAACTGGTAGTTATCATAAGCTTGAATAATTTCTTTTTGTAATTGCGAAGTTCTTGCTACAGCCCATTTATCTAGCTCAACCATATCATTAAAACCAACTTGATCTTCTTGAGGATTAAACCCATGAAGGTTGGCTAATAAAAAGCGTGCTGTATTGCGAATGCGACGATAAGTATCTGAAGTGCGCTTTAATATCTCTTTTGAAATGGTCATCTCAGTTTGATAATCAACAGATGCCGTCCAAAGCCTTAAAATATCAGCACCTAATTCTTGGACAATTTCTTGAGGTGCTATGACATTGCCAAGTGATTTAGACATTTTTCTACCATCTTTATCTACGGTAAAACCATGCGTAATAACTTCTCTATAAGGTGCTATACCCTCTCTTGCCATTGAGGTTAGCATAGATGTTTGAAACCAGCCTCGATGCTGGTCAGAGCCCTCTAAATATAAATCAGCTGGAAAGCTTAACTCAGGTCTTTTTTCAACAACACAGTAATTTGAACTGCCTGAATCAAACCAAACATCAAGTGTATCGCTTGAGCGTACATAAGTATCCGTATCATTGCCAATAAATTCAGCATCATCACTGTTAAACCAAGCTTCAATACCACCTTGCTCAATTTTCTTAATCACTTGATCAAAGATGTCATTGGTATTTGGGTGTAATTCACCCGTATCTTTATGGACGAATAAAGCAATTGGCGTATTCCACGTACGTTGTCTAGAAATACACCAGTCTGGACGAGAATCAATCATGCTTTTAAAACGCTTTTCACCGGATGTAGGTAGCCACTTGACATCTTTAATCGCTTCTAATGTTTGAGTACGTAGATCTTTTTTATCCATACTGATAAACCATTGCGGTGTTGCTCTAAAGATGACAGGTGACTTATGTCGCCAACAATGCGGGTAACTATGAACAGTGGCATCAGCATGTAGTAAGTTGCCTTTTTCGGCTAAGACATCGATAATATGATTATTGGCTTTAAAGATAAATTGACCTTCAAATAATTCAGTACCTTGAATATAACAGCCATTAGCGCCAACCGGGTTTTCAAGTTTTAAGTTATTTTTCTCTCCAATAACAAAGTCTTCAGCACCGTGGGCAGATGCATTGTGTACAAGGCCTGTACCTGAATCGGTTGTCACATGTTCTGCTTCAAGTAGTGGTACAGTTTTATCATAAAAAGGATGTTTAACGGACAAGCCTTCAAAAACGCTTCCTTTAAACTGAGTTTTAATATGATATTGGTCAATACCACAACGATCTAAAACTTCTGTATAAAGAGGCTTAGCAACAATAATTGCTTCATTTGTGTTAGCTAGTTCAATTAAAACATAATCAATATCACGACCAAAGGTAATTGCCTGGTTTGCAGGTAATGTCCAAGGTGTTGTTGTCCAAATAATAACAGATATATTCTTGGGTAATGATTCTAGTGCTAATGCATCTGACCATTGTTGAGCATTAGTAATATTAAATTTAACATCAATAGAAGGAGATTCTTTATCTTTATACTCAATTTCAGCTTCAGATAATGAGCTTCTACAATCAAAGCACCAGTGAACAGGCTTAAATCCTTTGGTTAAATGACCATTTTTAACAATTTTAGCTAAATTTTTAACAATATCCGCTTCATAGGTATAATCCATAGTTAAATAAGGGTTTTCCCAATCACCTAAGATTCCAAGGCGAATAAAATCTTTTTTCTGACGCTCTACTTGGGCTTTAGCATATTTTCGGCACTCTGCTCTAAATTTATTAGCATCAACTTTAACACCAGGTTTACCAATCTTTTTCTCAATTTGAACTTCAATCGGTAGGCCATGGCAATCCCAGCCAGGTATATAAGGCGTATCAAAACCATCTAAACGTTTGGCTTTTAAAATAAAGTCTTTGAGAATTTTATTGACTGCATGTCCAACATGAATATCGCCATTAGCATAGGGTGGGCCATCGTGTAAGATGAATTGTTTGCGACCCTTTGTATGGTTAGCAATTTTTTGATAAAGATTATCATTTTGCCACTGTTTCAAACGCTTTGGTTCACTTTGAGCAAGGTTGCCACGCATCGCAAATGATGTGTTAGGCAAATTAAGCGTATCTTTATAGTCGGTCATTTAGTTGCCTCTTTAACTCTCTGATGTTCTTCTATTAATTGGTATTGATGATCATTTAACCATGACTGTGCTTGTTGAGTATCAAGTGCTATTTGTGTTTTTAAATCATCTAAACTGGCAAATTTTACTTCATTTCTAAGCCAATGTAAAAACTCTATTTGTGCAACTTTATGATAAACTGATCGATTAAAATTAAATATATGTACTTCAAGTAAACGTTTAAGCCCTTTTACCGTGGGTCGAATGCCTACATTGGCAACACCAAAGTATGACTTATCATCTATACTCACTTTTACAACATAAACGCCAGCAACTGCCATTGCTTGTTTTAGTGGAATATTGATTGTTGCAAATCCAAGTTTCCTGCCGTTTTTGTCACCATGTATAATTTTTCCCGTAATTCGATAACTGTAGCCTAAATAATGCTTTGCATCAGTGAAATTGCCGTCTTTAATGAGTTGACGAATAATGGAGCTACTAATTCGCTTATCTTGATACAGAAAACTTTCAAGCTTATCAACCGTATAGTTATAAGCATCTGCCATAGATTCAAGTAATTGAATATCTCCTTGTTGATTCTTACCAAAACGAAAGTCATCACCAATTAAAATATGTTTGACATTAACACCTTGAACTAAGATTGTTTCAATAAATGCTTTAGCCGTTAAGTTTTTTAATTGCTCATTGAATCTTAGGACTAAGATAGTGTCAATGCCTGAGCGCTTAATTAACTTGATTCGATCGCGTAGTGCTGTTAAACGTTTTGGTGCTTTATCTTTTAAAAAAAATTCTTTTGGCTGTGGTTCAAAACAGATAACAATAGGCGTTAAGTTATTACTTTGAGCTATCTTATTTAAGTTTTGAAGGACGAATTGATGGCCTTTATGAATACCATCAAAGGAACCAATGGTAACAGCAGTTGGCTTAGTGAATGTTCTAAGGCTAGCTTTTCTTAAAATTTGCATAGATCGTTGCTTAATTTTAATTATTCTTCTTAAAGTTTAATAACTGACCTATTATCACTAAGATTGTCTTAAGCTTCAATCTTTGTGTTAAAGAAAAAACTTATTTATTTATCTAACTGATGCTTGATAAGTTTACAGCGCCATAATTATTGGAGCTTGACTGAGTATTGCCAGCCCAGCCACATTTCCCTTCACCAGATGCAACTTGCTGGCATGCAAATATTAGTTTACCTGTTGTAAAGATTGAGCCAACATTATCATGGCTACAATAAATACCCTGGCCTAATTTGAATGTGCAAGATGTGCCAGTGCCGGTGAAATTAATTTTATAAGTATCACTGCCGCTTGTAATATTAATTGTTTGATCATTTTTTTGATATAAGCCATTTTTAGAAATACTCACTTTACCCAGTCCAATTGTTTTAATTTGGGCTTGAGCTCCATTTTGGCATGCAGTTAAATCAAGTGTTGGTGTTGAACCGCTCCATTCGTGTTCAGATATTGGATAACCAATAGAACCTAAATCTCTTGGAGAATAATAGTAGTTACATTGATTACCAAAGCCCCAATGAAAGTGATAATGCGAGTGTAGCCATACCGTTGCTTTATCACCATAGGTATCAGTAACGGTAAAAGTAATCTCCGTTTTTTTGCCAACTGAGTGGCTATCACCAGGTTGTAGTGTATAGTGGTCAGCTTGGCTTGAACCTGACTTTTGATAAGTAAAATCAACTGGCCAAGGGCAGTTATTTTTAAGATTAATATTAACGCTGGCATTACATGCATAGGCAAATGGATATAGTAGCCAAAGCATCAAACATAGTATAACTGTTTTTGTCATTGTTATAGTTTTTATCATTTTAGAAATTGCTCCTATGCAATAAATCGTTGTTATGAATGAATGTTAATGTAACCACTTGATGATGCTAAATCTTTTTTATTTGCCCAGCCACATCGGCCCTGTCGTGGGTTTACTTGTTGACAAGCAAAGATTAGATTACCCGTTGTAAAAATTGCGCCAACATCATTTTGATCACAATAAATACCTTCGCCAAGTTTAAAAGTGCAGTAACTGCCTGTAGAAGTGAAGTGAATTTTATAAGTATCTTTATCACTGGTTAGATTAATGGTTTGACTGTCTTTTTGCAGTAGACCATTTTTTGAGATGCTAGTATTACCTAGGCCAATGGTTTTAATTTTAGCAATAGCACCACTTTGACAAGCTGTAAAAGTTACCGTTGGTGCTGAACCATGCCAGTCATCGCCAGAGAGAGAATAACCTACAACGTTTCTTGGTGAGTAATAATAGGTGCATTGATTCTCCCAAGGTGCTCGTGGTGTATATTTTGAATGTAACCAAACAGTTGCTCTATCGCCGTATGAATCTGAAACATTAATTGTTGTTTCCCATTTTTCACCAATATTATAGCTTTCTCCTGGTTGTAGGGTAAAGCTTTGACTAGAGTATTTGTTACCATCATAGTGGGTATTGAAATCAACAGGCCAGGGACAATTATTTTGTGCATGAAATTTTACACTGGCATTACAAGCAAAAAGACTAGTTGGAATTAAAAATAGACTAAGACAAAACATGAAAAATGAAGCCTTCTGAAGTTTATTCATTGTTGCAACCTCAACCTAAAATTTGAATTTACGCTATGTTAGAATACTTGCCAGTTTTTAGCATTAAATTTATTATATATTAAAAGTAAGCAAAAAAACAACAACTTTAAATAATCAGACATTATATTTATGGATAATCATGATCTTAGACTTAAATTTAATGTTATTGGTCATTTGTATTGAAGAAACTAGAGGTCTTAAATGAAATTATTTCAATATGAACACTGTCCTTATTGTGTAAGGCCGAGACTAGCAGCTGCGATTAAAAATATTAATATGGAAATCATAGATTTAATCTATGATGATGTGCAAGCGCCAATGAATATGATCGGTAAAAAGTTAGCGCCAATTCTACAAAAAGAAGATTTAAGCTTTATGCCTGAAAGCCTTGATATATGTAGCTATTTAGATGCTTTAGATGGTGAGTCTATTATTCAGTCTAAAAAGGCAAATAAAAATTTTGATCAATTAATGGGTAAATTACATTATTATATTCGATATTTAACGTATCCTCGGCTTTATCATCACCCTCAAAATAAAGCGGTATTTCCAACAGATTCTGCAATTGATTATTTTAAAAGGCCTAAAGAAGAAAAAATGGCAATTGACTTTGATTATGCATTGAAGCATTCAGATTTATATATCGCCGATACTGAAAATCTATTAAGTCAAGTGATGCCATTTTTTGAGCAACGCATAGTTGATGCTAGTAATGGTGTGAGTAACTTTTTACTTTCATATGATGATATTGAGTTTTTCCCTCTGTTGCGCCTGCTCACATTAGCTGTAGATGTGATTAAATTACCAGAACCTATTTTAATTTATTTGGAAAAATTATCTGAAATATCAAAAGTTAAGTTATATGCACCTTTTGATTATGCTTGTTAAGTAGTTAACTCAAAAGAGAATTCAATCGTTTTTAGTTACCTTTCGCCTCTTTATCAGTTATGATATCGGGCATTAAATTTTTTTATGATTAGCGACTTAAAAGGAGTGTGTTAGTAATGACTGAGTCAACTGAATTAGCAGTGAATTTATCTGATGTAGGAATTCATGAACCAAAAGAGATTGTGTATAACCCATCGTATCAACAGCTTTTTGAAGATGAAACATCAGAAAAAGCAGAAGGGTATGCTAAAGGTATCGTAACTGAATTAGGTGCTGTGACAGTAGATACAGGGCGTTTTACTGGCCGCTCACCAAAAGATAAATATATTGTTGCAACAGAGAAAGCACTTCAAACTGTTTGGTGGAGTGAAGATGGTTCAGATAATCAAAAAATGTCTATAGATACATGGAATCATGTTAAATCACTTGCTCAAAAACAGCTAAATGCAAAAAAACTATATGTAATCGATGGATTTTGTGGTGCAAACCCTCAAACACGCTTATCAGTGCGCTTAGTCACTGAAATTGCTTGGATGGCACATTTTTTTAAGAATATGTTTATCCGCCCAACTGATAGTGAGCTTGAGAACTTTCAGCCTGATTGGACTATATTAAATGCTTGTAAAATCACCTGTGATGATTATCAACAGTGGGGCTTGCGCTCTGAAGTATTTGTTGGTTTTAATTTAGATGAGCGTATGACGATTATTGGTGGAACCTGGTATGGTGGTGAAATTAAAAAAGGCATTTTCTCAATTATGAATTACTTTTTACCATTAGATGGTATTGGCTCATTCCATTGCTCAGCAAATGTTGCTAAAAATGGCGACTCAGCTTTATTTTTTGGCCTATCAGGTACTGGTAAGACAACGCTTTCAACAGACCCAGAGCGTGCTTTAATTGGTGATGATGAGCATGGTTGGGATAATGATGGTATCTTTAATTTAGAAGGTGGTTGTTATGCAAAAACCATTCGTCTATCAAAAGATGATGAACCTGAAATTTATCAAGCAATTCGTCGTGATGCATTATTGGAAAATGTAGTGGTTGATGCAGATGGAAAAATTGATTTTGATTCAAGTGAAAAGACTGAAAATACGCGTGTTTCTTATCCAATTTATCATATTGATAATATTGTTAAACCTGTTTCAAAAGCAGGGCATCCGGATACGATTATTTTTCTAACTTGTGATGCTTATGGTGTTTTGCCGCCAGTGGCCAAGCTAACCAAAGAGCAAGCAATGTATCAGTTTTTATCAGGCTATACAGCAAAAGTAGCGGGTACTGAGTTAGGGGTTAAAGAACCTACAGCTGTATTTTCAGCTTGTTTTGGTCAGCCATTTTTATTATTGCACCCAACACAATATGCAGAGATTTTAGGTCATAAAATGCAGCAGCATGGTACAAAAGCATATCTTGTTAATACTGGTTGGACTGGTGGTGATTTTAACAATGGCCATCGTATTTCAATTAAAGAGACACGAGCAATTATCAATGCGGTATTAAATGGTATTACAGAGGATGCTAAGTGGTATGTTGATAGCTATTTTGGCTTTGAAGTGCCAAGTGAGTTAGCCAATGTTGATCCAAGTATTTTAAATCCTAGAAATACATGGGCAGATAAAGGCGCATATGATAAAACGTATATGCAATTAATTGAAAAATTTATTCATAATTTTAAACGTTTTACGCAAACAGAAATTGGTCAAATGCTTGAAGCTTATGGGCCTAAGTTATAAGTTATCTAACCACTCCTCTAAACGATTACAGCCTTTAACTAAATTTCTCATATGATGATTAATGATTGCATCATTTGTGTCGCCTTGTTGATAGGCTTCTAAAGCTTTTTGACCATTATAATCTGTTGATGCAGCCCTAAAGGTGTATTCATTCGCATTGCGATAAAAGTCTTCACCAGGTAAAAGCGCTACCTGTGTTTGCTCTAAAATCATATTAGCTAATTGAGCATTGGTTTTAATATCCAATCGGTCAAATGATGCTTGATAGGCTTTAAAATTAGGGAATAGATAAAATGCACCTTGTGGTTTAGGTAGGCTTAATCCCATATTGATAAAGCGTTGATAGAGGTACAATGAGGCAATTTTATGTACTTTAGTGCAATCATCTAAATAAGGTTTAATTTTTTTATACTGACTGTATGCTGTTAGTGCTGCATATTGAATAGGACTTGAAACACAACTATAAGTTTCACTAATCATAACCTTTAGTGCTTGGTAGAGTTGCTGCATTGCTTCTGGTATAAGGCACACACCTAGGCGATAGCCGCCGGCTGAAAATAATTTTGATAAGCCGCCTGTGACAATGGTTTTTTGAGGGTAATAATGAGCAATGGAAGTATGATTACTATCATTAAAGTCAATATTGGCGTAGATTTCATCAGATATAACGATGATGTTATACTTACTGCAGATTTCAGCTAATTGAATTAACATATCTTTAGGATAAATTGCACCTGTTGGGTTATTTGGTGTATTAATAATCAGTATTTTTTGTTTTGAACTGTCTTTTTGTGCTAATTTAAGGCAAGCTGCTTCAAGCTCTTCGGCTTTTAAACAATAATTATCTTCTTCATAGGTATCAATGATATGATATGGTTTATTTAATAATGCCATCTGTGGTCCATAGCTTACCCAGCTTGATTGCGGTATTAATACCGGCCCTTCAAGCATAAAAAATAACTGAAATAATAACTCTTTACTGCCGGGGCCGATTAAAATATGCTCTTTTGTGTATTGATAGTCAAATTCACTGTGATAGTAGTTGGCAACTGCTTGGCAAAGCTCGGGTAGACCGCTACCTGGTAAGTAATTTTTCTGATGTGCATGTGCTTTTAAACTTTCTTGAATGAGTTTAGGAATATTAAATGGTGCTTGACCAAAACCTAAATGACATATACTTTGACCTTGAGATCGCATAGTTTGAACTTTTTGATTAATTGCAAGGGTTGCTGATTCTTTTACCTGGCTAATTCGTGGATTAATTTGTATCATTGGATATCCTTAAGCATTAAGCAATAATTGGCTTAATACTTAACCATAGCATTGAATAAATAGTGATAAAAGTTGGTTATGCTAAGTTAATTGTTTTTTAATATAAATGGTGATTTATGATTAGTTCATGGGTATATAATGTAGTTGGTAATATTGGTGTTGTATTGTGTTTAGGTTGTTTTTTTGGTATTCAAACAGGCAAGATTAATCCTAGAAAAATGCCTTATAGTATTTTTAATTTTATTGGTTCGTTAATGATTATATTTTCGTTGTATTTTGCATTTAATTTATCTGCATTTATTATAGAAGTTGCTTGGCTTTTGATTAGTTTGTATGGTATTTGTCGAATTTGGTTATCAAAAGGTTAGGTTTTTACTTGGTAGCTTCATTTAATGAAAGCGATTTCTTTGTTGAAAATAATATCAATACAGCAAAAATTGCCAGAGTTGAAAGAATAATGGCTAATGGTAATTGATTCTTTAATGGAATCAGTGCTGCAATTGCAGTTAAGATGCCCGCACCAACATTTTGAATACCACCTAATAGTGCGCCTGCAGTTCCTGCTAATTTTGGAAATTCTTCAAGTGCTTGTGTCGTTGCACTTGGAAAGACGATACCACAACCTAAGAAATAAACCGTACCAGGAATAATCACAGCAGATAAGCTTAATCCAAAGAAATGGTACCATACAATCATTAATAAACTACTAATAACAAGGATGTAGCTGCCAAGCATTAATAGCTTAGGAATGCTCATCTTATTGCTTAAAATATTAGCAAGATATGAGCCAAACATATAAGCAGGTAAGGGAATAATAAATACAAGTGAGGCTTCTGTAGGTGATAGATCTAATAGCGAAGTAAATATAGCACCAGAGCTAACCTCAAAGATGGCAATACCGCCTAAAGCAATAACAAGTAAAGTTAAGTTAACAAGGAAGTTAGTACTCGATAAAATCGTTTTATAACGCTGAATCAGTGGTTGTTTTTCTCTTAAGTGAGTATTAGTTTCTCTAAATAAACAAAATTGAATGAAAAAAAGTACAATTGCATAGAGAAAGAGAAATAAAAAGATTGCACGCCATGAGAAAAGATCAGTTAAAAATCCGCCTAATATAGGTGCAATTAATGGTGCAAACACCAATGCAATTGCCATATAACTATTAGCAGATTGTAAGGCTTTGCCTGAGTATAAATCTCGCATAACAGTTCGTGCCATAACACCACCTACGGCAATGCCACTGCCTTGTAGTAAGCTTGCTAGTAGTAATATATCGAAATTAGTAGCAAAGTAAGCAATAATAGAGCCAATGGCAAAAACAACCGTACCGATAAGGATTAGAGGTCGTCTACCATAGTAATCTGAATAAGGTCCATAAACAAACTGTAATAATCCATAAGGAAATAGAAAGCATGATATAACTGCTTGCATGCGACCAGGGTTAACATTAAGGTCATAAGCCATACTTGTTAAAGCTGGTAGGTAAACGGTATTGGTAATTTGGCCTGCCGCTGTTAAGGTTAATAACAAAAACAGTACGCCAAAAAAAGTATGTTTGTTCTTCATGGTTTTCTTCAAGTTTGCTTGTTATTGTTTTTATATTTTTATTATTGCTATTAGCGAAATATTTTGGTTGTTATCTAGTTAGTTTATTCGCTGGCATCTTTTTAACCGAAATAAAATGAATTTGCAAGTATTATTTGCATTTTAACCCTTTCTTATCTATTCAAATAAGGGATATAATGCTTAGATTAAAGATTTACTAAGGACTATAAGGGTCATTTGGGTTTATGTTATATCTAGCGTCACAGTCACCCAGGCGATATCAGCTTTTAAAGCAATTAAATATTGATTTTCAACAATTTAGTGTGGATGTTGATGAATCTGTGTTAAACAATGAACAGCCCAATGAATACATTGATCGGGTTGTAGAGTTAAAAAAGATAAAAGCACAACAAGAAGTAAAATTAAAAGATACCATTCTAGTTGCTGATACAATGGTAACAATAAATGGAAAAATTCTAGGTAAACCAAATAATTATAACGACGCTGAGCGAATGCTTAAACTGTTATCAGATAACGAACATGAAGTTTATACAACAGTTTGTATTGCCCAAGGTAATCATAGTGAAAAGCTTAATTGCATTAGCCAAGTCAAATTTAGAGTGATTGATGAAGCTGAGATAAAAGCTTATTGGGATAGTGGAGAGCCTTGTGATAAAGCAGGTGCTTATGGTATTCAAGGCTTAGGTAGTATTTTTGTTGAGTCAATTTGTGGTAGTCACTCTGCTATTATGGGGTTGCCATTGTTTGAGACAGCACAGCTATTAAGTAAATTTGGCATTAGCGTTTTGAATGAATCGGAGTAGTAAGTATGGACCTGCAAATACGTGCAGAAATATTAATGAATGTAGCGCCTTATGAAACGCGTGTGGCAATTATCGAAAATGGTGTTTTTCAGGAAGTACATATTGAAAGAGAAAATCAAAGAGGCTTAGTTGGTAATATTTATAAAGGCAAAATTACACGAGTTTTACCAGGTATGCAGGCAGCCTTTGTTGATATAGGATTAGAGCGCTCTGGTTTTTTACATGTTTCAGATGTCATGCCATTTTGTTCAGATGAAAGTGATATTATTGATCTTAACAGTAGTGAGGCTGATGTTAGAAATTGGCTTAGAGATGGTCAAGAAGTGCTTGTACAGGTAATGAAAGATCCATTAGGTACCAAAGGGGCACGCCTTACATCACACCTATCCTTAGCTTCAAGGTTTTTGGTTTATATGCCTGATTTAGATCATATTGGTATTTCATTAAGAATTGAAGATGAAGCTGAACGTGAACGTTTGCAAGATGTAATGAAAGAAGCGCTTGATTTAGAAGAGCCTCGCGGGTTTATTGTAAGAACCGCAGCAGATGGTGAAGTTGCAAATGATTTAAATCGAGATATTAGTTTCTTACAGCGACTTTGGCAAGATATTTTAGCTATGGCGCAAACGGTGACAACACCAGGCTTGGTGTATGAAGACTTGCCATTAGATATTCGTACATTAAGAGATTATGTCAATGACAATGTTGATAAAGTTCGGGTAGATAATTTAGATACATTTAGTAGACTTTGTCATTTTGCAGATAAATTTGTTCCGGGTGTTAGAGAGCGTTTAAGTTACTATGCAGGTGAAGACCCTATTTTTGATATGTATGGGATTGAAGAAGAGTTATCACGAGCATTAGATAGAAGAGTTTCTTTAAAATCAGGTGGTTATTTAATTATTGATCAAACTGAAGCTATGACCACAATTGATGTTAATACAGGTGGTTATGTTGGTATGATCAATCTTGAAGAGACCATTTTTAAAACTAATTTAGAGGCTGCAAAAGCGATAGGTCGTCAATTACGTCTACGTAATCTCGGTGGTATCATCATCATCGATTTTATTGATATGACAGATCAAGAGCATAGAGAAAAAGTTATTGAAGCATTAGAATCGGCTTTGGCACGTGATTATGCAAAAACTAAATTTACCCAATTAAGTGAATTAGGCTTAGTTGAGATGACAAGAAAAAGAACGCAAGAATCATTAGCGCAGTATCTATGTGAACCCTGCCCTGTATGTGAAAGTCGTGGTAGCATTAAAACGGTACAGACAGTCAGTTATGAAATTTTTCGTGAAATTCAACGTGAAGCTCGAGCTTATGCAGCTGATGGCTTTTTAATCGTTGCATCCCCTGGTGTCATTGAACTTTTGATGAATGATGAATCTATGGGATTAGGTGAATTAGAGCTTCGAGTTGGCAAACCAATTAAATTACAGGCAGAAACCAGTTACCCTCAGGCACAATATGATATAGTTTTATTATAGAGGCTAAGAAACTTTTAATTGGTAAATAGGCAAATTCATTGAAAAAAGCAATCGGGCGAGTTACATTTGTTTTTTTAGGCATTTTGGTTGCTTTATTTTTATTTGTCGTTATTTTAGGCAGTTTATTTACTTGGCGGATGACGCATTATGATGATGAGCTTTCAGCTTATTTATCTGATAAACTCAATTCAAAGATTCAACTTGATTTAACTGATGTCAGTTGGCAAGGAATTAATCCTGTTTTAACGTTTAAAACTATACAAATCAGTCAAAAATCTGCTGATTTTTCAAGTCAATTAAAAGGCTTAAGTGTTAAAATAAGTCTTTTAAAATCAATACTATCATGGCATATTGCCCCAGAGAGTGTTCAAATTGATAAATTAGCGATTAATATTTATTTCAATAAAAAAAGTAAAACCAATCATTATGACTTTACATCAAAAGAAGCGACTGAAGATTGGCAAGCAGTACAGAGAACTACCCAAGCAACTTTAACTCAAATATTAAGTTATATTGATGGTGTACAGCCTGAAGTTATTGTTAAGGCATTAAAACTAAATTTATTTGGTAAAGATAATAAACAAATTGCGCTAATGGGTAATATCTCTATACGTCATAGAGGCTCTGGAGGTTATTATTTTAAAGGCCAAATTGATACGGCATTAAAAAATAGTCATTTTGATTTTGATTTTGAAATTGGTCATAGTAATAATCAAGCTTATTTAGAAGGTTATTTTGATATTGCCACTCTAGATTTACAAAAGGCGATTAGCTTTTTAGGCTTAGATATGTTTAATGTTCGTGGTAAAAATCTAAGTGCTAGTGGTTATATTAATTTTCAGCCAAATAGTAAGTCTCATTTAGCCATTAGATTTCAAGGTAATGATCTATTGATTAAAAATATTAAGCGTAAATCTAAGTTGATGTTGAATCGTCTTATTATGGATGTTGGCGGACAATATGATTCTAATGGCCAGTTTAAATTTCAAATTGTACCGCATGAACTGATTATTAATCATCATAAAAGACTGTTAAAACAGCTTGAGATTCAATATCAATTAAATGAAAAATATCCGTGGCAAATGCGCCTTTACTATGGTCAACTGGGCGTACTAAGTGATATTCGCAATATCATTCCAGAAAAAATGATATTATCTACTATGCGGCCCTTTGTCGAGTCGGGTGAGCTATCAGGTCGTATTAACCAACTTGAAATAAAACGAAGTAATCTATTCGATTTAGATACACCATTTATATTAGATGCGGATTTTTCTAATATCAGTTATTTAAATCATCAATTAAAACTTAATCTTTTAGGTATTGATGGTGATGTTCATGTAACAAACACAAGTGGAAAATTAGATATTACGGCAAAATCATTGCAGGTTAAGCAATCGATTATAGGTATGCAAGATTTCCCAGAAGCTTCTGGGAAAACAAACATTGCTTGGCAAGTAAATCATGATCAATTAGATGTAAATATCGGTTCATTAATCATAGCAGGCCAATGGTTTAAAGTTGATGCTAAGGGCCAAATAGTGTGGAACTTTAAAGATAAATTACCAACGCTTGATTTAACCGCTAATGCTTATGGTCATGATATTACTCAAGCAAAGGTCAGAGGCTTTTTACCTAAAACACATATGACGCCTAAATTGCATCAATGGTTATATGAAAATATTTATGCTGCAAAGGAAGTTGATGCAAGTTTAAGATTAAAAGGAAATTTAAGTGATTTTCCATATGTTGATGGCAATGGCATTTTTAAACTAATAGCTAAAGCAAAAGACGCACAATTAACGCCTTGGGAAGGTTGGCCTTTAATAACAAATGCAGATGGTAAGCTTGATTTTGATCAAGGGCGTTTTCGTGTTAGTGCCTCAAGTGGCCAAACACTAGGTGTGCAATTATTGCCGTCTGATTTAACCATTGGCGATATAAGGCCACATATTGTCTCAGAAATGCTTATTAATATTCATACTAAAACAAATAGCGAAGATGCTAAAAATTATATTATTCATTCACCATTATATGATAATGCTAAAGTTTGGTTTGATTGGATGCAGTATCAAGGTGACATTGAGTCTACTGTGAAAATGTCTGTTCCATTAGGTAATCAAAAACCAATGCATGTTGACGGTCAATTAAGCTTAAGTAAAGGCCAATTTGGCTTAAAATTATTTCCTTCTATGATTAATATTTACAATGCTTCTGGGCAAATTAAGTTTAATGATGACTATGCAACTAAGCTATCAGTTAATGGCTGGTTAGGCTTAAATGCACCATTTAGTATTGATTATACGCAAATACCAAAGGGTCACTTTAAAGTAACATCAAAAGCAACCCTTACAGATTCAATGAGTTTACCTGAAGTCATACGCTCAAAACTAAAAGGCCAATCTGAAGTTAATTTTACAGCCAATTGGCAAGATGCAGGTGGTCAGATAAAATTTAATTCTCTATTTAATGGTTTATCATTTCAGTTGCCTGAGCCATTGACGAAAGAACAACAAAAAATTAATTTCCCAACGGATGTTAAATTTAGCTGGCAAAACCATCATAACCAATTAACAAGCTTTAATATTGATGCAAAATTAAATGACCAATTGTCGTTATCCAGTGAGTTTAGTTTTTCATCTAAAGTATTTAAATTATTTGCTAAGTTAAATAGGCTTGATATGTCGGGTTGGTTTGATTTGATTCAATCATTAGATAAACAAAATATTCAGCCATCAAAGTTTAACTTTTTAGCACCATTTAGCATTTCAGATCATGAAGTGAAAAATAAAAAAATAGCATCGACTCTTTTACAGAGCCCACTAACGATAGATCAAAGGCTTACCAATTTGATTAAAGGTTTTCAACCAAAAATTGGCATGCAGATTAATCAATTATCTGGTTTTGGGCAAGTGTTTGATCAGGTGGTAATAACGTCGAAGACTAAAAAATCAGCATGGTTTATGACAGTCAATTCAGACAAAACAAAAGATAATATCAATCTTACCTTAACTGTACCATTTGAACAAAATTATTGGCAATTAAGTATTAATGATCTTCAGTTAAGTACAATTAAAGACATTGATTTTACATCAGATAATTCAACTGTAATAGATTACTTTCCTTGGTGGATGCCATCAATTGATCTTTTAATTAACCGCTTTAACTATCAAAAAGTTGATTTGCTTAAAAAGTCAAATTTAATTCTCAAACGTCAAGCTAATATATTAGATATTCCTTATTATTTATTTAAAGGGGATCATATTTTTCTTTTAGGAACAGCAAACTGGGATGGTGCTACTAATAAGACACAAGTTAACGGTAGTACAACAAGTGATAATTGGGGTGCATTTTTTAATAGTATAGGCTTTGATGATATTTTAGTAGG
This sequence comes from Thiotrichales bacterium 19X7-9, assembly GCA_021713415.1. GTDB lineage: Bacteria > Pseudomonadota > Gammaproteobacteria > Francisellales > Francisellaceae > M0027. Next base: position 63,398 of record JAKJJQ010000002.1, read on the forward strand.
TGGTCAAGGCCCTGTTGTATTTGATGTTTCATTTATAGGTGGCTTAGATCCTAAGCTTGAGACATTAAATGGTAAGTTAATGTTTGGTATTAATAAGGGGCAGTTTCCTCAATTAAAACCAGGATTGTCTAAATTATTAGGTATTTTTAGTCTTGAGGCAATGCTAGATCGCCTTGGCTCTGGTGTAAATGATTTGGGTAAAGAAGGTTTATATTTTAACCGTATTTACGGTAAATATTTAATTGAAAATGGTGTGATGAAAACAACACAAGATATATTAGTGGATACACCATCATTTGATATGCAGATTTCAGGAGAAATTAACTTTGTTAAACAGACGATTGATCAAAGTATTATTGTTCAACCACATTTTTCAGGAACGATGGCTGTTGCTGCAAGCCTTATAGGTGGACCGATTGCAGGTCTTGCAACCTATGTTGCAGATAAATTAGCGGGTGCTTCTATTTTGAAAAACCAAGGTGTTGCTAAAATTACAGTCAAAGGGCCTTGGGATAAGCCATTGATTAATGGTAAGTAGTGTCCATGTAAAAAAATTGCAGAAATTTATTCGATCAAGAACATAGCATTTGCTATGATGGCTGTGAGTAAGTTTGTGTGGTAGCTGTGAAATAGAAAGTATGCTTTTAAATATTAGCGTGCCCGACTGACAACAATTGAGCCTAAAAGTGCAATTAAGCCACCAAAAATGGCAAGCATATGCGGTAATTCACCCAATAATCCCCAAGCAAGGATAAGTGTAAAAAACGGCATTAGATAAAGAAAACTTGAGGCTTTGGCAACAGGGAAATATTTATAGCCATAGCAATATAAGGAATAGGCAATCGCACCTGGAAAGATACCCATATAAATAACAGAAGCTGTGGCATCAAAGTGGCTATGCTTTATATCAACAATCATTTGTGGTGTAAAAACTAATAAGCATAAGGTACCGGCCCAAATAGCATAGCTTGTTATCTCTATTGGATGATAACGTTTTAATAGCGGTTTTTGTAAAATGGAATAAATGCCACCGCAAAATGTTGCTAGGATCACAAGGATAATACCAATATCTAAATGATGCTCACTTTCACCCAGTAAGATCAGTAAAATGCCAATAAAGCTTAAAATAAAACCAATGATACCCTTTTTTGAAATACGCTCTTTAAAAGCAAAAAATGCAATTAATGATACTAAAATGGGAATTTGAGCAATGATAAAATTAGCAACGCTTGCGCTTGTGGTTTGTTCGCCATAGTTTAGAAAGATATTATATAACGTAAAACCCATTAACCCTAAAATCAAAAAATAAACTAGATCTTTAAAATATGGCTTTTGTCTTTGTTTTAATCTCAAAAATGGAATAAAAATTACAATCGATGCTACAGCATAACGTAATAGTGCAAGCCCTCCAGGTGAATAAGACTCAACTGCAAAGCGAATGCCAACAAATGCTGAGGCCCATAAAATCACAGTAATCAGTAATGCTAATGCTGCTTTTGTGTTTTGTTCCATTGGCTTAAGAGGATTCCCAACAAGTATTTAGGTGAAAACTGACACTTTAGCCGGAAAGCTTTTATTTTGCAACGTTAAATGATTGTCAACTGATGCATAATCCTATATTCTTTTAAGGTTTTAAATTAACTAAATTATATAAAAGAATGGAAGGTTCATTAGCCTTTGTGGGAGTAGTAGTTTGATGCGCACTCAATATTGTGGAGAAATCACTGAGCAGTTTTTAGAGCAAGTTGTAGAAATTTGTGGCTGGGTTCATCGCCGCAGAGATCATGGTGGTGTTATTTTTTTGGATATTCGTGATCGAAGTGGTTTGGTTCAACTCGTTTTTGAACCTGAAGATAAAGAGTTATTTGATCGAGCAGATCATTTAAGAAACGAATATGTTATTAAAGCAAAAGGTTTGGTAAGATTGCGTCCAGAAGGGCAAGCAAACCCAAATCTAAATACGGGAAAAATTGAGATTGTTGGTCAAGCCCTAGAAGTCTTAAATACAGCAGATGTCGTACCTTTTCAAATTGATGAGCATCAAAAAGTCTCTGAAGAAGTACGTCTTAAAAATCGTTATATTGATTTAAGACGCCCAGAGATGCAACAACGCTTTATCCAAAGAGCTAAAATTGCTCGCTTTATCAGAAATTTTTTAGATAGCCGTGGCTTTATTGATATAGAAACACCAGTACTAACAAAAGCAACGCCTGAAGGTGCAAGAGACTATCTAGTGCCATCAAGAACACATAAAGGTGAGTTTTTTGCGCTTCCGCAGTCACCTCAGTTATTTAAGCAGTTGTTAATGGTGTCAGGCTTTGACCGTTATTATCAGATTGTTAAGTGTTTTAGAGATGAAGATTTACGCGCTGATCGTCAGCCTGAATTTACCCAAATTGATATTGAGACCTCTTTTTTAGATGAAAATCAGATTATGACTTTAATGGAGCAGATGATTCAAGGCCTATTTAAGTCAGTACTTGATGTTGATATTCTAACACCGTTTAAACGTATTTCTTATGAAGAAGCAATCAGTCGTTATGGTTCAGATAAACCGGATTTACGTATTCCTTTAGAGTTAGTTGATGTTGATGATTTGGTGAAAGATGTTGATTTTAAAGTATTTTCAGTGCCTGCAAATTGTCCTAATTCAAGAGTTAGTGCCTTAAAAGTACCTCAAGGTGCAACAAAGCTTACACGTAAGGTAATTGATGGCTATACAGATTTTGTTAAAATTTATGGTGCAAAAGGCTTAGCGTATATTAAAGTTAATGACGTAAAAAAAGCACGTGATGGCTTGCAATCACCAATTATCAAAAACTTATCTGATGATGCGCTTAATGCGATGATTGAACGTTTAGAGTTAGCGGATGGTGATATCGTTTTCTTTGGTGCAGATACGAAAAAGATTGTCTCAGATGCGCTTGGTTCACTACGTATTAAGATTGGCCATGATTTATCATTAGTCTCTAATACTTGGCAACCACTATGGGTTGTTGACTTTCCAATGTTTGAAGAAGCTGATGGTCGCTTATATGCGTGCCACCATCCATTTACAGCACCTAAAGTTGAAGGTGTTGAAAGTTTAAATAAGACTCAGCCGCTGAACTTATTATCCCGTGCTTATGATATGGTATTAAATGGCTATGAAATTGGCGGTGGTTCAATTCGTATCTTTCAAAATGAAATGCAAAAGGCTGTCTTTGAACTATTAGGTATTTCAGAAGAAGAAGCGAATGAGAAATTTAGCTTTTTACTAGAAGCTTTGCGCTTTGGCGCACCACCTCATGGCGGTATTGCGTTTGGTTTGGATCGTATTGTCATGTTAATGACAGAGACAGATAATATAAGAGATGTGATTGCGTTTCCAAAAACACAGACAGCAAGCTGTTTAATGACAGAGGCGCCATCGCATGCATCTAAAGAGCAGTTATTTGAGTTAGGTATTGTTGTGCCTAAAAAAGAAGATAAAGCAATGAAATCTGCTCAGGAGTCAACAACTGAAAAAATTGTTAATCCTTGAGAAGATTAAAATTAAGGAAGTTAGGTTTAAGTGTCTGTTAACCAACCAAGTAAAAAGCAACCAAAAGCATTGGGCTTTTTAATCTTAAGCTATGTCGTTGTATTATTACTAGCGAACTGGTTTGATATGCGTTTAATTAGCCTTGGCTTTGATTTATCAACCGATGCAGGAACACTTATCTTCCCATTAACTTTTTTACTTTCTGATTTAATTACTGAAGTCTATGGTTATAAAAGAACACGTCGTGCGATATGGCTTGGATTTTTATTTAATTTAATTTTTATTCTCTACGGACAATTAGTTGTTCATTTACCTTCACCAAACCAAGCACCATTAAATGCATCATTTGATCAACTATTTGAGTTTAATATTTTAATTATCTGTGCTTCATTTATCAGTTATTTAATTGCAGAGCCATTTAATGCTTTATTTCTGGCGAAATTAAAAATATGGCTAAATGGACGTTTTATCGCATTTCGTTTTGTTATCTCAACGATGCTTGCAGCAGTTATTGATACAAGTATTTTTTCAATCATTGCTTTTTCATCGATTATGGATTTAAAGCACTTGGTTTTATTTATTATTACGATGTGGGTAATTAAAGTTGTTATTGAAATTATTGGTTTACCCTTATCTGTTTATTTGGCATATCGATTGAAAAAATATGAAAAATTAGATATTTATGATACGAGAACGAAATTTAATTTGTTTAATTTAAATGCACATTATCAACAAGAAGATAATCATTTTAAAGAAATATAGGAGTAAAGAGTAAATGCTTAGAGAACTTAAGCGTTTAAAAGGATTGTTTTTTAATACCCCTTTAATTGTCATTGATTTGATGATTAATGGCAAATCAAAACAGCTTTATGCAAAATATGAGGCTTTAAGCTTTAGTGGTTCAATCAAAGACCGTATGGCTTATTATTTATTCGAAAATGCTTATAAAACAGGCATGCTACAAGCAAAGCAACCGATTGTAGAAGTTACCAGTGGCAATAGCGGTATTGCACTATCAATGCTTGGTCGAGCATTGGGACATAAAGTACATATTGTTATGCCAGATTGGTTATCTCCTGAACGTTATCAGCTGATGCGATTAGCGGGTGCTGAGATTATTAAAGTTTCCAATAAAGAAGATGGTTTTGCTCAATCAATGGCCATTGCTAAAGACTTAGCAAAACGTCAAGGGATGTATTACCCTGATCAGTTTTCAAATCAATCTAATATACAAGCACATAAAGAAACAACAGCCTTTGAAATTGACTATGCATTAGAAAAGCTTGGTCTTAAACTCAATCGCTTTGTTGCTGCAGCTGGTAGTGGCGGAACGGTAATGGGTATTAGCGAATACTTTAATGAGTTGAATTTAGAAGTAACTAGTCATCCATTAGAAGTGAAAAATGCGCCAATTTTATCGACAGGTGTAGGTGGTAGTCATAAAGTACAGGGTCTTAATGGTGAGTTTATTGCACAGTTAATGAATTTTAAGCAATTAGGTGAAATTATTTCAGTTGATGAAGAGGAAGCTTTAAGTATTGCCTATCATTTAAATCGCTTAGGTTTATCTGTTGGGCTTTCAAGTGGTGCTAATTTTCTAGGCGCAATTGAATTATTAAAGGCTTATCCAGATGATGTCATTGTAACAACGTTTGCAGATTCTGCTTTAAAGTACTTATCCAGTGATTTATTTGCAAAAGACGGTAGTAATTTAAAGTTACCAAAAAATATAATTTTAAATGGCTTTTCGGTTATATCTGAGATGTCAAAACCTTCAGAAATAATAAAACACATGGATGTTCAAATTGCATAAAAGGCGCTACAATAAGTGCATTAATTAAGTTATATGAAATTAAGTTAAACTAAAAAGGTATAATATTATGAGTTCAACGAAGCCGAATTTAAGTCAATTAATGCAGCAAGCCCAGAAGATGCAAGATGAAATGAAAAAGATGCAAGAAAAAATCCAACAGATGGAGATTACAGGAGAAGCGGGTGCAGGTCTTGCAAAAGTAACACTTAATGGCAAGCATGAGTGTAAAAAAGTTGAACTAGATCAATCATTATTATCCGAAGAAAAAGAAATTATTGAAGATTTAATTGCTGCAGCTTTTAATGATGCTGTGAAAAAAGTTGAAGGTGAAACACAAAAGCAAATGGCAGATATTACAGGTGGTATGGGATTACCGCCTGGTTTTAAAATGCCATTTTAATTATTTTTTATCTATTATTTAGTTTATGAAGCAATTACCACAAGCATTAGTTGAATTAATTGATGCATTTAGAATTCTACCAGGTGTTGGCCAAAAAACTGCCCAGCGGATGGCAATTTTTTTACTTGAAAAAAATATTCAAGGTGCAGAGAAGCTTGCTAAACAATTACAACATGCATTAACAGAAATTGGTCAATGCCAACAATGTTATGCACTAGCTGACCAGCCCTTATGTCCAATATGCAGTGATAATGAACGCCAAAAGCATAAATTATGCGTGGTAGAGTCACCACTAGATTTAATTGCACTTGAAAATGCAAGTGTATTTAAGGGACGTTATTTTGTATTAAATGGACGCTTATCGCCTTTAGATGGAATTGGCCCAAAAGAATTAAAGATTGATCATTTGGCTCAACGTATTGATCAAGATGCCATTGATGAATTAATTTTAGCAGTCAGTCCAACGGTTGAAGGTGAAGCAACTGCACATTATATTAATGATATATTAAATCAAAAAGATATTTCAATTACTCGCCTAGCTTATGGTGTGCCATTTGGTGGTGAATTAGAATATTTAGATCAGCAAACCCTATTTCATGCATTTAATTCAAGGCTTGATTGTTAAGCGTCATATTAATTAGAAAATTTATCAAAACTTGCCAAATAAGCAAATACAGCCAACCCTATCACGTAGATGGCAGGCAAGTAGAAAAGATTTAAATCATTAATAAAATAAGTTGCAAGAATGGGTGCAGTACTACCTAAAACTGCAGCTGATAAACTCCAAGTAAAACTTGTGCCAGTACAACGAATTTCAGCAGGCAGAAAATCATACATTAGCTTAAAAATAACGGCGGTTAAAATACCATTACCAATGACATATAAAATAAAGCCAATCAAAATGCCAATATTGCTGTGATAATTAGCACTAATAAATAAAGTTGGTGCCATAAAGGCTAATATGATCACGCCAATACGATAGATTGATTTAAAGTTAATTCTTTCAGCAGTCAATGCAATTATAGGTGTTAGAATGGTTACGAACCCTTGAACTATGGCGGCAATTAGTGTGGTGGTTGACAATGAATAACCATTGTTCGTTTGTAAATATGCAATAAAAAAGAAATTACAAGTGTAAATATAAACACTCATAAAACTTGCAACCGCTGCAATTTTTAAAAGGCCTAATTTATGTTGTTTTAATAGTGTTATAAAGGGTAAAGATTTTTGATCTTTAAGCTGGTTAATATACTGAAGAAATATAGGTGATTCCTGTAGTTTTGTACGTAAAAGCATAAAAAAGAAAGTTAAAATGCCAACAATAATATAGGCGCTACGCCAGCTTAATTCAGAATTAAACCAACCAACGGTTGCTGCAAATAAACCACCAATAAACATACCTAAAGATGAAGCAAAGCCAATAAAGCTGCCTGCTAAAATTTGGCGCCTAGGCGTATGCTCCATTAAAAATATTGCTGAATTATTAAATTCTCCAGAGATCGCAAAGCTTTGAATAAGACGAAATCCTAAAAGAAGAATTGGTGCTAGAATACCAATAGCTTGATAGCTTGGAATGACTCCTATGCCAATCGTTGCAAGTCCAATGAATAGAGCACTTAATAAAAGGGGCTGTTTTCTACCTTGATAATCTGAATATAGACCAAAAAATAAGGCACCAAGCGGTCGCGCTAGATAAGAAATAGCAAAAATACTAAATGTAATAATTAGCGCATTATGACCTAAGTCTTTTGGCAATAAGCTATGACTTATCGCACCACCTAAATAAAGATAAAGGCTGTATTCTACCCATTCAATAAAAACAATACTGGTAGTAATAAGAGTGAGCTGTGTTTTTTTCATGAATTTTAATGGATGTTTGATTTTTTATTGGGTTATTAGTATACCAAGTTAAAGATGTTTGGGGAAAATTTTATTATCGTTGAAAGTTGTTGGGGCAAATTCTATATTTGCCCTGTTTGGAGTGGTTGTGGGTTTTGAATGGAAAGATAGATCTTGGATAATTTGAGGTAATCCTAATATGTTTCCTGTTGGAGAAGATTTCATATTATTGCTGAGATTTGTTGGGGCAAATTCCATATTTGCCCTGTTTGAAGTAGTTATATGTTTTGAGGGAATAGAAATAGATTCTAAATGGGCAGAAATAGATTCTGCCCGTACATTATTTATAATTAGAATCATTTTTCCAATTTTTAGGGTTATTTTTAATGTAATTTGAAATATTTAAATAAGCAGGTTGATTGCGAATAATATGTTCATAATAATTGCGTTGCCATAATTTTTTATCAAATGGTTGCCAATTTTTTGATTTGACGCCTTTCATATATTCAATGGTTGTATAACGTTTAAATGTTTGGATAATTTGAGGTAATCCAGATATTTTTCCTGTTGGGGCAGATTTTATATTATTGCTGAGATTTGTTGGGGCAAATTCCATATTTGCCCTGTTTGAAGTAGTTATATGTTTTGAGGGAATAGAAATAGATTCTGAATGGGCAGAAATAGATTCTGCCCGTACGGATATTTCTATAATTGCGTGAAAATGGTTAGGCATAATTATATAATCATGTAAATTAATGTGATTATGAATTTCAGGTATTTGTTGCCATATATGACTAATCATCTTCCCAGCATCATTCAGATATAGTTTTTCATTAATTATCTTGCCAAAAAAATGTTGGCGATTCTGGGTACAAATTGTAACAAAATAAAAGCCTTTTGATGAATAATCATAGCCTTTTAAACGAATTGATCTACGATGATGAATATCTGGATTGTATGGCATTATATATTAAGCAGCAATCTCCAAAATAGCTGCAATACATAAAGCTGCACCACCTGCAATGATGCTTGCTTTATAGAACCAGTGAGTATTAGGCTGGTCAAGGTCTACTTTAGTATTTGCTAAATCAACAGAGTGCTCAGGAAATAAAGGTGTCTCATCAAACATACCACTATCAAAGCCTTCTTGCCAGTAGTTATAAGCTTTAGAGCCTTTAGGATAAGGGTTATAACGTTCACTGTGGTGTAAATGTTCAGCAAAACGTTGACTGTAGGCATAGCCTTCCATCCAGCAAGTTTCTAAATGAGGCACTTGCGCAGCTGCAATTAAGTTTAAATGGTGTTGCATCTGATGTTGAGTCATCGCCTTTATCCTTTTATCGTTAATTTCGATACTCTTATTATTCCATTAAGATAGCTTATCTGCCAAGATGAAAAAAACGTTTATTTGATTAAGATTTAATCGATTTGAGTGTCAGAAAAAGAGAAAAATACTTTGAGATTATATCTATAACTGTTCTTTATTTAAGTGTTTAGCATAAGTTTCAGGAATGAAAAAAAGTAAGATCATAGCGATGGCTAATGCAATCGGTAAAGCACTGATTGCATAGATAAAATCACTTAAAGAATAATCTGTAATTGTTGTGTGCTGTATTGGTGCAGCATATTGAATCAATATACCAATTAAAGGTTGGAAAAAAGCGCCGATTAATACAATTAACATATTAATCCAACTCATTAAAATACCACTTAATTTTGCAGAATGAATATCGGTTGCAATGGCAAAGCAAACCAACATGCTTGAGACAAAAAATCCAAATAAAAAATAAATTAACTCAAGTAACCATAACGTATCTGGTAGTTGTAGTAAGATTAATAAAAATGCAATAAAAGTGCCTATAGTCCCAATATACATGGGAATTTTTCGACGTTTGAAAATACCGGATAAGATACCATTAACAGGTCCACCAACTGCAATACCAATAAAAATAAACTCATTGATTTGAGAACTATAGTGACTAAAGTGTGGGTAAGCTTTATTTAAAAAGGGTACAGACCATAATTCAGCAAATGAAATAACAGAAGCAACCATTAAGCCAGCATAAAGCCCTAAAAGCCAAGTACTAGGCACTTTGGCCATATTAAATACCATTGCCATACTGGTTGTTGCTGATTCTAATCGTGCACTTGTATGTTCGGGTGGTCTATTACGCACGATAAGAAAAATAAGCGCACTTAATACAATGCCAATCATACCTGAAGCAATTAAGCATTGTTGCCAACCATAGGTTTGCATTAAATAAGCCAAAGGCTCATTACCTGATATTGCACCTAATACACCAAGGGTGTTGGTTAAGCCAACAATAAATGGAAACATTTTAGCTGAAAACCAAAGACGTGCTAGTTTTAATGTACCAATAAAGGCAAAAGCTGAGCCAACACCAACGATGATTCGTCCAAGAGCAAGTAACCATACAGCTTCTGTTGTAGCAAATAATAAGACGCCGAATGATAAAACAAGACAAGCTAATGATAAGCAAATTCTTGCGCCATAACGATCAATTAAGCTACCAACAGGCAGTTGAGCAACGGCATAAGCATAGAAATATAATGCCATAATCGTACCTAATTCAGCAGGCGGTATTTGAAAATGGTTACTTAAATCGCTACTAATAACTGCTGGTGAGACACGCTGAAAAAATTCTAAACCGTAAAAAAGAGCAGCAATAAACCAAGTCATTGAAGCAACAAGTAATATCCGTAATGAGTTTCTTTGTTCCATAGTTAAAATAGTTAGGTCATTTATGAAGGAATCAAAGTAGTCTAACAGTAAAATTAACAAAATGCGAATTTTTTTGTTGGTTAAAGTCAAGCTAAATCCTCAAGACAATTAAGCTGGTTTCAAATATAATCAAATTATTATGACATTGAAAATAGGGTTATGTTTTGAGCATATATAAATATTTTAAATTAGACAGAAGGCTTGCAAGAATAGAGTATTTAAGTTTAATACTATTTTGGGGGGCGTTATTTGAAGTCGTGCTTTTATTAGCATTTATCATCAATAATTATACGCAATATTTAAGTTTGAGTAATTTTTTAATCTCCATTTCTTGCGCGCTATATTTATGGTTTGTATTTAAAGTAATCATTTGTATGATTCGACGGTTTCATGATATTAATTTAAGTGGCTGGTTTACACTGGTTACTTTAATTCCTGCAATTGGCTATCTGGCAATTGTGGTATTGTGTTTTATTCCAGGGACAGAAGGCACTAACCGATTTGGAACCCAAGCAGGAAAGCCGACTAAAAAAATGCTTTGGGTGATTTGCTCTAGTGCAGTTGTGATTATATTATCCTCAGTGTGGTTAGCTTATATGTTGATTGATATTGTATCAAAAGCCTTTGGCTAATTTAGATTGAGGGTATATCAATGAGTTATCTTGTAATTAAAAATGAACTAGAAAAATTAGTTAGTTTTCCTACAGTTTCAAACCAACCAACTGATGCGATTGTTGCTTATTTAGCAGATCTTTTAGAGTCAATAGGTTTTAGAATTGAATATCATTATGATGTTAATGATCCAACAAAAGCAAATCTTTTAGCATCTATTGGGCCTAGAGATACACAAGGTTTACTCTTATCAGGGCATATGGATGTTGTGCCGACAGATGGACAGAATTGGCATAGTGATCCTTTTAAATTAATTGAGAAAGAAGATCGCTTTTTTGGTCGCGGCAGTGTTGATATGAAAGGGTTTATTGCGACAGTAATAAGCGTTTTAAAGTCAATGAAATTAAAAAACATTCAAAAAGAGTTGGTATTATTGTTTACCTATGATGAAGAAATTGGTTGTCTAGGTAGTCAAGCATTTGTTAAAGGGTTTAATCAAATGATGCAAAACAAGCGTCTTTTGCCTACATATTGCATTATTGGTGAGCCAACGAATCAACAAATGATTATTCAACACAGCGGTATTTGTTTATTTGATGTGATTCTAAAGGGAAAAGCAGCACATTCATCACAACCATCTTGGGGTATTAATGCTATCAATGATGCCAATAAAATCATCAATGAGTTAGAAAATATCGCAGAAAATTTTAAAAATATCCAACCGGATGAAATTTTAAAACAGTCATTGGTTGACCCTTATACCAGCATTAATATTGCAACCATTGAAGGTGGTTTAGCATACAATATTGTGCCAGAAGACTGTAAAATTGGTATTTCAGTCAGACCAATTCCAGGCGCCTCGATACAGTCAATTAAAGAGACTATTTTTACAAGATTATATGCATTAAAGCTTCAATCAAATCTTGAAATTATTGAAGGTATTACATCTTGTGGCCTTAAAACATCAAATGATGCATCTTGTGTTAACTGGCTAAAATCTTATGCGACAGATAAAGATCCAAAAGCTGTTGCTTATTGTACTGATGGTGGTAATTTAGCACAGCTAAATATAGAGCCTGTCATTTTTGGCCCAGGGAGTATTGAGCAGGCGCATAAGCCTGATGAATATATTGAAATTAATCAGCTTGTTTCTTACTCAGATAAATTATTACAAATGATTCGCAACCGACTGTTCTAAGTGTTAGTCTAATATAATAAAAATTTATTTGTACAATGGATCGTTAAAAATTATGGTGGAAAAAACTTACCCTTGGTGTGTAATTGGTGGTGGTCCTGCTGGCATTACAGCAGTTGGAAAATTGCTTGATCAAGGGATTAAATCTGAATCTATTTTGTGGTTGTCAGATCATTTCAATGTTGGAGATATTGGTCTTCGCTGGCAAGAAGTACCAAGTAATACCAAAGTATCTATATTTTTAAATTATCTTAATTCTGTTAACTCTTTTGAGTTTGACCAAATTAAAGAGCAGTTTCCTATTACTTTAATGGATAAAAGTAAGTGTTGTCATTTAGGTGATGTTTATCAACCATTACAAGTGATTAGCGATCGGTTTGTTAATTGTGTTGATAGTAATCAATGTTATGTTAAGGGTATTGATCAACAAAAAGATAAATGGCAAATCAATACAGATATGAAGCAAAAATTTTATGCAAAAAAGATTGTCTTTGCTCAAGGAGCCTATGCTAAATCTTTGCCATATGATCCTGAAGTTTTATCCCTTGAGACAGTGTTAAATGAGTCAAGACTTAAAGCATTAGAGACTGATCAGCCAGTGGCTGTTTTTGGTAGTTCTCATTCAGCAATTTTAGCGGTTAAAAATTTATTATCACATGGTTTTAATGTTATTAATTTTTATCTTTCACCATTACGTTATGCATTAGAAATGGATGGTTGGATTTTATATGATAATACCGGTTTAAAAGGACCGGTTGCACAGTGGTCAAAAATGCATTTATGTGAATATTCAGCTGAAAACTCACAGTATCAACCACGGTGCTTACGACTACTTTCTACAAAAGAGAAGGTTGAGCAATATTTGCCACAGTGTAAGTATGCAGTTTATGCAGTTGGCTTTAACCGTCGAGATGTGACAATTGACGGTGTTGCATTTGATCAGTATTGCCATCAAACAGGTATTATTGCGCCTGGGGTTTTTGGCGTTGGTATTGCCTATCCTCAGATGGTTACATCCCCTGTCGGTACGGTTGAAGGGAATGTGGGTTTATGGAAATTTTCAAAGTATCTTGATCAAGTCATGCCAATTTGGCTTAGGTATGATTAATTATAACGCATCTGCACACATTAATGCTTGCCGTAAACCATACTTTTCGATTATTATATTGCATAAGTAACTGATAGGGTTGTTTTGAGTCAATGGCAAAGTTTAAAATTTCATCTATTTTTATAAAAATTACAATGATGGTGGTGTTAACTTCAATCAGCGTATTAAGTTATGCTGATACGGTATCAAATAAGAAAAATAGCTCAATAGATCATGCCCCAACGCATGTTGTGGTACTAAATCCAAATCTATTAGATGATGTGATGTTATTAGGGATTAAACCTGTTGGTTATGCAGGCGATATTATTCCAGATTATTTAAAGGTAAATTTAAAAAGTGTTGCTTTTGTTGGACCGAGTGATAACCCATCTACTTGGGATATTTTTTATTTAAGCCCAGATTTAATTATTGGTGAAAAATCCTATGATAAAAAGTTTGCTTATCAGTTAGAGAAGATGGCACCTACAATGTTGTTAAATGCACAAGGTGGTATTAAAGCTCAGATTGAAAATTTAAAAATCTTAGGCATTACGTTTAAACAGCAACAAAAAGCAAAAGAAGCGATTGAGAATTTTAAAGCACTACTAAATCGTTCTGAAAATTTAGGTCAAGCTTATCCAGCAACAACGCTTATGATGTTAGAGAAAAATAATCAATTATATGCGGTGACAAATAATACATTTGCTTCAAAGTTGTTAAAACGTTTAGGCAAAGATAATGTAATTGATCTTAAAAAATCAGATGAGCACAGAGAGGCTCAGAAATTAATTAAAATTAGTTTAGCTGAAATTAAAGCAAAAGATCCAGATCAGATAATTTTACTTGTACAAGATGCTGATATTGGCTCATTAAAATCATTATTGGACAATCCAAAATGGAAAGATTTAAAAGCAGTTAAGTATCACCATGTTTATTATATGGATAAGGATATTTGGTTAAATATTCATGGCCTTCAAGCCATTGCAATGGCACTAACTCAGGCAAATAAAACTGGCTTTTTAGCACTAGAAAAATTTGTCATGATTTGATTTTAAAGAAAAAGCCCAAGCTGAAGGTTTCCCTTATCAAACCCTTTTGAATTTATTAATGAAGCATTATGTTGAAGGAAACTTTAGTGTTCAAATCAGACAATCTAAAAAATAATATTTTCACACACCTTACCTTGGCGAATACCTATTTTATAGAATGGAATTTGAAGTCTGTTTATATATTATTTCCATCTTTAGAGGGGTGGCTGCGAAGCAGGCGAGGTGTTTTTAATAAGTCTTTTTTTCATCGTTTAGTCATATCAAGCTATGATTAATAATCTTTCTAAAATTACATTAAATTTGTATCATATTTTATGGTGTGTTGCATAAAATATAGTTAAATTCATGTTTTTTTTAATATCATAATTTTTCACTTTGCATAATAAAATAATTTCAAATGTTAATTTATTGAAATATAAATAAAAATAAATTAATTTAATATTGTAAATAAATTAATCACAATTATACAATAAATTTAATATTAGATATATTTATTATAGGTGTGAAATATTTTTAATATAAAGAGTGTGTAGTTAAATTCGCTGAATTTCTTAAGCATTTTTTAGTTTAAAACCTCGGAAAAATATAAGGGTCTGCCATGAACGATTTCAATGACAACGACAGCCAGCATATCAACCAGAAGGGTAATAAAAGTAAGAAAGCAAAAAGACAAAAGAAAAAGCTAGTCGATATCATATTCGGCATTCTCTCTGTAAAGGATAAGGATCGGTCAACAGAGCTTTCAACTTTGATGCAACCATTAGAACCAAGGTTTATGTTCGATGGCGCAGCAGTAGAGACCGTTGATATTGCAGATGGTGTTTCCGAAACCGAGCAAAGTGAGATCCTAAAAGCCCTTAATTCAAATGATAAAGCAGACGCATCCGACAGTTTAATAGAAGCAATCAAAACCGAAGCCCTTAATCAAGAAACAGATTACTCAGTATACAAGGAAGTAGTTATTATCGATTCCCGAGTCAAAGACCCTCAAACCTTAATCAAAAATATTTCACGTAAAGCTTCCGTTGAGGTAATCGATGTTGATGAAAATGGTGTTGATGCAATTGCACAGATGTTATCTAAATATTCTAATCTTGACGCAGTTCACATTATTTCACACGGTAGTCAAGGTGAGTTATATTTAGGTAGTAGTGTGCTAAATCTTGATAGTTTATCTTCCTATCAGATGCAACTAGGTCAATGGGGTAATGCAATTTCATCCAGTGGTGATTTATTATTCTATGGTTGTAATGTTGCTGAAGGTTCAAAAGGAATGCTCTTTATTGATGCATTGAAAAGTTACACGAGTGCTGATATTGCAGCATCAACAGATATTACAGGTGCCGATCATTTAGGTGGTGATAGTATTTTAGAAGTTGACGATGAAGTTGAAGTGGACGAGATTGTAACTTTTGAAAACTTTGGTCATATTTTAGCTGATCCAGAATTAGGCGGTTTCACTCAAATTGGTTCTGATATTAATCCAGCATTAAACAATGAACAGTTTGGTAGTGATATTGCAGTCAATGCAACTGGATCACATGTTGTTGTTGGTGCAATGCAATCAGATATAGCCGGATCAAATAGAGGTGCTGTTAGAGTTTATGAGTGGAATGGATCCAACTGGGTTCAAGTTGGTGGTGATATTACATTAGTTACGCCAACAACGAATGCTAATTTTGGTCGCAGTGTCACAATTAGTGATGATGGCTTAACAATCGCAGCAGGGGCTGATCAGGATCTTAATTCGCAAGGAACCGTTGAAGTGCATACATGGAATGGCTCAGCTTGGGTACAAAAGGGTACAGATCTAACCGGTGCATCAACAAGTGATCTATTTGGTTGGAGTGTGATACTTGATGGTACAGGTGATTGGTTGGCAGTCGGTGAGTATGTTAGTGCTACGGCAAATACAGGTCAAGTTAATTTTTATGAGTGGAATGGTTCGAGTTGGGTTTCTCGAGGGTCAATTGTTGGTGCAGGTGGAAGTGATCGATTGGGTATGGATATTCAATTTAGTCAAACGGGTAATCGTATTGTAATGGGTGCGCATACTGCAAATTCGACTGCTGGATATGTTCGAGTTTATGAATATGCAGGTGGCTCTACTTGGAATTTAATGGGTTCACAAATTGATGGCTCTGCTGGCGGCGGCGGCGATATGCTTGGTCATAGTGTTTCGATGAACTCTGATGGTACAAGAATTATCTTATCAGCTCCATTAGATGATGCGGGTGGCTCAAATACAGGTACAGTACGAGTCTATGATTGGAATGGCTCAGCCTGGGTTCAACTAGGTAGTGATATTTATGGTGAAGCAAATAGTGATTTCTTAGGCGGTGGTACATCGCTTGATGGCTCACGAGCTGTTTCTATGAGTGGTGATGGGAATAGAATTGCCATTGGATCACATGATAACGATGGAAATGGTTCAGGATCTGGGCATATCAGAATTTTTGACTGGGATGGATCAGATTGGATTCAAGTGGGTCCAGATATTGATGGTGGTGCAGCAGGTGATGCCTTTGGTTGGTCAGTTTCATTAAGCCGAGATGGTAGTGTTGTCGGTGGTGGTTCATTAACAGAAGGTAGTAACAGAGGTGAAGTAAGATTATATAGTTTAGATGGTGTTGGTACAACATATGCAACGTATAGCGAAAATACAGTTTTAACTTTAGAGCCGTTATTAACAATTACCGATACTGATGACTCAATTGTTGGTGCAACGATTCAAATTACAGGAAATTATCAAGCTTTTGAAGATATATTAAGTATTGCAACGTCAGCTTTACCATTGCCTGCAGGGATTCAAACAACATTTGATCGACCTTCAGGTCTCTATCAAATATCAGGAACAGCAACGGTCGCCGTTTATCAGAATTTATTGAGAAATATTCAATATGAAAATGGTAAAAATGATCCAACAGATTTAGAGCGTACGATTAAGTGGACCGTAGATGATGGTACTGCAACCTCATCAATAATAACAAGAATTACAAGTCTTGTTGCTATTAATGATTTAGCAAAAATCAATACTTTTGAACAGTTAGGTTCAACCATTTCAGGTGGCGCTTTTGAGCGGTTTGGTGAGTCAGTATCATTTAGTAATGATGGGACCCGAGTTGCTATTGGTGGCCCTGATTCAGGCGATGTGGTTAGAGTTTATGATTGGGATGGCTCAAACTGGGTGCAGTTAGGTAGTGATATTACCATTGCATCATCTGAAAACTTTGGTGAGTCTGTTGCATTAAATGCTGATGGTACGGTTGTTGTTATTGGTGATTCACAATTTGATGGTAGTGGTTCAGATAGTGGACAAACAAATGTATTTGAGTGGAATGGTGCAGCTTGGGTATTAAGAGGTGCAGCCATTAATGGTTTAAATGCTGATGATGAAAGCGGTAATGCTGTCGCCATTAATGATGCAGGTGATCGTATTATTATTGGTGAGTCAAGATTTGGTGCATCAAATGATGGTCAGGCAAGAGTCTTTGATTGGAATGGTTCAGCTTGGGTTCAATTAGGTACTACATTTGCAGCAGCTGCAACTGGCGATCAGTTTGGTTTTTCAGTTGCAATGAACTCTACAGGTAGTCGAGTTTCAATTGGTGCGATTGTACATGGTGATGGAACGTTTGGAGCTGAAGTTGGTGAAGTTAAAATCTATGAATGGAATGGTTCAGCTTGGGTTCAATTAGATAGTGATCTT
This sequence comes from Thiotrichales bacterium 19X7-9, assembly GCA_021713415.1. Classification (GTDB taxonomy): domain Bacteria; phylum Pseudomonadota; class Gammaproteobacteria; order Francisellales; family Francisellaceae; genus M0027. The sequence continues at coordinate 81,368 of JAKJJQ010000002.1, forward strand.
GTTGGTAGTCAAAATGATGAATTCAGTGGTTATTCTGTGGCTTTGGATGCTTTAGGGGATAATGTTGCCATTAGTTCATTCTATGGTGATAGTGCAACAAATTTAGATGCAGGTACAGTTCGAGTTTATAACTGGAATGGTTCAGCTTGGGTACAACAAGGATCTGATATTCATGGACTTGATGGTGCTGATTGGGCAGGCTCAAGTATTTCGCTAAGTGACAGTGGTACAAGACTAGCCATCGGCGCATTAGAGTCTGATCAAAATGGTGATCAATCAGGTCATGTAACGATTTATGATTGGAATGGATCAGCTTGGGTACAGTATGGAGAAATTATAGCCGGTAATGTTGGTGACCATTCAGGTGCAAGTGTTTCATTATCAGGTGACGGTTTAAGTTTAGCTATTGGTGAAGTTGGTGATTTTTCAGGTGATAACGGTCAGGTAAGAATATTTGATTTAACCGCATTAACCGCACTTGATTATACCGAAGGTGATGGCGCTGTTGCTATTCATACATCATTTAATATTTCAGATCCAGATGATACCAATATTGAAACTGCAACGATTGTTATAGCCACTAATTACCAAAACGGTGAGGATATACTTAACTTTGTTGATACAGGTAGTATTACAAGTTCTTGGACTGCAGCAACAGGTACCTTAGTATTATCGGGGACTGATACGCTAGCAAATTATAAGGCAGCGCTAGAAGCTGTAACTTTTGAGAATACTTCAACAACGCCAAATACTTCAACGAGAACGGTTGAATTCTATGTTAATGATGGTGATGGTAATTCAGTTAGTATCGCAGAAAGAGATATTACAGTAACAGATATCAATGAAGCGCCAGAATTATACTTCTCATATGGTAATACTCAGCTAGGTGCTGATATTGATGGTACCACGAATTTTGGTCTTTTTGGTGAAGATGTTTCAATTAGTGATGATGGTACAAGAATTGCAGTTGGTGCGCCTCAAACGCCTAATAATGTTGGTACGGTTAGGGTTTATGATTGGAATGGAACAAATTGGGTTCAAACCGGTGCAGATATTACAGGTGCATCAGCTGCAAGGTTAGGTCATGCAGTGTCTTTAAGTGCTGATGGTAATATATTAGCTGTTGGTGCTCCTTATGCATCAAGTCCTGCGACACAGCAAGGTTATGTACAGATTTATCAATGGAGTGGCTCAGCTTGGGTACAATTAGGCTCAAATATTAGTGGTGAATTAGGTAGTGATTTTAGTGGCAATGATATTGATCTAAGCTCAGATGGCATGCGAGTTGCCATCGGTGCTGTGTTTAATGATGGTAATGGCCCTGATAGTGGTCAGGTAAGAGTCTATGATTGGAATGGTTCAGCTTGGGTGCAGGCAGGATCAGATATTGATGGTGAGGCGACAGGTGATCAAAGTGGTACTTCAGTAGCACTTAGTTCAGATGGTTTAACTTTAGTTATTGGTGCACCTTGGAATGATGACGCTGCTCTACAAGCAGGTCATGCTAGGGTCTATAGCTGGAATGGTTCATCTTGGGTGCAACAAGGTAGTGATATCGATGGCGATGCAAATAGTGATTTTAGCGGTAATTCCGTATCTGTTAATGCAGATGGTAGTCGCGTGGCTGTTGGCACATATGCAGGTGGTACCGCTGGTCGTGCACGTATATTTGACTGGAATGGTTCAGCTTGGGTGCAAGTCGGTAGTGATATTGTAGGTGAGGCAATAGGAGATCAAGCCGGTTGGACGGTTTCATTAACGAATGATGGTGATCGAATTGTTATTGGTTCAAGAGGAGGGGAAGCTTCTAATGAAGGTCATGTTCGAGTATTTGACTGGAATGGTTCAGCTTGGGTAGAAAATGGTACTAAAGTTACAGGTGATACAGCTTCAGAATATCATGCAAATGCGATGGTTAGTGGTGATGGCTCAACACTTGTTGTTGGTGCAATTAATGCTGATGATACCGGTACTGATAGAGGTCGAGTGCGTGTTTATGAATTAGAAACAACAGAAAAAACATTAACTTTTACTGAAGGCGATAGTGCATTAATTATTGATGCTTCATTTACGATTTTGGATGCTGATGATACCAATATGGAAAGTGCAACGATTATTATTTCAGCCAATTATCTACAAGGTGAAGATTTCTTAAGCTTTACACCTGTTGGCTCTATTGTTGGTTCATTTGATGCAACAACAGGTAGTTTAGTTTTAACAGGTACAGATACATTAGCGAATTATCAGTTAGCACTAGCTTCAGTGACTTATGATAATATATCGGATGATCCTTCAGTTTTGCAACGACAAATTGATTTTTATGTTAATGATGGTGATACACAGTCAAATGCATCGATTGCTTATATTAATGTTGCAGCAGTGAATGATGCACCAAATTTAGAGTTAATAGATTTTAATCAATTAGGTGCTGATCTTGATGGAGAGGCATTAGGTGATTTAGCAGGCTTTGCTGTTGATATCAGTGATGATGGTTTACGAATTGTTGTTGGTGCTAAAGATAATGACGGTAATGGAGCTGAGAGTGGTCAAGCACGTGTCTATGAATGGGATGGTACAACTTGGAATCAACTAGGCGCTGATCTTGATGGAGAGGCTGCTGGTGATGAATTTGGTACAACAGTTTCAATTAGTGCTGATGGTGATCGTATTGCTGTTGGTGCTAGATATAATGATGGCAGTGCTGTTGATGCAGGCCATGTAAGAATATTTGATTGGGATGGCTCTAGCTGGAATCAGGTAGGTTTAGATATTGATGGTGAGGGATCAAATGATTTCTCTGGTGGTGATGCAATTACACTAAGTGCTGATGGTAGCCGAGTTGCCATTGGCGCAACCGGTAATAATGATGCTGGTAATGACAGCGGTCATGTGCGTATTTATGAATTTAATGGTACAAGCTGGGTTCAATTAGGTAGTGATATTGATGGCGAAAATACTGACGATTGGTTTGGTAATGCCGTTTCATTTGCAGCTGAAGGAACAAGGCTTGCAATTGGTGGCTATAGAAATGATGGTAATGGTGCTAATGCAGGTCATGTAAGAGTTTATGATTTTAATGGTACAGACTGGGTGCAAGTTGGTGTAGATTTAGATGGTTTGGCTGCAGATGATTGGTTTGGACAGTCTGTTTCATTAAGTGAAGATGGAAGCCGTTTAGTCGTTGGAGCTTTTAGAAGTGATATATCAGCATTAGATACTGGTCAAGTCATTGTTTATGACTGGAATGGTGCAGCCTGGGTTCAAGCAGGAAGTGTGATCAATGGTGTTGTATTTGCTGATAATTTAGGTCGAGCAGTAGCTTTAAGCTCTGATGGCCTACGTTTAGCGTTAAGTGTTCCGGGTGATGATACAAATGGTTCAGGCAGTGGTAAAGTAAATATTTATGACTGGAATGCTGATACTAATGATTGGGATCTAGTTGGTGCAAGTACAGCCTTTGGTGCTGATATTCTTGGTGAAGCATCACCTGATGCATTGGGTTGGTCTCTAGCATTAACAGCTGATGGTAGTCGTATTGTTATCGGTGCGCCATTTAATGATGGTAATGGTGCTAATAGTGGTCATGTCAGAGTCTTTGAATTAACTTCAGCGACTCTAACAACAGCAGTTACTTTTACTGAAGATGCAGGTGCAATTGCCGCTTATCCAGAATTCTCTATTATCGATCCAGATGATACAGATATGGAAAGTGCAACGATTGCAATTACTAATAATTTTGTTGCCAGTGAAGATAGTTTATCTTTTACTGATACAGTAAATATTTCAGGTAATTATAACCCATCAACGGGTGTCTTAATCTTAACGGGTACTGATACAAAAGCCGCTTATGAGCAAGCTTTAGCTTCGGTTTTATATAATAATAGCTCTGATACGCCAGATACGAATCAAAGAACGGTTGAATTTTATGTTAATGATGGCGATGCTCAATCAAACCTTGCAATCTCATTAATCGATGTTGTTGCTGCTAATGATCCACCAGAGTTAGGTCTTATCGAATTTAGTCAGTTAGGTAGTGATATTGATGGTGAGGCTGCAGGCGATCAATTTGGTCATGCGACTTCATTAAGTGCTGATGGGACACGCGTAGCAATTGGTTCACCAGTTAATAATGATGGTGCGGCTTTAGCAGGTCATGTTCGAGTATTTGACTGGGATGGCTCAAACTGGGTGCAAGTAGGTTCTGATCTTGATGGTGAAACTGGTAATGACTTGTTTGGTAACTCTGTTTCCTTAAGCGATGATGGTAATCGTTTAGCTGTCGGTATTATCTTTGATGATAATGCCAGTGGTAGTAATGCAGGGCAAGTTAAAATATACGACTGGAATGGAACTAATTGGGTTCAAGTTGGTAATGATATCGATGGTGAAGCTGCAACTGATTACAGTGGTGGTAGTGTTGCCCTAAGTGCCAATGGTAATCGGGTGGTTATCGGTGCAGCGACAAATGATGGCGGTGGTGCTACAAGCGGTCATATGCGAGTTTATGAGTATAATGGGTCAGCTTGGGTTCAAGTAGGTGCAGATATCGATGGTCAAGCACTAAATCAGCGTTTTGGTGATGAAGTTGCTATCAGTGCCGATGGTAATCGAGTAGCAGCAAGTGCGCCAGATACCAATGGTAACTATGTCGCGATTTATGATTGGAATGGTGCAGCTTGGGTGCAAGTTGGTTCTAATATTGGTTCTGGAGGAACAACCCCAGCGGGCTATGGTATCTCATTAACTTCTGATGGTGATCGTATTGCAATAGGTAATCCAACCCTACCAGCTGGTGATAATGGTATTACTCGTGTTTATGATTGGAATGGTGCAGCTTGGGTTCAAGCAGGAACTGATATCACTGGTGAGGGATCAAATGACTTAAGTGGTGGTCGAAAAAGAGTATCAATTTCAGGTGATGGTAGCCTATTAGCGATTGGTGCAACATTTAACGGCATTTTTGATAATGGACATGTTCGTCTTTATCAGTGGGATGGTACAGACTGGGTACAAGTAGGTAATGATATTAATGGTGAGGCTTCCAATGATGAGTCAGGCTTTCAAACTACAATTAGTAGAGATGGTTCACGTCTAGCCATTGGTGCTGTTGATAATGATGGTATTAATGGTGCGGATTCGGGTCATGTTAGAGTTTACCAATTAACAACCTTAGCACCAGCACTTGCATTAGATTATACGATTGGTGATGGTCAGGTTATTGTACAGGATGAAGTTTCTGTTATCGATGTTGATGATGATGATATGGAAAGTGCGACTATCTATTTCAGTAATAATTATGTTAACGGTGAAGATGTCTTATCATTTACACCAACGGTGAATATATCATTTTCTTGGACGGCAGCAACAGGTACTTTAGTTTTAACAGGTACTGATACTAAAGCTGCCTATGAGCAGGCGCTAGCTTCTGTAACGTATGAAAATATTGGTGCATCGCCTACTGCTTCAGTTAGAGAAGTAACGTTTATTGTCGATGATGGTGATGATCCATCGAATAATGTGACAGCTGATATTAATGTGATTGTACCAAATACACCGCCAGAATTAGACTTTGTATCATTTGAACAAGTTTCAACGGATATTTTAGCCGAAACAACTTTTGGTGATAATTTTGGTTATGCCGTTGCGGCCAATTCTGATGGTAGCATTGTTGCAATTTCTGATAGAACTAATTCTGAAGGTGGTTCAGCACGTGGAGATGTTAGAATTTTTGAACTTCAGGCAGGTAGCTGGGTACAACTAGGTGATGATATTGGTGGTGTTGCTAATGGTGATCAGTCAGGTTGGTCAGTTGATTTAAGCGATGATGGTACGCGTGTGGTTATCGGTGCGCCAGTGCATAATGGTTCAGCTGGTACTGATAGTGGTCATGCACGTATTTTTGAGTACAATGGCACAGCTTGGGTGCAATTAGGCAGTGCGATTGAAGGTCAAGCGGCACAAGATCGTAGTGGTTATTCAGTTTCAATTAGTGCTGATGGCGCACGTGTTGCTGTGGGTGCTGTTAATAATAGTGATGGTGGAGCTCAAGCAGGACAGGTACGTATTTATGAATGGAATGGCTCAGCTTGGGTACAATTAGGTAATAAAATTGATGGTATAGCTGCTGGTGATAATATGGGATCATCGGTTGCTTTAAGTTCAGATGGTAGCTTTGTTGTTGTCGGAGCGCGTCATCATGATGGTGATCGAGGACAGGTACAGGTTTATGAGCTAATTGGTGTTACTTGGACACAATTAGGTAGTGATATTGATGGTTCTGCAGCAAGTGATGAAAGCGGGACTTCAGTTGCAATTAATGATGCAGGAGATCGTATTGCGATTGGTGCACCATTTAATGGCGCTAATAATGGTCAAATAAGAGTTTATGACTGGAACGGTTCAGCTTGGGTTCAGGCAGGCGCTGATATGATTGGTGAAGGAAATACCGATCAACTTGGCTTAAGTGTTTCATTAAGTGGTGATGGTAATCGAGTTGCAGCTGGTGGACCATTTAATGATGTCGGTGGTGGCATTGCAGATGATAAAGGTTATGCACGTATTTTTGATTGGGATGGTTCAAGCTGGACACAGTTAAATATTGATTTAGATGGTACGAGTGATGATGATAACTTTGGTACATCAGTTAGTATCAGTTCTAATGGTGAACGTTTAGTTGTCGGTGCGCCAATGTCTTCAGCTCTTGGTGATGGTTATGCACGCGTATTTGATTTAACTGCAACATTTAGAACGTTAGCTTATACAGAAAATGATGGTGCAGTAGCATTACATTCAGAGTATAAGATTGTTGATTCAACCGATACAGATATGGAAAGTGCAACCATTGAATTTACTTCAAACTATGTGCAAGGTGAAGATGTTCTAGTTTTTGTTAATACAGCGAATATTTCAGGTAGTTTTGATTCACAAACAGGTCGTTTGGTTCTAACAGGTACTGATACGATTGCTAATTATCAACTAGCATTAGCCTCAATTACTTATGAAAATTTCTCGGATAATCCATTGCCGGCAACCAATACAAAAACAATCGATATGTTAGTCGATGATGGTGATGTGCCTTCAAATCTTGTTACATTGCAAATTGATGTAACACCAGTTAATGATGCACCTCAATTGGATTTAGTTAACTTTGCCCAAATGGGTTCTGATATTTTAGGTGATGCAGTTGAAGATCGAGCAGGTCAGTCGGTTGCAATTAGTGAAGATGGTAGTCGCATGATTATTGGTATTACCAATCGCTTTGGTGGTACAGGTTATGCGCGTGCCTATGAATGGGATGGCTCAAGCTGGAATCAAATGGGTGTCGATTTCTTAGCGGAAGCGGTAGCTGATGAATATGGTACTTGGGTAACGATGAGTGCCGATGGTAATCGTGTGGCTATTGGTGGTCCTGAAAATGATGCAGGTGCATCAAATGCGGGTCATGTCAGAGTATTTGAGTGGGATGGTTCTAGTTGGAATCAATTAGGCAGTGATCTTGATGGTACGTTAACAAATAGTACATTTGGGATGCGCGTTGATTTAAATCATGATGGTTCAATCTTAGCCGTTGGTCAACCAAATAATGGTACAGGCCTTGTAAAATTATTTAGTTGGGATGGTAGTGCATGGAATCAATTGGGTGCTGATATTCTAGGTGATGCTGGAAATGATGATTTCGGTCACGCACTTGAATTAAGTGAAAGTGGTTATCGCATTATTATTGGTGCGCGACAATCAGGTCCTGCTGGTTATGCTCGAGTATTTGATTGGGACGGTTCAGCTTGGGTACAAGTCGGTGCAGATTTTGTAGGTGCTACTGCAGGTGACCTCTTTGGTATGGATGTCTCAATTACCGCCGATGGAAATCGAATTGCCATTGGTGCAAGTGCTGCGGGTCCAGATGGTGAAGCTTTTGTTTATGACTGGGATGGTGCCACTTGGAATCAAGTTGGTTCAACGTTATTAGGGGAAGCGGGTGTTGGACAATTCTTTGGTTGGCGAGTCTCTTTAAGCTCTGATGGTTCAAGACTAGCTGTCAGTGATCGTTCAAATTTTGTTTCACCTGATAATGTTGGTAGTGTTCGCCTATTTGACTTTAATGGTACAACGAATGATTGGGATCTAATCGGAACGAATACAGTCTTTGGCTCAGATATTGATGGTGATGCAGCATTTGATGAATTTGGTTGGTCTACAAGATTAAGTGGTAATGGTGATCGAGTGATTATTGGTGCATTTACAAATGATGCCAATGGTAGTAATGCAGGGCAAGTCAAAGTCTTTGATTTAGTCTCTGAAAGCTTAGCAACAGTCGCCTTAAGCTATACTGAAAACGATCCAGCAACGGCAATTTATCCAGAATTTTCAATTCTTGATGTTGATGATACCGATATGGAAAGTGCAACGGTTACAATTAGTGCGAATTATGTCCAAAACGAAGATTTATTATTATTTACAGATACAGGTACAATTTCAGGTACTTTTGATACCGTTACTGGTCGTTTAATTTTAACCGGTACTGATACTAAAGCAAATTATGAGTTGGCATTAGCAACAGTACAATATTTTAATACTTCAGAAGATCCATCGACTGCGACAAGAACAGTTGATTTCCTTGTTGATGATGGTGATGCACCATCCAATAATGCAAGCGTTGATATTACCGTTGCTGCAGTGAATAACGCACCTGAATTAGATTTAATTGATTTAGTTCAAGTGGGTTCTGATATCGATGGTATTGTTGCAGGAGAGATAAGTGGTTGGTCAGTATCAGCTGATGAGTCAGGCACACGTGTTGCTATTGGTGCGCCATTGAATAATGCAGGTGGCAGTGACCGTGGTCAGGTGAGAGTCTATGACTGGGATGGCTCAAGTTGGAATTTAATAGGTAGCGGTATTGATGGTGATGCAGATGATGACCAAAGTGGTTATAGCGTTACGTTAAGTGCAGATGGCCAACGTTTAGCCATTGGTGCAATCTTTAATGATGATGCGGGTTCTAATGCAGGACAAGTGCGCATCTTTGAGTGGGATGGTTCTAATTGGGTTCAATTAGGTTTAGATTTAGACGGTGAAGCTGCTGGGGATCGCTTTGGTAGTTCTGTTGCTTTAACTGAAAATGGTGACCGTGTTATTGTTGGTGCTTGGCAAAATGATGGTGTTAATGGTGCAAATTCAGGTCATGCACGTGTTTATCAATGGACAGGAACGGCTTGGATTCAGTTAGGTTCAGATTTAGATGGAGAGGCTGCAGGTGATGCCTTTGGTCGTTCAGTTGCAATTGATGCAACAGGAAATCGTATTGCTATCGGTGGTGATCTAAATGATGCTGGTGGCGCTGGAACAGATAATAGAGGCCATGTGCGTATTTATCAATATGATGGTACAGACTGGGTACAAATAGGAGCTGATATCGATGGTCAGGCAGCTGGCGATCGCTCAGGGACTTCAATTGCATTTAATGGAGAAGGAGATCGTTTAATTATTGGTGATATTTCCAATAGTGATGCTGGTGCATTTGCAGGTCAGGCTCGTGTTTTTGAATACGATGGTGCTAATTGGAATCAAATTGGTAGTGATTTATTAGGTGAAAATGCTGGCGATCAGTTTGGTATTTCAGTTTCAATTAGTCGTGATGGTCAACGCATTACAGTTTCAGCTGAAAATAATGCTGATGCAGGTAATAATGCAGGCCATGTTCGAATATTCGATTGGAATAATGACACACTTGATTGGGTACAAATTGGTGGCATGGATATTGATGGAGAAGCTGCTGATGATCAAAGTGGTCACAGTATTGCTTTAAGTGCTTATGGTTATCGAGTGATTATTGGTGCGCCTGGTAATGATGATGGTGGTACTGGTTCAGGCCATGTACGTGTTTATGATATTGTTAAGCTTTCTGAGACGATTACTTATACCGAAGGGGATGGGGTTGTTAGTTTATATCCTGAGTTCTCAGTTTCTGATATCGATGACGAGTATATTGAGTCAGCAACGGTTTCAATGACGGTTGCAACCTATCAAGCGAGTGAAGATGTTTTATCTTATGATTCAGCCTTAGCAACCTCAATGGGTGTTACTGGTAATATTGTCAGTGGTGTGATTACTTTTACCTCTGATACCGCTAATACGGTTACTAAATCAGAATATGAGGCTTTACTAGCTACAGTAACTTATGAAAATACCTCAACTACACCAGATGAAACAACGCGCGTATTAAGATATACCGTTGATGATGGGGATACAGAGTCAAATGTTGCAACGATTAATATTGATGTAATTGCAACGAATGATGCGCCAGAATTATTATTGGGTAATTACCAGCAATTAGGCTTAGATATTGATGGTGAAGCCGCAGGAGACTTTAGTGGTGTTTCAGTTGATTTAAGTGATGATGGTAGCATTATGGCCATTGGTGCAACAGGTAATAATGGCTTTACAGGTCATGTGCGAGTTTATCAATGGGATGGTTCTACTTGGAATCAGCTAGGTGCAGATATTGATGGTGAAGCTGCATTAGATGATAGTGGCCGTTCGGTTTCATTAAGTTCAGATGGTACACGTTTAGCGATTGGTGCTGAATTAAATGATGGTAATGGTGCACAAAGTGGTCATACACGTGTTTATGAGTGGGATGGTTCTTCTTGGAATCAATTAGGTAGTGATATCGATGGTGCAGTGGCAGGTGATCAAAGTGGTTTCTCAGTTGACTTAAGTTCAAATGGAGATCGCTTAGTCATTGGTTCATGGCAAAGTTCTGCTAATGGTTTAAATAGTGGTCAGACTAGTATCTTTGAATGGAATGGTACAGCTTGGGTTCAATTAGGTTCAGCAATTGATGGTGAAGCTGCAGGAGACAGCGCTGGTAGTAATGTTACAATCAGTTCAGATGGAAATAGAATTGCAATTGGTGCTAATGCAAATGATGCAGGTGGTAATAATAGAGGTCATGTAAGAGTCTATGACTGGAATGGTTCTAGTTGGGTGCAAGCTGGTACGGACATTGATGGAACAACAGATCTTGATAACTTTGGTATTTCCATTACTTTCAGTGATGATGCGAATCGTTTGGCAGTTGGTGCAACTACCAATGGTGCTGGTACAGGTTATGTGCGTATTTATGACTGGAATGGTTCTAGTTGGGTGCAAGCAGGTAGTGATATTACTGGTGAAGCTGTAGGTGATAGCTTTGGTTGGGAAGTTGATTTAAGTGCAGATGGTAATCGACTTGCAATTAGTGCTAAGGATAATGATGGCAATGGTGCTGATTCAGGTCATGTGCGCATTTATGATTGGGATGGCAGTAATTGGACTCAATTTGGTGTTGATATTGACGGTGAAGCAGCCGATGATCAAAGCGGTTTTGCCATTGCTTTAACTGCAGATGGTTTACAATTAGCAATTGGTGCATCTCAAAATGATGGTAATGGTGCTGATTCAGGTCATGTGCGTGTTTATCAATTAGCATCTCTTCAAGAGACAATATCTTATACAGAAAATGACCCAGCAACAGTGATTTATCCAGAGTTTTCAATTACTGATATCGATGATACGGATATGGAAAGTGCAACAATTGAGATTACAGGTAATTATGTAATTGGTGAAGATATCTTAGCCTTTACTGATACGGCAAATATCACAGGTACCTGGATGCCAGGTGTCGGCAGATTACTCTTACAAGGTACTGATACGAAAGCTGCTTATGAGACAGCATTAGCAAGTATTACTTATGAGAATCTATCAGATAATCCAGATACAACTCAACGTCAGGTTGATTTTTATGTTAATGATGGAGAGTTACAATCCAATCTAGCTGCAGTATTAATTGATATTACAGCAACTAATGACGCACCAGAAGTTGCGCTTGTTGACTTTGAGCAATTAGGCGCTGATATCGATGGCTTATTAGCCAATGATCAAATTGGTTTTAATGTTGCAATGAGTGCTGATGGGCTAACGGTTGCTGCAAGTTCACCGTTTTATGATGGTGCTGCAGGGGCTGATAGTGGTTTAGTGCGTGTTTTCCAATGGGATGGTTCTAGTTGGAATCAGTTAGGATTAGATATTGAAGGGGTTGCTGCAGATGATTCAAACGGTCGTGGTATGGCATTAAGTGCTGATGGTATGACTTTAGCCATTGGTGCGCTTGATAACGATACAGGTGGCGCAGATAGCGGTCATGTGAGAATTTTTGATTGGAATGGTACTGCTTGGGTGCAACGTGGTAGTGATATTTTAGGTGAAACAGCCTCAGATCGAAGTGGTGTTGCCGTATCATTAAGTGATACCGGTGATGTCGTTGCCATTGGTGCTTACTTAAATGACGGTGTTAATGGTGCAGATTCAGGTCATGTTCGCGTTTATTTCTGGAATGGTACAGCTTGGGCGCAAGCAGGTAGTGACATTGATGGTGAAGCTGCAGGTGATAATAGCGGTTGGTCCGTTGATTTAAATGCAGATGGTGATCGTGTGATTATCGGTGCTAGAGCCAATGCGGCAGGTGGTACAGATCGTGGTCATGCAAGAGTCTATGAATTTAGTGGTGGCTCTTGGAATCAATTAGGTTTAGATATTGATGGTGATGCCGATAGCGATCGTTTAGGTGAGAGCGTATCAATCAGTTCAGATGGTAATACCATTGCTGTGGGTGCACCGTTAAATGATACAGGTGGTGCTGACAGCGGTTTAGCAAAAGTTTTTGATTGGAATGGTGCAGCTTGGGTTCAGCGTGGTAGTGATTTACTTGGTGAGGCCGCAGGCGATGAAAGTGGTTTTTCTGTTTCATTAAGTGCTGATGGGTCAACTTTAGCGATTGGTGCGCCACTAAATGATGATGGTGCTAATAATGCAGGCCAAGTAAGAATTTATCGTTGGAATGAAGTCGATTTAGTCTGGGATCAATTAGATATCGATCTTGATGGTGAAAATGGCGATGACTGGAGTGGTTATTCAGTTTCTTTAAATGCAGATGGTACAAGTGTAGCCATTGGTACATTTGCAGGTAATTTAGATGATAGCGGCCAAGTTCGTGTTTATCAATTAACTTCAACCTCAGAGACGGTTACTTATACCGAAGGTGATGGTACAGTTACTGTCTATCCAGATGTTTCAATTAATGATGTTGATGATGATTATATTGAATCAGCAACAGTCTCTATCACCGTTGCAACTTATCAAGCAGCAGAAGATACACTATCATTTGACAATGCATTAGCTACGTCAATCGGGGTTACAGGTAATGTGGTTGGTAATGTGATTACTTTTACATCCAATACAGCAGATACAGTCACCAAGTCAGAGTATGAGCAATTACTGGCCACCATTACTTTTTCTAACTCTTCAGAAAATCCAAACACAACTTCTCGCATTTTGCATTATATCGTAAATGATGGCGATGTCAACTCTAATATAGCAACGCTGCAAATTGATGTGGTTGGGGTTAATGATCCACCAGAGATAAGTTTAGGTTTATTACAAGTTGGTCAACAGTTAGTAGGCGATGCATCAGGTGATCAATTTGGTTATTCTGTTTCATCGAGTGCTGATGGCAGTCGAATTGCTGTTGGTGCAAGAAATAATGATGATAATGGTGCTTTAAGTGGACATACTAAAGTCTATGAGTTAGTTGCTGGTAGTTGGGTGCAGTTAGGTGCTACGCTTATTGGTGAAGCAGCAGGTGATCGAAATGGTTACTCAGTTTCATTAAGCGATGATGGCAATCGTCTAGCTATTGGTGCGTCATTTAATGATGGTAACGGCGGTAGTTCAGGTCATGTACGTATTTATGAATGGGATGGGTCTTCTTGGAATCAATTAGGTTTAGATATTGATGGTGAAGCTTCAGGTGATCAAAGTGGTGATGCAGTTTCATTAAGTGGTGATGGTAGTCATGTTATAATTGGTGCGCCATTAAATGATGGTAATGGTAGTAATTCAGGTCATGTGCGAGTTTATCAATGGAATGGTTCAGCTTGGGTTCAAAAAGGCCTAGATCTTGATGGGCCAGCAGCAGGAGATACTGCTGGTACACATGAAGTAGCTATTAGTGTTAATGGTAATCGAATAGCATTTGGTGCAAATCAGAACGATGCCTTTGCTTCGGATGCAGGTCTGTCGCGTATTTTTGAGTGGAATGGTTCAGCCTGGGTTCAATTAGGCAGTGATATTTTAGGTAGTGAAGCTAGCGCCCGTAGTGGTGCATCTATTGCATTAAGTGCAGATGGCAGTCGTTTTGCAGTTGGTTCACCAAATATTAGTGGTGAAGTGCGTGTTTATGACTGGAATGGTGCTAGTTGGGTACAGGTTGGTAGTGATATTAATGATGGTACTAATATTGGAACTTCGATCTCATTAAGTGCCGATGGTAGTCGACTTGCTGCAGGAGAAATGGGTAGTAACGTCGTAAGATTATATGAATATGATGGTTCTGATTGGGTACAGTTAGCGACAAATATTGTAGGCTCTAGCGGTGGTTTCTTTGGGCGTTCAGTTTCCCTAAGTGCAGATGGTACTCAAGTGGTTTCGGGAGGGTATAATTTTGCAGAAGGTTATGTAGAAGTTTATAATCTTGAAGCAGTAGAGAAAAGTATTGATTATACCGAAAATGATGCGGCAACTATTTTGCATAATGCCTTTACAGTAACTGATGTTGATGATGTTAATTTAGAAAGTGCAACGATTACAATTACAAATTATGTAGCAGGTGAAGATGTTTTAAGTTTTGGTTCTGCACCTGTAGGTATTACAGTTACAACTGTTGCACCAGGAACGCTTTTAGCAACAGGGTCAGCAACTTTGGCTGATTATAAGGCATTTTTCGATACAGTCACTTATGAAAATTCTTCAGATAACCCGGATGTAACACAAAGAGAAATAGAGTTTATTGGCAATGATGGTGATATTAATTCAAATATTGCAACGGTTTATGTCAATATGACAGCAACCAATGATGCACCAGATTTAGATTTAATTAGCTTTGCACAATTAGGTGCTGATATTGATGGTGAGGCTTCAGGTGATCAAAGTGGTCGCTCTGTTTCATTTAATGCTTCAGGTACACGCGTTGCAATTGGTGCTTTCCAAAATACTGCTGGTACAGGTCATGTTCGTGTTTATGACTGGGATGGTTCTTCTTGGAATCAGGTTGGCTTAGATATTGATGGTGAGGCTATAGGTGATCAAAGTGGTTATTCGGTTGCCTTAAGTGATGATGGACTTCGCCTAGTTGTTGGTGCGCCTCAAAATACAGGTGGCCTAGGTCATGTGCGCATCTATGATTGGGATGGCTCTTCTTGGAATCAATTAGGTAGTGATATTGATGGTGAAAATGCAGGCGACGAAAGCGGCTGGTCAGTTGCAACTAACGAAGATGGTTCAATTATTGCTGTAGGTGCAAGATTAAATGCCGATAGCGGTGCTAATAGCGGTCATGTCAGATTATATCAATATAATGGTACGGCTTGGGTGCAGTTAGGTTCAGATATTGATGGAGAGGCAGCGAATGACTTTAGTGGTTGGTCAGTTGATTTAAGTGATGATGGCTTTAGAGTTGCCATTGGTGCAAGAGCGAATGATGCTGGTGGTTCAGATCGCGGCCATGTACGTATTTATGATTATAATGGTACAGCCTGGGTACAAGTAGGTGCAGATATTGATGGCGAGGCAGATGGTGATGAAAGTGGCTATTCAGTCTCATTTAGCTCAGATGGTTCTCGCATAGCCATTGGTGCCAATCAAAATGATGATGCGGGTAATAATAGTGGCCATGTCAGAATATACGAATATAATGGCGCAGCTTGGGTACAATTAGGTTTAGATATTGACGGTGAAGCAGCCAATGATAATAGTGGTGTCTCAGTCTCCTTAAGTGCTGATGGTAGAATGGTTGCCATTGGTGCAATTGGTAATTCGGATAATGGTGCTGCAAGTGGTCATGTGCGTATTTATAAATATGATGACGCTAATTGGGTATTATTAGGTGCAAGTACCGTCTTTGGTTCAGATATTGATGGTGAGGCTGCTTCTGATTTCAGTGGTTTCTCTGTTTCATTAAGTGATGATGGCACGCGTGTTGCTATTGGTGCGCCAAATAATGATGGTTTAACAGGTCATGTTAGAGTCTATGAGTTAGTTTCAGCCTCAGAAACCATTACCGTTAACGAAGGTGATCCTGCTGCAATTATTTATCCAGAATATTTAATTAGCGATGTTGATGATGACTTTATGGAATCAGCAACGGTTTCAATCACACTTGCAACCTATCAAGCAGGTGAGGATGTCTTATCATTTAATAGCATATTTGCAACTTCAATCGGTGTGACAGGTAATGTGGTTGGTAATGTGATTACCTTTACTTCAGATACGCCAAATGATGTCACTAAAGTAGAATATGAGCAATTATTAGCGACAGTGACTTATGAAAATACAGCGGGTGATGAACCTAATTCTACACAGCGTGAAGTGCATTATATGGTTAATGATGGTGATACCAATTCAAATATTTCAACTGTATTTATTGATGTCTTATCAGTGAATGATCCGCCAACATTGACAGCTGATTCTTTAGGCGTTTTGCAACAATTAGGATTGGATATCGATGGTGAAGCAACAGGAGATCAATCTGGTTCAGCAGTTGCAGTCAGTGCTGATGGCTTAACCATAGCAGTTGGCGCGCCTCAAAACGATGATACAGGTAATAATAGTGGGCATACACGCATTTATCAGTATGATGGTACAGCTTGGGTGCAGTTAGGTAATGATTTGGCAGGTGAAGCGCTAGGTGATGAATCTGGCTATAGTGTTGCATTAAGTGCAGATGGCACTAGAGTTGCTATTGGGGCGCCATTTAATGATGCAGGTGGTGCAGGAACAGATAATCGTGGTCATGTACGTATTTTTGACTGGGATGGTTCTTCGTGGAATCAGGTAGGCGCTGATATCGATGGAGAAGCTGCAAGTGATAAATCAGGCTGGTCAGTTAGCTTAAGTAATGATGGTGATACCGTTGCCATTGGTGCTGTTGATAATGATGGTACATTCTTAAACGGCGGTCATGTTAGAGTCTTTGAATACAATGGAACAAGCTGGATACAGAAAGGAATAGATCTTGAAGCAAGTGCAGCTGATGATAACTTTGGAGATTCAATTGCCTTAAGTAATGATGGTGATACGCTCGTTGTTGGCTCACCTGATAGTAATATCAATGGTAATAACAGTGGTATGGTGCAAGTCTTTAACTGGAATGGCGCAGCTTGGATTCAATTAGGTGTAGATCTTCCAGGTGAAGCATTAACCGATAACTTCGGTGGTGCAGTCTCAATTAATGGTGATGGAACCATTATTGCCGCTGGTGCGCATCAAAATGATGGTAATGGAGCAGGTAGTGGTCATGTTAGAGTATTCGAATGGGATGGTGCAACTTGGAATCAGTTAGGTGTTGATATTGATGGAGAAGCGGCTACTGACCAATCAGGTTATTCTGTTGCCTTAAGTGATGATGGTCAAACTGTGGTTATTGGTGCAAGGAATAATGATGGTTCATTTGCAGATGCAGGCCATGTGAGAATTTATGAATATGATGGAGCAAACTGGATACAAAGTGGCGCTGATATCGATGGTGAAACGAATAATGATAACTCAGGCTATGCTGTTGCAGTTAGTGCTGATGGAAATATGATTGTTATTGGTGCACTAGATAATGATGGCCCAGGTGTAATCACAGATAATAGGGGTCATGTACGTGTCTATTCACAGTTAATGATTGATTATACTGAAAATGACCCAGCAGTGACTTTATTTGATAATGCTAGTATTTCAACGATTGAGTCAGGTCAGACAATTACGCAATTTACTTTTGAAGTAGAAAATGTATTAGATAGTGATGAAGTTTTACATATCGATGGTTTAGCCGTTGATATTACAGTGACTAATCCAACTGTTGGTACAACAAGCTTAGGGTTTGATGTTAGTGTTGTATTTGCTTCTGGTACAGCAACAATTACTTTAATACATAATGCTGCAGGTGTTACAACGCTGCAAGCGGAAGGTTTAGTCGATGGATTGCAATATGAGCATACATCAGAAGATCCAACAGAAGGTGTTAGAACCATTACCATTACAAGCTTAACGGATGATGGTGGTACAGCTAATGGAGGTGATGATACAGGCGAAGTTTCAATTACGACATTGGTTAATGTTATTGCTGTAAATGACCCACCAATTAATAGTGTGCCAGGCGCACAAAATACACCTGAAGATACGGATTTAGTCTTTAATGCAGGTAATAGTAATTTAATTAGTATTTCAGATGTTGATGCAACAAATGCAGAAGTATCATTATCGGTATTAAACGGTATTTTAACCTTATCACAAGTAACGGGTTTAACTTTTAGTAGTGGTGGTAATGGTGAAGGTTCAATGACCTTCAGTGGTACGATTGTAGATATTAATAATGCCTTAAACGGTTTAATTTACTCGCCAGATGATAATTATAATGGTGCTGATACATTAACGATTGATACGAATGATTTAGGTGAAACAGGTACAGGTGGTACACAAAGTGATATTGATAATATCAGCATTACAGTTAGCTCAGTTAATGATGCTCCTGAATTAGGTTTTGTTAAGTTCGATCAAGTGGGTAGTGATATTGATGGTGAGGCAGGCAGTGATTTAAGCGGTGTTTCAATTGATGCAAGTGATGATGGTAGTCGCATTGTCATAGGTGCGCCAGGTAATAATGGTACGACAGGCCATGTTAGAATTTATGAACTACAACTAGGTGTTTGGACGCAGTTAGGTAGTGATATTGATGGAGAAGCTGCTGGTGATTTAAGTGGTTTCTCTGTTGCGATGAATGCAGATGGTTCACGTGTTATTATTGGTGCTTATGGAAATAATGCACTTCAGGGGCATGCAAGAATATTTGAGTGGGATGGTTCAAGTTGGAATCAAGTTGGTTTAGATATTGATGGTGAAGTTGTAGGGGATCAAAGTGGTCATGCGGTTTCTATCAGTTCAGATGGTAATACAGTTGCCATAGGTGCTAGATCAAATGATGATTTTGCAGCTGATAGTGGTCATGTGCGTATCTTTAATTGGGATGGTTCAAGTTGGAATCAAGTTGGCTTAGATATTGATGGTGAAGCTGCAAATGACTTTAGTGGTTGGGCTGTTGATTTAAGTGCAGATGGCATGCGAGTTGCCATTAGTGCAAGAAATAATGATGGTACTGCTAATGAAAGCGGTCATGTTAGAGTATTTGAATGGGATGGTGCAGCTTGGAATCAACTAGGCTCAGATATTGATGGTGAAGCATTAAATGATCTAAGTGGGCATTCGATTGATTTAAGTGATGATGGATCAACATTAGCTATTGGTGCAATTCAAAATGATGGAAGTGCACCAGATAGTGGTCATGTAAGAGTATTTGAATGGGATGGTGCTACTTGGAATCAACTAGGCTCAGATATTGATGGAGAGGCTGCTGATGATTGGTCGGGTTGGTCTGTTTCTTTAAGTGAAGATGGTTCTCGCTTAGCAATTGGCGCCAGTGAAAATGATGGTAACGGCTCAAATAGCGGTCAGGTACGTATTTATGAATGGAATCCTGATAGTTCAGATTGGACATTATTAGGTATCAATACGGTTGCAGGTTCTGATATTGATGGTGAAGCAGCTGAAGATAAACTAGGTCGTAGCGTTGTCTTATCAGCCGATGGTACGCGAGTTTTTGCAGGTGCACCATTTAATGATGATGCACCAGGTAGTGATGGCGGTAGTGTTCGTGTATTTGATTTAATTTCAACGCTAGAGAGCGCAACGTATACAGAAGGGGGTGGGCCTGTTGTACTTTATCCTGAGATTTCAATTATTGATGTTGATGATACGGATATGGAAAGTGCAATTGTTACGATTACTAATTTCCAAGATGGTGATTACTTAGACTTTAATATATCACTAGCTACCTCATTAGGTATTTCTTCTTCATTTTATGTTGCTTCTACCGGTGAATTATTATTTACAGGTACTGCAACAATCGCAGAGTATGAATCATTATTAGCGACAGTTGAATTCCTAAATAATAAAGCAGATCCAGATACAACAAATCGTATCATTGAGTTTGTTGTTAATGATGGCGATGATGACTCAAATATTGCAACGATTAATTTAACCGTTAATGCAGTGAATAATGACCCTTCAGTTGAATTAGTCGACTTTGAGCAAGTCGGTGCTGATATAGTAGGAGAGGCAGCATCAGATGTATTTGGTGATGCGGTATCATTTAATACCAGTGGTACAGTATTGGCTGTTGGTGCAAGAAATAATGATGGTAATGGCTCTAATAGTGGTCATGTACGTATTTATGATTGGGATGGCACAAATTGGGTGCAACGTGGTAGTGATATCGATGGTGAAGCAGCAGGCGATAACTCAGGTAATAAGGTTGTATTAAGTGCCACAGGTGACTCAGTTGCAATTTCTGCAATTGCTAATGATGCTGGTGGTAATAATCGTGGTCATGTGCGTATCTTTGATTGGGATGGCTCTAATTGGGTACAACGCGGTAGCGATATTGATGGCGATGTTGACTTTGATCTATCAGGTGGCGGCCTTGGTTTCAGTTCAGATGGTAATGTTGTTGCGATTAGTGCGTTATTACACTCAGGTCCAGGTGCACAAACAGGTCAATTACGCTTATTCTATTGGGATGGCTTTAATTGGCAGCAGCGTGGTGCAGATATTTATGGTGAGGCTTCAGAAACAAGTTCTATACGTGGTGTTGATCTAAATGGTGATGGTACAACAGTTGTTGTTGGTGAAGATTTAAATGATGCAGGCGGTCTTAACCGAGGTCAGGCAAGAGTCTATGACTTCAATGGTATTAGTTGGGTACAACGTGGCTTAGATATTGAAGGTTTAGCTAATTCTGATGAGTTAGGTTCAGATGTGGCAATTACTGCAGATGGTGATAGTATTGCCATTTTAACTAAGCGTCATGCGACAGGTACAGTTGATAGCGGTTATGCTGTCATTTATGACTGGGATGGTGCAGCATGGGTACAACGTGGCGCGATTATTGAAGGTGAAGCTGATGATGATACGGTAGTAAATGGATCAATTGATATCAGCGCCGATGGTTCAATCGTTGTTATTGGTGCTAAAAGTAATGATGGCGGTGGCTTAAATAGTGGCCACACGCGTATCTATCATTGGAATGGTACAAGTTGGGTTCAGTGGGCTGTCGATATTGATGGTCAAGCAGCGGGAGACTTATCAGGTCAGGATGTTAGCTTAAGTGGTGATGGTACGCGACTTGCCATTGGCGAGCAAGGTGCTGCATCGAATGGTCAGGTGCGTGTATTTGATATTACAATTTTAGATGTTGATCCAACTTCATCACCTACACCATCATTAGATTATACAGAAGGTGATGGTGCGCAAACATTGCATCCACAATTCTCAATTCTTGATTTTGATGATACGGATATGGAAAGCGCAACAATTGCAATTACTAATAATTATGTTCAAGGTGAAGATGTATTAGACTTTAGTGATACAGCGTCAATTACAGGTGTATGGAATGCGACAACGGGTGTCTTGGTCTTATCAGGTACTGATAGTAAAGAAAATTATGAAATAGCGCTTGCTTCTGTTACTTATCAGAATAATTCAGATACGCCAGATACGAATCAAAGAACAGTCTCTTTCTTTGTTGATGATGGTGATGCCTTATCAACTGCTGCAACAACTAGAATTGATATTACAGCGGTTAATGACCCGCCAGAGGTTGAGTTTATTATCTTTAATCAACAAGGTGTAGATATTCAAGCTGAAGCAATAGATGATCGATTAGGCCGTGCAGTGAGCATGAGTTTAGATGGTTCAAGAGTTGCAGTTGCAGCACATTTAAATGATGGTAATGGTGTAAGTAGTGGTCATGTTAGAGTCTTTGATTGGGATGGTACTAATTGGGTTCAAGCAGGCGCTGATATTGATGGTGAAGCAGCTTTTAATCAATCCGGTAATAGTATTTCACTTAGTTCTGATGGATTACGCTTAGCGATTGGCGCAGATTTTAACGATGGTAATGGTGCTGATAGTGGTCATGTACGCGTTTATGAATGGGATGGTAGTGCTTGGAATCAACTTGGAATAGATTTAGATGGTGAGGCAGCAGGCGATGAATTTGGTGGCAGTGTTGCCTTAAACTCAGATGGTAGCCGTTTAGCTGTTGGCGCTGTTGAAAATAATTCTGGTCAGGGCCATACGCGTATCTTTGAATGGGATGGTAGTGCTTGGAATCAATTAGGGCTTGATTTAGATGGTGAAGCTATAGGTGATAATTCCGGTAATAGTGTTGCATTATCAGCTGATGGTAATCGTGTTGCAATTGGTGCGACATTAAATGATGATGCAGGTACTAATAGAGGTCATGTGCGTCTTTATGATTGGAATGGTACAGCTTGGGTTCAAGTTGGTCTTGATATTGATGGTGAAGCCAATCAAGATCAATCTGGTAGTAGTGTTACCTTATCAGCTGATGGTTCTCGTGTTGCCATTGGTGCAATTTTCAATGATGGTAACGGTGCAGATTCAGGTCATGTTCGTGTTTATGAGTTTAATGGTGCGAACTGGATTCAAATTGGTTCAGATATTGATGGTGAAGCTGCAACGGATGAGTCAGGAAACAGTATTTCATTCAGTGCAGATGGCTTAAGATTAGCGATTGGTGCTGGAAAGAATGATAATATCAATGGTACACAAGCAGGCCATGTAAGAATTTATGACTGGGATGGTTCAGATTGGGTACAAATTGGTTTTGATATCGATGGTCCTGCAACCGATGAAATTTTTGGTTTTGATGTTGCAATGAGTGGTGATGGTGAACATGTCGCTATTGGTGCTCACTTACATGATGGTATTGGGGTTCAAAGTGGTTTAGTTAGAGTATTTGAATTAACTTCAGTTACGTCATCACTAAGTTATACAGAAAATGATGGCGCAGTAATTCTTGCAACTGAATTTGATGTCTCTGATGTTGATGATACCGATATGGAAAGTGCAACAATTGCTATTACTGGTAACTTTATTCAAGGAGAGGATTTCTTAAGCTTTACTAATACGGTGAATATCTCAGGTAGTTATGATTCATTAACTGGTATTTTAACTTTAGTTGGAACCGATACAAAAGCAGCTTATGAATCAGCTTTAGCGTCAATTACCTATGAAAACACCTCAGATGATTTATCAATTTTACAAAGAACAGTCCAGTTTACGGTCAATGATGGTGATAGCCAATCTAATATCGCGACTGTCACAATTAATATGACAGCGGTGAATGATGCGCCGGAATTAGATTTGATTGATTTTGAACAATTAGGTTTAGATATTGCAGGTGATGCAGCTGGAGATCAAAGTGGACGCTCGGTTTCTTTAAGTTCAGATGGTCAAAGAATGGCGATTGGCTCTTGGCTAAATGATGATGGTGGTTTAAATAGTGGTCATGTGCGTATCTTTGAATGGGATGGTAGTGCTTGGAATCAATTAGGCTTGGCTATTGCTGGTGAAGCTGCGAGTGATATTAGTGGTTATTCAGTTTCACTAAGTGCAAATGGTTCTCGAGTTGCTATTGGTGGGTCTGATAATGATGGTAATGGCAGTGATGCAGGCCATGTACGTATTTATGACTGGGATGGTTCAGCTTGGAATCAGGTTGGTAGTGATATTGATGGTGAAGCAGCAGATGATAATAGCGGCTTTTCTATTTCATTAAGTAATGATGGAAGTACACTTGCAATTGGTGCAATTGGTAATGACGGTAATGGTGTAGACAGTGGTCATGTTAGAATTTATCAGTTTAATGGCACAGCTTGGGTGCAAATGGGTTCAGATATTGATGGAGAGAGTGCAAATGACTTTGCAGGAAGAGTTTCACTTAGTTCAGATGGTAAACGTGTAGCGATTGGTGGAATATTAAATGATGGTAATGGTGCTGATAGTGGTCATGTACGTATTTATGAATGGAATGGTTCTGACTGGAGTCAACTTGGTTTAGATATTGATGGGGAGAATGCAGGTGATGGGGCAGGTATATCGATGGCTCTTAATGCAGATGGTTCGCGAGTTGTTATTGGAGCTTGGTTAAATGCTGATGCAGGTGTAGCTTCTGGTCATGTACGTATTTATGATTGGGATGGTAGTGCTTGGAATCAAGTTGGTAGTGATATTGATGGTGAAGCTGCAGGAGATCGAAGCGGTACATCGGTTTCTATAAGCGAAGATGGTGAGCGTATAGCTATAGGTGCTTATTTAAATGATGGTAATGGAGCGGATTCAGGTCATGTGCGTATTTATGATTTCAATGGCAGTGACTGGGCTCAAATTGGTGGTATGGATATCGATGGAGAAGCAGCAGGAGATAATAGTGGTGTTGCTGTTTCATTAAGTGCAGATGGTGCTCGAGTTGCAATTGGTGCAACATTAAATGGTGATGGTGGTGCACAAAGTGGTCATGTCAGGGTCTTTGATTTAGTCTCCGTTTTAGAAACGATTAGTTATACTGAAAATGATCCAGCAACCATTATACATCCAGAGTTCTCAGTTAGTGATCTAGATGATATAGATATGGAAAGTGCAACGGTTGCTATTACTGGCAACTTTGTTAGTGGTGAGGATATATTAAGCTTTACAGATACTGCAAATATTACAGGTATCTGGTCAGCAACTACGGGTGTTTTAACATTAATAGGAACAGATACAAAAGCTGCTTATGAAGTTGCACTGGCTAGTGTTACGTATGAAAATACATCAGATAACCCTGATGTAACGCAACGTCAAGTAGATTTCTATGTTAATGATGGTGATGCACAGTCAAATGTTGCAACGGTTAATATTGATATTACAGCTATCAATGATGCACCAGAATTAGGTTTAATTGACTTTGAGCAATTAGGTGCAGATATTGATGCCCAAGCATTAGGTGATCGATTCGGGTGGTCGGTCTCCTTAAATGGTGATGGTAGTCGCATGGCTGTTGGTGCTGCATATAGCGACAGCAATGGCGGTGACAGTGGTCAAGTACAAATTTTCGAATGGGATGGCTCAAGCTGGAATCAGATGGGAGCTGATATTGATGGTGCAGGAGTTTCTGCTCAAACAGGTAGAAGTGTTACTTTAAGTACTGATGGTTCGAGAGTTGCCATTGGTGAGCCTGGAAGTGGTAATGGTCAAGTACGTATTTTTGAATGGGATGGTAGTAACTGGAGTTTATTAGGCTCAGCAATTGTAGGTGAAGCACCTGGTGACTTCAGTGGTGTAGCCATTGACTTTAACGCTAGTGGTTCACGAGTAGTAATTGGTGCAAGTAGTAATGATGGCAATGGTAGTAGTAGTGGTCATGTGCGTATCTACGAATATAATGGTTCAGCTTGGGCGCAATTAAGCCTTGATATTGATGGTGAATTCGCTGGAGATAATAGTGGTTTCTCAGTAGCCTTTAATGATATTGGTGATCGAGTAGTTATTGGTGCACGTTATAGTGATGATAATGGTGTTCATAGTGGTCATGCTCGTATTTTTGAATACGATGGCAGTACTTGGAATCAAATGGGTACTGATATCATCGGCGAAGCAGCAAGTGATGAAAGCGGGTATTCAGTTAGCTTTAATGCATTAGGTACTCGTGTAGCGGTAGGTGCAACCAATAATGACGATGGTGGTAATAATTCAGGTCATGTGCGTATTTTTGAGTGGGATGGCGCAAGCTGGAATCAGTTAGGTTCAGATATCGATGGTGAGGCAGCAAATGATGAAAGCGGTTACTCAGTTAGTTTAAGTGCTGATGGTGAACGATTAGCGGTAGGTGCACCATTTAATGATGGTAGTGGTAATGATGCAGGCCATGTAAGAGTTTATGATTATAATGGTACGGATTGGGTACAAATTGGTTCAATGGATATAGATGGTGAGGCAGCAGATGATGAAAGTGGCTTCTCCGTTTCATTAAGTCGTGATGGTCAAAGATTGGCGATTGGTGCACTATTGAATGATGCAACTGGATTAGATGCAGGTCAAGTCCGCGTTTATGATTTGATCTCAGTATTAGAAACGATTACTTATACAGAAAATGATCCAGTAACGATTATTCATCCAGAGTTTTCAATTACTGATCCAGATGATACCGATATGGAAAGTGCAACCATTGCAATTACTGGTAATTATGCTCAAGGTGAAGATAGGCTTACATTTGTTGATACAGTCAATATTACAGGAACGTTTAATTCTATTACTGGTATATTAACTTTAATCGGTACGGATACGAAGTTAGCATATGAACAAGCATTAGCTTCAGTGACTTATCATAATACTTCAGATAATCCATCAACCTTACAACGAACCGTTGATTTTTATGTTAATGATGGTGATCTTCAGTCAAATCTTGCAACGGTATTAATTGACGTTGTAGCGGTTAATGATGCACCAGATTTAAGTTTAGTTAATTTATTACAGCAATTAGGAAGTGATATTGATGCAGAAGCTGCAGAGGATCGCTTTGGTACAAGTGTTGCAACCAATCTTGATGGTAGTCGTATTGTAGTGGGAGCAGCATTAAATGATGGTACAGGGCCTAATGCGGGACATGCTCGAGTATTTGACTGGAACGGTACTAACTGGGTTCAAGTTGGTAGTGACATTGATGGTGAGTTAGCAGGTGATAATTCAGGGACAGCTGTAGCTATGAGTGATGATGGCATGCGTATTGCCATCGGTGCAGATCTAAATGATGGTGCGGCTTTAACTGCAGGTCATGTTCGAGTATTTGAGTGGGATGGTTCAAGTTGGAATCAATTAGGTTTAGATATTGATGGTGAAGCTGCAAATGATGAGTCGGGTTCACACATTTCAATGAGTGCAGATGGGTTTACTGTTGCAATTGGTGCAACGTTTAATAATGCATCAGCAGGTCATGTTAGAATTTATGATTGGGATGGCTCAAGCTGGAATCAACGAGGGCTTGATATTGACGCATTAGCTGGTGATGAAAGTGGTGTGGTTGCTATGAGCTCTGATGGTAACCGAATTATCGTTGGGCGACCTTTAAATGATGTGGGTGATACAAATTCTGGTCAAGCCGTTATTTATGATTGGGATGGAACCAATTGGACTCAGGTTGGTGCTACTATTGATGGTGCTAACTTTGAAGGTCAATTTGGTATTACAGTGTCAATTAGTGCCGATGGTAATCGTGTTGCAATTGGTGAAGATCGCTTTGATGGTGGACCTGGTGGAAATTTAGTTGGCTATACTTATGTCTATGATTGGAACGGTACAAATTGGGTTCAAGCAGGAACAGAAATTCCAGGCGATGGTGTTGGTGATGATAGTTATTATATGTCTTTAAGTTCTGATGGTGAGCGCTTAGCCATTGGTGGGCCATTTAATAATGGAAATGGTTCAGATAGTGGCCATGTGCGTATTTATGACTGGAATGGTTCTACCTTGGATTGGGTTTTAATTGGTGGTAGCGACATCGTTGGTGAAGCTGCAGGTGACCGAAGCGGCTCAAGTGTTGCATTAAGTGCTGATGGTAAAAGAGTTGTAATTGGTGCAGGATTAAATGCTGATACAGGTAGTAATGCAGGTCATGTAAGAGTTTATGAGTTAGTTTCAATTTCTGAGACGATAAGCTATAGCGAAGGTGATGGTGATATTGTAATTTATGATGAATTCTCAATTACCGATATTGATGATGACTTTATGGAGTCAGCAACAGTTACAATTACGCCAGCAACTTATCAAGGTGGTGAAGATTATTTAGCATTTAATACAACCTATGCAACTTCAATTGGTGTAAGCGGTAACTTCTTTAATGGCGTATTAACGTTTACTTCAGATACAGTTAACACAGTAACCAAATCAGAGTATGAGTTATTATTGGCAACTGTCACTTATGAAAATACCTCAAGTAACCCAGATACCACTCAGCGTGTCGTTGAATATATTGTTAATGATGGCGATGCTAATTCAAATATTGCTACAGTGATGATTGATGTTACTGCAGTTAATAATGCACCAGATTTAAGCTTAATCATTGCAGCACAACAATTGGGTGCAGATATTGATGGTGAAGCAGCAGATGACGAAAGTGGTTACTCAGTTTCATTTAGTGCAGATGGTAGTATTGTTGCTATTGGTGCAGCTGAAAATGATGCTGGTGGTGCTCAAGCAGGCCATGTTCGTATCTTCCAATGGGATGGTTCAAGTTGGAATCAGCTAGGTTTAGATATTGATGGTGATAGTCCCTTAGATAATACAGGTTATAGTGTTTCATTAAGTAGTGATGGTTTAACCGTTGCAATAGGTTCACCAGCTGATTTAGCTAATGGTTCAGTGAGTGTCTATAACTGGGATGGCTCTTCTTGGAATCAAGTGGGTGCTAAGATTGTTGGTGAAGCAGCAACTGATTTCTTTGGTTCAACCGTTTATTTAAATGGTGATGGTACTCGATTAGCTATTAGTGGTCCAGCAAATGATGGTGCAGGTGTAGATTTAGGTCATATAAGAATCTATGAATACAATGGTAGTGCCTGGGTGCAACTTGGTGGTGATATCGATGGTTTACCTACCGGTGGTTTATTGGGTGATCGAAAAGGTATTGCATTTACTGAAGATGGTAATCGCATTGCAGTTGCAGAAAGATTAAGTGATGTTAATGGCGTTGATAGTGGTCAGGTGCGTGTTTATGATTTTGACGGTGCCAATTGGGTGCAAGCAGGTTTAAATTTAGATGGTTCAGCTGCAGGTGAACAGTATGGGTTTAGTGTATCGTTAAGTTCAGATGGTAATCGTCTTGCAATTGGCGGGATTTCATATGATGTCGGGCCAGGTAATACAGATGAAGGGTATGTCCAAACGTTTGATTGGAATGGGGCTAATTGGGTTCAAGTAGGCTCAGATATTATCGGGAGTATTGGCATTGAGCAAGCTGGCTCACATGTTTCATTAAGCGCTGATGGTCAGCGTTTGGTAGTTGGCGCTACTGGCAATGATGATGGTGGTATCGATGCAGGTCAAGTACGTATTTATGACTTCAATGGTACAGATTGGGTACAAGTAAGCGTTAGTATTAATGGTGAAACAGCAGCTGATTTCTCTGGCTATATTGCAGAGATTAGTGCTGATGGCAAGCGTGTTGCAATTAGCTCGGTATGGAATGATGATGCTGGTAATAATGCTGGGCAGGTTAGAATCTTTGAGTTAGTTTCAGTTTCTGAGAGCATAAGTTATAGCGAAGGTGATGGTGATATTATCATTTATGATGAATTCTCAATTACCGATGTTGATGATGACTTTATGGAGTCAGCAACGGTTGTTATCTCTTCAGGATATCAAGCAGCAGAAGATGTATTAACTTATGATGCGGCATTTGCAACTTCAATTGGTGTTACAGGTGTGATTTCAGGTGATACAATTACCTTTACTTCAGATGTTGTTGATGATGTTACTAAGACAGAGTATGAACAGTTATTAGCAACCGTTCGTTATGAAAATACATCAGATAACCCTGATGTAACGCAGCGTCAAGTTGATTTCTATGTCAATGATGGTGATGCACAATCTAATGTTGCAACGGTGAATATTGATATTACAGCCGTTAATGATCCGCCAGAGCTAAACTTTATGGAATTAAACCAAATTGGTAGTGATATTGATGGTGAATCTAGTGCTGATAGATCAGGAAGTGCAGTTGCAACAAGTGCAGATGGTAGTCGAGTTGTAATTGGCGCTCCTCAAAATGATGATGCTGGTTCAAATGCAGGTCATGTACGTGTGTATGAATTAATTGCTGGGGTTTGGACGCAATTGGGTGCTGATATAGATGGAGAGGCAGCAAGTGATGCAAGTGGTACCAGTGTTGATATCAGTGCAGATGGGACATATATAATTGTTGGTGCTTACTTTAATGATGGAGTTAATGGCGGGGATAGTGGTCATGCTCGAGTCTACCAATGGGATGGCTCTACATGGAACCAAGTAGGATTAGACCTTGATGGAGAAGCAGCAGGCGACTATTTTGGTAGACAAGTTAGAATCAGTGATGATGGTGCAAGAGTTGCGGTTTCTGGTATTCAAAATGATGGTGCAGGTGGTGATCGTAGAGGTCATGTGCGTATATTTGAGTGGGATGGTTCTTCTTGGAGTCAACTAGGCTTAGATATTGATGGCGAAGTAGATCTTGATCGAAGTGGTTGGGGGTTAGATTTTAATGGTCTTGGAGATCGAGTTGCTATTGGCGCACCGTTTAATACAAGTAGTACAGGTGCTGTACGTGTTTATGAATGGGATGGTTCAAATTGGGTGAAGGTAGGTTCAGATATTCTGGGTGAGGCTGCTGGTGATAGAAGTGGTAATAGCGTTACAATGAGTGACGATGGCAATCGAATTGCTATTGGTGCGCCAGTTAATAATGGAAGTACAGGCCATGTGCGTGTTTATGATTGGAATGGCAGTAATTGGGTTCAAGCGGGTGGTGATATTGATGGAGAAGCAGTCAATGATCAGTCCGCTTCTTCAGGTATATCATTAAGCGCTGATGGCTATCGTTTGGCAATTGGTGCACATCAAAACGATGGCAATGGAGCAGATAGTGGTCATGTTCGTATTTATGATTGGGATGATGTAAATCTTACATGGAATCTACGTTTAATCGATATTGATGGAGAAGCAGCTAGTGATCAAAGTGGTATCTCAGTTGCTTTAAGTGCTGATGGTTCACGAGTCTTTATTGGTGCAAACTTCAATAATGATGGTGGTGCGTTAAGTGGTCATGTTAGAGTTTATGACTTAGTCACACAAAGCATATTAACGCCACTTGTTTATACTGAAAATGATCCAGCAACGGTTATCTATCCAGAATTTTCTATTACTGATCCAGATGACACTTTTATGGAGTCAGCAACAGTAGTTATTTCTTCAGGTTATCAAGCAACAGAAGATGTTTTAACTTTTGATACAGCATTTGCAACTTCAATTGGTGTTACGGGGGTAATCTCAGGTGATACAATTACCTTTACTTCAGATGCAGTTGAAGATGTTACCAAAACAGAGTATGAACAATTATTAGCAACTGTGCGTTATGAAAATGCTTCAGATAACCCTGATATAACACAACGTCAAGTTGATTTCTATGTTAATGATGGTGATCTTCAATCAAATGTTGCAACAGTCTTAATCGATATTACAGCAGTTAATGATGCGCCAGATTTGGGTTTAATTGAGTTCCAACAAGTAGGTGCTAACATTGCAGGAGAAGCCCTAGGCGATCGTTCAGGTTTCAGCGTTTCATTTAATGATGCAGGTGATGTTGTTGCAATTGGTGCTCGTTTAAATGATGATGGTGCTGCTGATGCTGGTCATGTTCGTGTCTTTGCATTTGATGGTACCAACTGGATTCAAAGAGGGCCTGACTTTGATGGTTCTGTTGCCAGTGGTGATTATGGTGATTATGTCTCTATTAATGCAGATGGTACAACTTTAGCAATCTATGGTAATGATATTGTTCAAATATTTGATTGGGATGGTGCTAATTGGAATCAGCGTGGATTGGACCTAGGAGCTTCTGATGGTGTCTCTAAAATTGACATAAGTTCTAATGGTAATATTCTTGCTATTGGTGAGTTCGCTTATGATAATGCAGTATTTCCTGGAGTTGATGTAGATGGTAGGGTGCGTATTTTCCAATGGAATGGTTTAAGTTGGGTTCAATTAGGTGCTGACATTCTTGGAGAAAGTGCAGGCAGTGAATTTGGTGGAAGTGTAGCTTTAAGCGAAAGTGGTAATACAATCGTCGTTGGTGAGCAGAGTGAAGCCGGTGGTGGTACTGATAGAGGGCAAGTTAGAGTCTATGACTGGAATGGTTTAGCTTGGGTCCAAAGAGGTGCTGATATTAATGGTTTTGCAGACTCAGATCAAGTAGGAAGAAATGTAAGTATTAGTGCTGATGGTAATACCATAGCAGTTGATAGCTTCGAAAATAATAGTGGTACAATAACAGATAGTGCTTATACGGCAATTTATGATTGGGATGGTGCTAATTGGAATTTACGTGGCACAATAATCGAATCAGAAGGTAGTTCAGACTCAGCTTCAGGTTCTTCTATTTCATTAAATGAGGATGGTTCTATTGTTGCAATAGGCCATAGGGGTGCTAATCCGGGACCATTTGGTACTGGTCATACACGCATTTTCCATTGGGATGGTTCATCATGGATACAATGGTATAATGATATTGATGGGACATCAGCTTTTGAAGGTTCAGGGGCGCAAGTGGCCTTAAGTGCAGATGGTACAAGAGTGGCAATTGGCGCACCTTTAGCTGATGACGCTGGTAATAATTCAGGCCATGTTAGAGTCTTAGAGTTAGCCGTACCATTAGTTAGTGTTGCGTTAACCTATGCTGAGAATGATCCAGCAACAGTAATATACCCGCAAGCATCTGTTATTGATTTAGATGATACAGATATGGAAAGTGCAACGGTTGCCATTACTAATAATTTCGCTGCTGGTGAGGATGTCTTAGCATTTAGTGATACAGCTAATATTACAGGTAGTTATAACTCTTTAACTGGAGTTTTAACTTTAATAGGAACAGATACTAAAGCTGCTTACGAGTTAGCTTTAGCATCTGTAACTTATGAAAATACCTCAGATAACCCTGATGTAACACAACGACAAGTTGACTTTTATGTTAATGATGGTGACCTTCAATCAAATGTTGCAACGGTCTTAATTGATATTACAGCAGTTAATGATGCGCCAGATTTAGCTTTAATCGATTTCCAACAGTTAGGTTTAGATATTGATGGTGAAGCTGTAGATGATCAGAGCGGTTCATCCGTCGCCTTTAATGAAGATGGTAGTATTGTAGCAATTGGTGCACCTGAAAATGATGCAGGAGGCTTATCAGCAGGTCAGGTTCGTATTTATCAATGGGATGGTTCAGCTTGGAATCAAATGGGTGCAGATATTGATGGTGATAATGCGATAGATATCGTAGGCCAGAGCGTATCTTTAAGTAGTGATGGTCTCACAGTTGCCATTGGCGCACCTGGAGATGAGTCAACTAATGGTTCTGCTAGTGTTTATAGTTGGGATGGTTCTTCTTGGAATTTAGTTGGCGCTAAAATTATTGGTGAAGCTTCAGGTGATGGACTCGGTGCTTCAGTTTATTTAAATAGCGATGGTACGCGATTAGCCGTTAGTGCACCATATAATGACGGTGCTGGTGCTAATGCAGGTCATGTCAGAATTTATGAATATAATGGTAGTGCCTGGGTACAATTAGGCGGTGATATTGATGGTGTAGCAAGTGATCAATTAGCCGATCAAAAAGGCCTTTCATTCACAGCCGATGGTAATCGTATTGCAATTGCTGCAAGATTCAGTGATGCTAATGGTGTTGATAGTGGTCAAGTACGAGTCTTTGATTTCGATGGTTTAAATTGGGTTCAAGTTGGTGCTGATTTTGATGGACCAGCAGCAGGTGTCCAGTATGGATTTAGTGTTTCATTAAGTTCAGATGGTAGTCGCCTTGCAATCGGTGGTGTTGGCTATGATGTTGGAGTAGGTACTAATGAAGGCTTTGTGCAGGTATTCGATTGGAATGGTGTAACATGGGTACAAACAGGTACAGATATTATTGGGACTGAAGCTGGTGAAGATACAGGTTCTTATGTATCACTAAGTTCTGATGGTGAGCGTTTGGTAGTCGGTGCACAAGCTAATGATGATAGCGCTGCTGATGCAGGTCAGGTTAGAATTTATGACTGGGATGGTGCAGATTGGGTTCAAATTGGTATTAATATTAATGGTGAAGCAGCGAGTGATTTCTCTGGGCATGTTGCAACAATTAGTTCAGATGGAACACGTGTTGCTATTGCTGCAAGATTAAATGATGGTGCCGGTAACAATGCTGGCCATGTTAGAGTATATGAATTAGTTTCAGTTTCTGAGAGCATAAGTTATAGCGAAGGTGATGGTGATGTTATCATTTATGATGAATTCTCAATTACCGATGCTGATGATGATTATATGGAGTCAGCAACAGTTACAATCTCTTCAGGTTATCAGGCAGCAGAAGATGTTTTAACCTTTGATACAGCATTTGCAACTTCAATTGGTGTTACGGGTAATATAGTTGGTAATACGCTTACCTTTACATCAGATGTTCTAAATGATGTTACTAAAACAGAGTATGAGCAATTATTAGCAACCGTGCGTTATGAGAATACCTCAAGTAATCCTGATGCAACACAACGTCAAGTTGATTTCTATGTTAATGATGGTGATGCGCAATCTAATGTTGCAACGGTGAATATTGATATTACAACGATTAATGATGCACCAACTTTAATTACTGATACAGCAATTGACTTAGCAAATGATATTAATATTGGCCCAGGTAATGAAACAGGCTATGCCGTATCGATTTCAGGTGATGGCACACGCATGGCATTAAGTTCACTGGTAAATGAGTTTGTTAGAATCTATGAATTTAATGGTATTGGCTGGATTCAATTAGGTAATCAACTAGATGCTGAAGTCATAGGCGATCGGTTTGGTGATAGTATTTCATTAAACTCAGATGGTAGTCGTATTGCAATTGGTGCAACTAAAAATGATGGTGGTGGATTAGATAGTGGTCATGTCCGTGTTTATGAATTAATTGCGGGTATTTGGACACAAGTAGGTTTAGATATTGATGGTGAAGGCGGAGGAGATGATAGTGGATTCTCTGTTACATTAAGTGCAGATGGGTCAACGTTAGCAGTCGGTGAAATAGGTAATGATGATGGCGGGTTTATTGCAGGGCAAGTACGCATTTATGATTTAATTGCGGGTAGCTGGGTGCAACGTGGCGTTGATCTTAATGGTAATGCATTTGATGTCTTAGGTTGGTCAACTTCATTAAGCGATGATGGTAATACAGTCGCTATTGGTGCAATTGGAACGGGTAACGAAGGCTATACAGCAATTTATCAATGGGATGGCTCAGCATGGGTTCAATTAGGTTTAGATATAGTTGGAGAAACCAATGGTGATTCATCTGGCTATTCAGTTTCATTAAGTGCTGATGGAACTCGCGTTGCCATTGGCGCAATATCTAATGCCGGTAATGGTGTAAGTTCAGGTCATGTAAGAGTTTATGACTGGGATGGTTCAACCTGGAATCAAGTCGGTAGTGATATTGATGGGGAGTTAGCAAATGATCAAAGTGGTTATTCTGTATCGTTGGATTCAGAGGGTAATCGTTTGGTGATTGGTGCTCCATTTAATGATGGTAATGGTAGTGCTTCAGGTCAAGTAAGAGTTTATGAGTGGGATGGAATTGCATGGTCTCATGGTAATGATATTGATGGTCAGGCGGCAGATGATAACTTTGGTCATGCGCTTGCGATTAATGATGATGGTACGCGATTTGTTGTTAGTGCGCCGTTAAATGACAGTGGTGGTTTAGATAGCGGTGAAGTTAAAGTATATACAACATCAGTTGATTATACTGAAGGTGATTCAGCAGTTGATTTGATTTTTGATAATACGATTACATCAACAATTGAATCAGGTCAAAACTTAATTGCATTAACATTAGAAGTTTCCAATATCTCTGATATTGATCATGAATACTTAATTGTTGATGGATATGGTATTCATCTGACAAAAACATCAGTTTCTCATGGGCCAACAACGAACGGCTTCTTAATTGATGTTACCTATGCTCTAGGTGTTGCCAACATTACTCTTACACATAGTGGGGCAGGTGTTTCTGAAGCTGTGATGAATTCACTTGTTGATGGTATTAGTTATCAAAATACAAGTGAACAGCCAACTGATGGGTTACGCCAAATTACAATTGCAACTCTACAAGATGATGGTGGAACAGCTAATGGTGGTGATGATACAGGTGAAATTGGCTTATCAACTTTTGTTAATGTTATCGGTGTAAATGATGCACCAGTATTAGAGTTAATAGATTTTGAACAATTAGGTGCAGATATTGATGCGCAAGCTATAGGTGATCGCTTTGGTTGGTCAGTGTCACTAAATGGTGATGGTACTCGTATGGCTGTGGGAGCAATTGGAAGTGATAGTAATGGAGCTGATAGTGGTCAGGTGCAAATTTTTGAATGGGATGGTTCAGCTTGGAATCAAATGGGTTCTGATATTGATGGAGCAGGTGTATCAACTCAAACAGGAAGAAGTGTTAGCTTAAGTAATGATGGTTCAAGGGTTGCTATTGGAGAGCCTGCAGGTATTAGTAATAATGGTCAGGTGCGTATTTTTGAGTGGGATGGCAGTGACTGGAATTTATTAGGTTCAGCAATTGTTGGTGAAGCATCAGATGATTTCAGTGGTGTAGCCATTGACTTTAACGCTAGTGGATCACGTGTGGCAATTGGTGCAAGTAGTAATGATGGCAATGGTAGTAGTAGTGGTCATGTGCGTATCTACGAATATAATGGTTCAGCTTGGGCGCAATTAGGCCTTGATATTGATGGTGAATTCGCTGGAGATAATAGTGGTTTCTCAGTAGCCTTTAATGATATTGGTGATCGAGTAGTTATTGGTGCACGTTATAGTGATGATAATGGTGTTCATAGTGGCCATGCTCGTATTTTTGAATACGATGGCAGTACTTGGAATCAAATGGGTACTGATATCATCGGCGAAGCAGCAAGTGATGAAAGCGGGTATTCAGTTAGCTTTAATGCATTAGGTACTCGTGTAGCGGT